>CAYNAW010000024.1:0-22372 GCA_964395545.1 uncultured Candidatus Bathyarchaeia archaeon | reverse complement strand
TGCAGGTCGGCGACCTCGTCATCGCCGTGGGCAATCCCTACGAGCTGGTGGGCTCTATGACCGTCGGCATCGTCAGCCAACTGGGCAGGGCCGTGCCCGAAGACTTAGCCGGCGGCTACGCCATTGCCAACGTCATTCAAATCAGCGCCCCCCTCAACCCCGGCAACTCCGGCGGGCCCCTGCTGAACGCCAAAGGCCAAGTCGTCGGCGTCACCTTCGCCATCGTGGAAAACTCGACCGGCGTCGGCTTCGCCGTCCCCTCCAACACCGTGCTCCGCGAAATCTCGTGGCTGATCAACGGAACCGACTATCCCCATTCGTGGATAGGGATCGGCGGACAAGCCATGACCTACGAACGGGCGCAGACCCTGGAAACCGCCACGACGTGGGGAGTGGTGATCGTGGAGGTGCAGGCCAACAGCCCAGCCGCCGAATATGGCTTACAAGTCAATGACATCATCCTCGCCATTAACAGCACGCAGATAATCAGCGTAGACTACATTTCCGCCTACCTTGAAGAGCACACGAGACCGGGACAAACGATTATCATTACGGTCGAGCGCGGCGGCTCTGAGATGACCGTCGAGCTCGAACTCGGCACCCGTCCGCTTCCCTAGTATGACTAGTGAACAGAAGCGCTACTTTTCCAGGCGGTGCGGCTTGGCGATGACCTCGCGGACCTCGAGGTCGAAGAATCGGCTGGCGTTGGCAGGCCTGATCAACAACGCCGTGTCGGCGCCCCGGCTGGACCCAGCGATGGCGACGACGTCTCGGTCGACAGGTATCAGGCCCGCATCGGCTGCCATCAACGCGATCTCGACGCAGACTTTGGTGCCCTCGCCGAACAGCCGCAGCGTATTCGCGATGATCTCCAGCGGCCCAATCGTGCCGAAGTCTTTCCTCACCGCCCGCTCGACGCTGCTCAAAGCGTGCGTGGCCGTCAAGACCTTCGCGCCGCTCGCCAGAAGCTCCTGCCGGTTCTCCTCAGTCATCTCTTGGACGCCTGGCGTTGAGAAGCCCGCATGGTGCGTCACGACCACCAGATTGAAGCCTTGAAACAGCTTCGCAGCCGCGACGCCGGTCTCGCCGGTCGTGGAGGCCACCACGACGTCTCGTACGCCGAGTTCCTCAGCATATTCTCTTGCAGTCTTCAACACGGCGTCCGTGTTCTGCTGGCCAGGAGCCTCAAAATACGTAGCGCGGCGTTCAACGTGGCTCATCCTAATCCTCGGTGAAGATTACGTGCTGGCGGCTATTTTCTTTTTCGTCCTACGCGCAGGAAAGGCTCGCCTCGACGGCTGGCGGGCAGGCTTCACCCTGCTTTCGAACTGCACCTTGGCGGCGTCTTCCCGCGCGCGTTCTCCGAGGCTACACGAGCGCTTTTCCCGAGGGTTTGCGCTTCAGCCGGGTTCCGCAGACGGCGCAGTGTTTGGCCTGGTAGTCGGCTGGGTACTTGCGGTGGCAGGCGGGGCAGTAGAGGGTCCACTGGAAGCGGTAGCGGATACCGAAGGTCAGCAGCGACGCGAATGCGATGCCGAGTTGGTTGGCCACGTTCTGAATCGAATAATCATCGGTCACAATCTGCGATCGGCAGCCAGCGTCCTGCAGCTCTAACGCCAACGCTAAGACCTGCTGATCGGCCTCGGAGAGGAAGCGCCAGTCGCCGACGGCTTTCGACGAGGCTCGGACCCGTTCCACGTATTCGGGCAGGGGCGACTTCACGGTCAGCTTGCCGCTGTCCACGGCGGTGCGGAACCGCGTGCGCGCCAGCGAGTTCGCGGTGAGTTCGTCCCTGACGTTGGGAACCGAGTACAGCGGGTTCGGAATCGATAAGGGTTCGAAGCCGGCGATGAATGCGGACGTGTCTAGGACGAGGACTTTCGGCGGCGCAGTCGTGGTCAGCCTCGCCTTCCCTTGGGGTACAGGAGCCGACTCTTCAGCTTGCTGTAGAAGTCCCGGCGGAACCGAATGAACGAAGTCACGTTGGGCGACTTGGTGACCGTGATTCGCGGCTTCCGCGTCGTCAGCAGCCGACGATAGTACCCGTCGACCACGACCAGCGCGGTGCGTGGGCGTTCAATCTCCACGCTTAGCGTCGCGTCTTCAGGCAACACAATCGGGGGCAACGGCGTGAGCGGGCACACAGGGGTGATGACGAAAACGTCGGTCTCCGGGTCTAAGACCGGTCCGCCGGCGGCGACGGAGTAGCCGGTGGAGCCGGTCGGCGACGCGACGAGCACGCCGTCGGCGCGGACGTCGAGCATCCGGTCGCCGTCTTTCCACAGGCTGGCGTACAGCAACTTCACAGGCGCGTCGGCCGAGATGAACACCTCGTTCAACGCGTCGGGCAGCGGTTCGCCCTCCACGGCCGCGGCGATCTTCTTGCACCGCTCGAGCTGATACATCCCGGCGAGGCACTGGTCCACGGCCGGCACTGCTTGGTGCGGCGCGACTTCGGCTAAGAACCCGCGTTCCCCCATGTTGATGGCCAAGATCGGCGGCTCCGGCTTAGGAATTTGAATACACGTCCTCAGAATGGTGCCGTCGCCGCCGACGGTGACGATGAGGTCGACCTTCCACGCTTCCAGGGGCACGGCGTCTTCCGGTCTGTGAATGCGCCGCGCGATTTCCGGGTCAACGGCCACGCGTAGGCCCTGCTTGTCCACGTGCGCGGCCAGCTGCTCGGCTACGTCGAACGCTTTCTGCCTGTCGTTTCTCGCCGTCAACCCCACGCTGTGAAAAACCATAGCCTCTGCCGCACCGAGTAACCTTAATCTATTTATCTTAGTTGTTAAACATTGCTGTAGCGTGTCAGGATTGGAATAAGATGAGTAAACCGGTCGACGTTGGGTCCGTGCGCGTCGGCGGCTACGTAATCATCGACAACGAGCCGTGCCGCGTCGCGAGCCTCGCCAAGTCGAAACCCGGCAAACACGGCTCGGCAAAGGCTCGGGTCGTCGCGATCGGCGTCTTCGACGGTACCAAGCGAACGTTCGTCAAACCTGTAAGCGCTCAAATAGACGTCCCCCTCATCGAAAAGAAGCCTGGCCAAATCATCGCCCTGTTGCCCAACGCCGTGCAGATCATGGACTTGGAAACCTACGAAGTCTTCGAGGCCGCGTTCCCGGATGACGAGGAATTGAAGCGCCGGCTGGTCTCAGGCATCGAGGTTGAGTATTGGCGAATCTTGGGCCGGACGAAGATCATGCGAACCAAGGGCTAACCCCTCGGTTTCTCCTCAGCTCCTGCTCGAAGTTGAAACTCTTGAAGAACGTGAAACAGATATGCCTCAAACGCGGAATCACCGTGGCCCAGCTCGTCAAGGCGATGGACACGTGCGGCGTCTTGGGCGCCGGCAAACTCGGGAAGGCCGCGCGACTCGTTGCGGAAATGTTCACGGACCCCGACTACACGGTCTTCTTGACGCTCGCCGGCCCTGTCGTCCCCGGCGGCTTGCGGCGCATAATCGCCCAGCTCGTGGAGGAAGACCGCGTGGACGTGATTATCACGACGGGCGCTAACATGGTGCACGACTTGGTCGAATCCCTGGGCCACCGGCATAAAGTCGGCACGTTCAAGGCGGCGGACCGGCAACTCAAGGAAAAAGATGTGGGGAGAATCGGCGACATCTACGTGGAGCACCGCGCCTTCCGCGACTTGGAACAGTGGCTTCACCGCGTCCTCGAAGCCATTCCGGAGCCGAAGCGCCAACGCATCTCACCGTCCGACCTGCTGTTCGAAATCGGGAAGCGAACCCGCCGAGGCTCGATCTTGGCCGCGGCTGCCAAGAAGCACGTGCCCATCATCTGCCCGGGGCTTCCCGACTCCATCGTGGGGTTCCAACTCTGGGTCTACGGACAAGACAATAAGCTGGTCCTCGACTCTCTCGGCGACGTATCGACGCTCGTCGACCGGGTTTACGAGGCGAAAAAGTCTGGCATGATCATCCTGGGCGGCGGATGGCCGAAGCACTTTGCCCTCTTCGCGCACACGTTCCGTGAGGGCGTCGACGCGGCTGTGCAGATAACCATGGACCGGCCGGAGCCTGGAGGATTAAGCGGCGCGTCTCTGGATGAAGCGGTCAGCTGGAGCAAGGTTAAATCTGAAGAGAAAACGGTCACGGTCATCTGCGACGCCACCATCGCCTTTCCGCTCATTGTCGCAGCGGCGTTGGAGAAAGCCTCGCTCTAGCCTTCCCACCAGTCCCACCCGGACTTGTCGAAGGCCAAGTAGAGGATTGCGAGAGTGATGCCCCAGATGAAGGCTATCGCAGCGTAGCTCAAGGGTGCAGCGAGCAGATCTAAGACTACCCACGCGGTGATGCCGCAGACTCCTACGAGTATGAAGGTGAAGATGAAAAAGTGGATCGCGTTCTTCACCGACAAGGCACACGACTCCTTGTGGACTCTATCTGAGCCGCGGCTGCGGTTAAAACTTTCCACGCCGAAAGTCGCGAGAGGGTGGCTACTCGACTTTTATCGCCGTGCCCTTCTTCCGCGGCAGCCTAACCTCCAAGATGCCCTTCGTGAGCTTCGTTTTCCGCTGCTCCATGTCTACGGCTACCGGTATGCGCACGTGGCAGTTGAAGGTTGAGAACTCGCCCTTCTGGTGGACGATGCCCAGGTCTTCGCAGCAGACGCGGCGCCCGATTTTGGCGCTGAGCTCCAGCGTCTTTTCGTCGACGGGCTCGGCTCTCAGCGAGTCCGGGTCGGAGAAGGGTAAATCGGCTGTGACTATCACTTCGTCGGGGGTGACGGCGACGTTGCAGAGGGGCTCGATCGTATGGGTCCGGATGTCCCAGCTTGGATGTTCAAACGGCCAGAACTCGTCGTCCAACCAGCCCATCTCCTCTACGTATTCGTTGAACAAGTCGAAGATTGACCGTCTTCTTCTACGGCTCGTCATAGATCCCGGCTCCGCTAGATATACAGGGGCAGGTCGCTTTCTTGCCCCTTCTTCATCTTGGTTAGCTCTTGCTGCGTTCGTTTCATCATGTCCTTGGCGCGGAGCCGCAGCTCTTCGCCCTTCTCCACCAGCTTGGTCACGTCGACCTTGAGGCCGGTGATGGTGGCGAAGTGGCTCAAGGCGACTGCGGCGGCTTCCGGGTCCGGGTAATTGTAGTGGGACTGGGCGAGCAGGGAGATGGCGGGCACGTTGGATTCGGCGCAGTAGCGCATGATCAGCGCTTGTGGACCCACCATGTAGCCTTCCCGCAACACGCCGAGTTGGTGCTGCTCTAGGAAGCCTATCATGTCGAGGCTCGAGGCGGTGCCGAAGACTTCGGGCTTCTCGAGGTCTTGGCGGTTCTGAGCCGGTATCCCGCCTATTGCAATCACCATGTTAACCCTCTTTGACTTGGTCCACTCGACGAAGTTCCGCATCAAGCGTTGGATCCCTTTCGCTGGAACGGCGGTTTCCGCGATCGTCACGAGTATGCGGCTGTTGCCGAACACGTGTATCGGCGAATGGGGAAGGCCCTTGTGCAAGACGACCACCGGCGGCAGCAGGTCCGAGTCCACGTACGCCACTTCTTCCAAGTTGAGCTCGGACACGAGGAAGGACGAGGCTAAGACGCCGACTAAGCCGACATCGGGAAACCCGCACAGCATCGTGGCTTCGGACGGAATGGGCTTCTTCTCGACGAAGTTTATGGGAATCGACAACGAATTCTCCTCGGCTTTGTACTCAGTGAAGAATGACAAAAAAAGGTTGCGGTAAACCCAAATCCTATTTAAGCATGCGCTTCGCCTTAAGGATAAAGTGAATAGTCATGGTGCTCGAACGCCTCGGCTCGTCGATCTACGATGCCTTGAAGAAGGTTTTCAAATCCCCAGTCGTGGACGAAGCCACCGTCAAGGAACTTGCCCGCGACATCCAACGAGCCCTCTTACAAGCCGACGTGAATGTGCAACTGGTCCTAGGCATCTCTAAGCGCATTGAAGACCGCGCCCTCCGAGAAGAGCTGCCGCCCGGCATCTCGCGGAAAGACCACGTGGTCAAAGTCGTCTACGAGGAGGTCACGCGGTTCCTCGGGGAGAAGCCGGCCCTGTTGAAAGTTGAACCGGGCAAACGTCGCATCATGATGCTCGTGGGCATCCAAGGCTCAGGCAAGACGACGGCCTCGGCCAAGCTCGCGCGGTATCTCCAGAAGAGAGGATTGAAACCGGCGCTCATCTGCGTCGACACGTTCCGACCCGGCGCCTTCGACCAGCTGAAACAGCTAGCCGACCGCATCAACGTGCCCGTCTACGGCGACCCCAAGTCGAAGAACGCGGTGGACGTGGCGCAGCGAGGGTTGAAGGAATTCGCCGGCCGCGATGTCATCATCATCGACACGTCCGGGCGCCACAAAGAGGAGAAGGGGCTCATCGACGAGATGAAACAGCTGGAACGAGTCATCAAACCAGACGAAGTCATGCTCGTGATCGACGGCACCATCGGGCAGCAGGCCTCGACGCAGGCCAAAGCGTTCCACGACGCCACGCCCATCGGCTCCATCCTCGTCGCGAAGCTCGACGGCTCGGCCCGAGGCGGCGGCGCGCTCTCCGCCGTCGCGGCGATTGGCTCTCCGATCAAGTTCATCAGCACGGGCGAGAAGATCGAGGACATCGAAGCCTTCGTGCCCTCCCGCTTCGTCGGCCGCCTCTTAGGCATGGGCGACCTGGAGAGCCTCGTCGAGAAAGTCCGAGACGCCGAAGTCAAAGTGCCCGAGAAGAAGGCGAAACAGATCCTCAGCGGCAAGTTCACCTTAACCGACATGTACGAACAGTTCGAAGCCATGAAAGGCATGGGCCCGTTCAAGCACCTCCTGAAAATGCTGCCCGGCATGTCCTACAACATCCCCGACGAGATGATTGAGACGGCGCAGGGCAAGCTGGAAAAGTGGCGCGTCATCATCCAATCCATGACGCCCAAAGAGCGGGAGAACCCGAAAATCTTCTCGTCCCCCCGCATCCGCCGCGTGGCCCGCGGCTCAGGCACCACTGAGAAAGAAGTCAAGGAGCTGCTCCAACAGTACAGCATGATGCGCCGGATGATGAAACAACTGCGCCGCAAAAAGCTTCCGTTCCTCGCGGGGAAGAAGCTTCCGAAAGAGTTCGGGTAGGCAGCCGACCCATGGACATTCTCGACGCGGCAGCACAGATGCTGAAGGAGTACCCGCTTTGCGACCACTGCTTGGGCCGACAGTTCGCCCTCCTAGGCCACGGGGTAGAGAACGCCCACCGCGGCGAAGCGATCAAACTCCTGCTCACCATGGAGGGACATCAGCAGCTGTTGGCAAAGGACAAGCACGGGGCGGCGCTGTTGAAGACGGTGGCTGCCCACGGCGCATTCCACCTGGCGGGCGACCTCCTGAAACGCCGCAAGAACCGTTGTTCACCGACGCAGCCCTGCTTTCTCTGCGGAGACAGCTTCGAACACGTCACCTCGTTGGCAGCTAAAATCATAGAAGAACTGCGGGGGTACGAGTTCAGCACGTTCCTCGTCGGCATAGAGCTCCCACATGAGATGGCAGAGCGAGAAGACGAGTTCAAGGCCCGCTTTAACGTGAACCACGGCGAGAGCATCAAGAACCAATTCAGCCGCGACCTCGGGAAGCGAATCGGGGAGGTAACCGGGAAGGAAGCCGAGTTCAAGACGCCTGACATCGTCGCGCTGGTGAACCCCGTCACGGGCAACGTTCGACTGCAGGTGAACCCCCTGTTCATCTTCGGGCGATACCGAAAACTCGTCCGCGGCATCCCCCAATCGCGCTGGCTCTGCCGGCAATGCGGAGGAAAAGGCTGCGAAAACTGCGGCGGGACCGGACGAAAGTACGCTGACTCTGTCGAAGAACTCGTGGGGACCCCCATCAAAGAGGCTGCAGATGGCGGAGAAATCGCCCTCCACGGTTCCGGACGAGAAGACGTGGATGCCCGCATGCTCGGCACGGGGCGTCCCTTCGTGTTGGAAATCAAGGAGCCGAAGAACCGGTTCCTCAACTTGGAGAAACTCGCGCAACGCATCAACGACGGCGCGAAAGGAAAGGTCGAAGTACGCACCCTCCGGTTTGCCGATAAGAACACCGTTCGACGGCTGAAGAAGGCTGAAGCCTCGGTGAAAGTCTACCGCGCGATGGTCGAGTTCACCCGCGACGTGTCCGACGAGGAGCTGAGGAAGATGGAGAAGGCACTTTCCGGGGCGACTGTGAACCAACAGACCCCGCGACGCGTGCTGCATCGGCGTGCCGACTTGATGCGGGAAAAGTACATATACGAGGCAAAAGTAAGAAGGTTGTCACGCAGCCGCGCGAAGCTACGGATCCGTTGCCAAGGAGGCCTCTACGTCAAAGAGTTGATTAGCGGAGATGACGGTCGCACCTGTCCAAGCGTGGCCAGCATCGTGGGCACAGAGGCCAAGACAACTCGGCTGGACGTGCTGAGCGTGGTTGCAGGAGAAGAAAAATGACGTCAAGGGGATACCGCCGCAGAACCCGTTCGCTGCTTCGTAGACGAGTGAGAGAAAGAGGCAAGACGGGTCTCAGCAAAGTACTCACCGAATACAGCCCTGGCGACCGGGTAGTCGTGAAAATCGACCCGAGCGTCCACAAGGGCATGCCCCACCGCCGCTTCCACGGTAAGGTCGGCGTCATCGGCGACCGGAAGGGGCGAGCCTACGTGGTCAGCGTGACTCAAGGCAAAGCGGTCAAGGAGCTCATTGTCAAACCCGAACACCTTGCGCCGTTGAAGGCGAAAACACAGACAACGGAGGCCTGAAGATATGCCGAGAAAAGCCCTGAAAGAAAAAGTGCTCACCGTGCCCGAAGTCAAGCAGATGCTGGAAGCCATCGGAGAGGAGAACCTGGACCAGTTTCAGCGTCGAGCCCTCGACTACGCAGCCAAATTCGCCAAAGTCGGAGTTGAGTCAACCGCCGAAATCGTGAACGGCCTGATGGAAAAGTCCGGACTTGACGAGCAGGAAGCGACACAGCTAGTCAACTGCATGCCCGAAAGCATTGAAGAAATCCGCGCGTTCCTAGCGGGCGGCAGAAAAATCGTGGAAACACAGAAACTGGAAGAAATCCTCGCTTTTTTGAACCAATATCGTGAAAAGGAATAAAAACGTTAGCATACAATTAACTGTCAATTCACAAGGGGCGATAGACGAGGGCATGGAGAAGCGCTACGAAGAACACGCCTACGTACTCGACTTTCTGCCCCGCGGCAGAGCAGGCGTCAGACCCGGCTACCGGGCCGGAGCAGTCGTTCAAGTAGTGGGCGAAGCCTTCTTCACCCTCCTCGAGGCCACGGTGAAGGAAGGCTCAGCGCTCAAGCCTTATGACCGCGTATACGTAGGAAAGGACAGACGGGAGGAGATAACCTACATCACAGGGCGGGTAGGCTTCGAAGAGTTGACCGCCAACGCTCGGATGGAGCTGCCTAGCGTAATTGAAAAGATCGTATTGGCGCGGGAGCCCTGGTTCATCACGTTCTTCAACACCGCTCAAGCCGTGACGCCGCGAATGCACGCGATGGAGCTTATTCCCGGAATCGGCAAGAAGTACATGTGGCAGATAATCAACGAACGCGATCGCAAACCTTTTGAAAACTTCGAGGACCTGCAGAAGCGCACGAATGTTCCCGACCCGGCCAAACTCATCGCCAAACGCGTCATCGAGGAACTGGCAGGCGACAGCAAATACCGGCTGTTCACGCGGGCACCGTAGTGACACCCCAAATGAGCCTTCATCACAAAGCCCAGCTGCTCATCCGCAGCCACGGGCTTTCTCCGCGGAAGCGACTGGGCCAGAACTTTATGGTTGACCCGCTCCTGTTGGAACGCATGGTTTCGCACGCGTCGCTCAAACGCTCAGACGTTGTCCTAGAAGTCGGTGCAGGCTTCGGCTTCCTCACACGGCTGCTCGCTCAGAAGGCGAAGACGGTGGTCGCCGTGGAAAAGGACACACGAATCATGCGTGTCTTGAACGACGAGCTTGCCGACTTGGAAAACGTGCACTTCATAGAAGGCGACATCCTCAAGGCCGCTGTTCCCCCATTCGACAAGGTGGTGTCCAACCCGCCGTTCGCCATCTCGTCGCCGCTGCTCTTCTGGCTGCTCGAAAAGCCGTTTGAAACCGCCGTCTTGACTTTTCAGAGAGAATTCGCCGCACGCCTCGACGCCCCAGTAGGGGGCAGGGACTACAGCCGCCTGACTGTTTCAACTTACTACTATGCTGAAACAGAGTTGCTCGACCCCGTTCCGAAGACCGCGTTCTATCCCCGGCCCGATGTGGGCGCAGTTATCGTGCGACTGCAACCGCGTCCGGCTTCTCCGTTCAAGGTGAAGGACGAGGCAGTGTTCAGGGACGTAGTGCGTGTGCTGTTTACGCAACGCAACAGGCTGGTCCGAAAAGCCGTCCTTACACTCTTCCGCAAACAGGGACTGAAGGACACGGAAGCCGCTGAGAAAGCCGACACCCTGCCCTTCAAAGATCGACGGGTAAGAGAGTTGTCGCCAGAGGACTTTGGAGCGTTGGCAAATGAGCTCACGTGGTAAGAGGGTTTTCTGGAGAGAACTCGTGTTCGACGTCCCGGAAGACGTCTACGAGCCCGCGGAGGACACGTTCCTTTTGGCGAGGAACCTAACGGTGGCGGCAGCTGAGCGCGTCTTGGACATGGGCACCGGCTGCGGCTTTCTCGCAGTGGTAGCGGCTGAGAAAGCCAGCAGAGTGGTCGCAGTGGATAGCAACCCCTTCGCCGTCGCCTGCGCACGAAAGAACGCTGAACAGAACGGCGTCGCAGCGAAGGTTGAACCGCGCTTAGGCGAGCTCTTCGAAGCGGTGAAAGAGGATGAGCGGTTTCATCTGATCGTCTTCAACGCGCCCTACGTGCCCGTCGAGCAGACTGAGGGTGGAAGCTGGGTCGAGACAGCTTGGGCAGGAGGAGAGACGGGACGCACGGTTATCGACAGGTTTATCGACCGAGTCTCCCAACACCTTGAGAGCAATGGGCGTGTGCTTTTGGTTCAGTCGAGCCTCGCAAACGTTGAGGAGACGCTGACTCGCTTCGAGCAGCGTGGGCTGCGTGCATCAATAGTTGACGAAGAGAAGCTCGACTTCGAGAAACTCGTGGTCATCAAGGCTCGAACGATGGCTCGAGAGTGAAGTCAACCCTTTCTCTTCTCTTCGTATCGTTCAGCGCATTTCACGCAGCAGAAGACATGCGTTTCTCCGTTGATGACACGCGTATGAGACGCGAATGCACACCTGTCGCCCGTTAGCTTCACGTCGCATTGTTCACATCGTACGAACTTGGTCACTTGCTGGGTGCCTCCCTCTTCTTCCGGTAGTCTACTATGGCCTCGTGGAGCGCGTCCGCCGCCAAGTTGGAGCAGTGCATCTTGATAGGCGGAAGCCCGCCGAGGCTGTCAGCCACGTCCTGTCGGCTGATTTTCATGGCTTCTTCCAAGGTCTTGTTCTTGGCCAGCTCGGTAATCATGCTGCTCGTTGCAACCGCGGCGCCGCAGCCGAAGGTTTTGAACTTGATGTCCACGATGCGGTTGTCTTTGACTTTGATGTAGATGGACATCATGTCCCCGCACACTGGGTTGCCCACCGTGCCCACGCCGTCGGCGTCTGGAATCTCGCCCACGTTGCGCGGGTTCCGGAAGTGTTCCATGACTTTTTCGCTATACACGTTCCCTCAGCTCTTTCGGCGTTAAGGGTGACATGGAGCGCAGCCTTTTAACTATATCGGGCAGTAGGCTCACCACGTAGTCCACGTCGTCCTCAGTGTTCTGCCTGCCCAACGTGAACAGGAGCGAGCCATGCGCCTCTTCATGCTTCAACCCCGTGGCTAAGAGCACGTGCGAGGGGTCCAAGGTTTTCGTGGTGCACGCTGATCCTGAAGAAGCCGCCACGCCGGCCATGTCGAGGTTGAGGAGCATCGACTCGCCTTCGATGAAGCTGAACCGCACCGCCGCGTTGTTGGGCAGCCTGCGTGACGGATGCCCGTTCAAATAGGAACACGGGATTCTCTCCAGCAGATTCTTGAGAAGCTTGTCCCGTAGCTGGACGAGCCGTTCGCCGTCCGCTTGCATTTCAGCCTTCGCCAACTCTGCCGCTTTGCCCATGCCCACGATGCCGGGCAGGTTCTCGGTGCCAGACCTCAGCCCGCGCTCTTGGCCTCCTCCGAAGATGAGCGGCTCCAGTCGGGTGCCCCTTTTTACGTAGAGGGCTCCGACTCCTTTCGGTCCGTACATGTCGTTCGACGACAGGGTTAGTAAGTCGATGCCCTCCGTCTGCACGTCTATCGGAACCTGCCCGTTTGCGGCGGTGGCGTCCACATGCAAGTACGCCTTCCCGCCGTGGACGATTTCGCTCACTTCCTTCACGGGCTCGACTGTGCCTATTTCTCCGTTGGCGTACGTTACGGAAACGAGAATCGTCTCGTCGGTCAACGCCTTCTTCAAGGCTTCAAGGTCGACGACGCCGTAGCTGTCAACGGGCAAGTAGGACACTTTGAACCCCTGTTTCGTCAAGTACTTACAGGTGTTCATCACTGACATGTGCTCGATGCTGGTCGTTATGATGTGTTTCCCGCGTTCTCGGTTCATAGCCGCCACACCCCTGACTGCCCAGTTGTTGCTCTCGGTGGCGCCGGATGTGAAGTAAACCTCGTCACTTCTCTCGGCCCTTATCAGATGGGCGACGTGTTTCCGCGCGTCTTCGAGACCCCTTCGCGCCTCTTGGGCGAAGGAGTGCAGCGCAGAGGCATTCCCGTAAAGCCCTTCGAAGTAGGGCATCATGGTGTTGAGGACCCGCGCGTCGACGGGCATACCTGCGGTGTGGTCCATGTAGACTCGTCTCATCATAACCGCCTCTCATTTTCCCTTCCTAATCAAGAAGTAGAGCTTGCTCCCTTCCTTCCGCATCTCCAAGATGTCGTGCCCTAAGCGCTTAGCCAAGCTTTGGATATCCCTCTCTGCAGCGGGGTCGTCCGCCCACACTTCTAACGTCTCCCCAGGCGCCATCTGATCTAGCTCTAATCGTGTTCTGTAGACGGGCTCCGGGCAGAAGAGTCCCAGGCAATCCAACATTCGGTCGGCTTTCTCGCGCTTAACCAAGGCTTTTCTCAAGGTTTCTCCGCCGAGGGTTAAGAAAAGCTTTACTATACTCGGCTGAGAGACCAACGTAGAAGAGCGTCGAACCGACACGTCACTCTTGAACCCTCACGTTCACTGGGCTTCAATTTCCGTGGCGACGCCGTGTTCCACCAAGACTTTGGCGTTTTCAG
Organism: uncultured Candidatus Bathyarchaeia archaeon; assembly: GCA_964395545.1. Classification (GTDB taxonomy): domain Archaea; phylum Thermoproteota; class Bathyarchaeia; order Bathyarchaeales; family SOJC01; genus CAYGVX01. Next base: position 9,098 of record CAYNAW010000024.1, on the reverse strand, counting down.
CAGGCACCGTCGCCACATCCTCTGCCGCGAACGGTCCGTAAACCTTCAAGTCTGCCCCCACAATCGCTGGAACTTCCTGCACAAACCTCAGCACCACTCGTCTCGGCGAGTCGGCTTTCTCCGTAACCTGAGTAATCTTTCCCCGCAGAAACTCCTTCAAAAGAGCCTGAAAATCCTCTACAGACGGCTTCACCCCGAGGAGCAGCCTCTCCTCCTCCAAAGTCAAGGCCTCCTTATTCAAAAGCCCAGCAGCGGCTGCCTGTTTGACAATCTTATTGAAGCGCAACGTGAACAGCTCCGTCATCATTCGTTTGACGTTTGCCGATTCTTGAGCGACCAGCCTCGCCTTAGCTGAGTGCTGGTCGAGCATCCGCCCCTCTTGCCGAATCTTGCTCACATACTCTGCGGCCGTGGTGTAGAAATCCTTCGGCAGCTTCTGCACCTCCGCATTTTCCTTTTCTTTCAACCACGCGTCATAAAGCATGCTGTACACGGCTACGCCACCACCTGTGCTACACCCTTGCAGAGGAGGAACACGGCTGCAGAGGTGGGTAACTCCACGCTTGACGCGTTTCTAAAGGGGCCATACACCGTGTCTCCGATGCGAAACTCGGGGGCTTCGCTCACGTCAACAATCGCGCGTCCCTCTTTAAAGGCTACTGCCTCCTTCAACGGGTCGAACTCGTCGAGACCCCTCAACGGTGCCTCCACTTTCATGAATCCTGTTTTCCCATGGAGGCTTCCCGCCAGCCGGATGAGCCGGTGGATATCTGTCGTGACGACCGTGTCGATCTTCGCTGACTGCTGGTCCACGACCCAGTGGACGATTTTTTCCCAGTTCTGGGGTCCAACGCCCTTCACGTCGATTCGCCCCCTTTTCTTAAGATTTTCCAGGTGCATTTCCTTGTTCTTCACTAACGACTCAACGCTGCGTTTACTCAAGTCCTGGGCCCCGACTTCGCCAGCCGAAGCGTTTTCCAAGAATCTTTCGATTCCCCTAACAATGCGCCGTCTCCACCCTGTCAAGTCAGCCCCAACCACGATTCCCCCTCTATCTATCAACCGGTGGGATTCGGTCTTCAACCCCAGCCCGATGATGTAGTCCACCAATTCCTTCCGCGCCATAGAATCGAGCAAACGCACCCTGTCCCGCTCGACGTGCACATGGTAGCCCCGGTTCCCGCTGAAGTACACGTTCAATTCATCGTTCGCGAAGCCGAAATCATCCATCAGAAAATCCAACAGTTTAGCGGTTTCCTCCTTAGCAGTTTCCAAACAGACGTCACACGTCCACGTCTTGGCATCAAATCGTGCTTCACCGCAGGCAGGACACCGTTCCGGAGTCGGGCCCTTTCCCGCGAACCCGCAGTTGCTGCAGGTCCAACGGTCGTGGATTTTACCACATGGCGTTGGAATGTGGTCGACATCAATGTCGAACACGAGGTCTGCTCCCCGCCAGCCTTTCTCGTCCATCTCTGCTTGTGGGCGTTCATAATACGCGCTGGAATGGTAAGCGGCTGAAGGAACCATCGAACCTAAAAAAGACTCCAACTCCTTCTTCGTTTCGAATTTCTTGTGCCTGAGCATCATCGCTTTTCCGAAGGTTATGAAGCCGAACTCTCGCTCCCTGATTCTTGACGGCTCGTGCAGGTTGAGTAAGCTTGTTCTGTAGTAGTCAGCGAATTTCCGGAAGACAAAGTCGTCCCGTGAAGCCAACGGCACCATCCTCCTACAGAGATGGTCTGGCAAAATAAATAGTCACTGTTTTAATGGCGAAGGATTATATTTTTATAAGTTAAGACTTCGATAGCTCAGATACGACACAATCAGGGACCGCTTTGACCACTCAGCCTCCCGTAACGGTGCTGATACTGAATTTTAACGGTAAGCAACACCTAGTCCAACATTTGGACTCTGTGCTGGCTACGGATTATGACCCGCTTCAGGTGGTTGTCATCGATAACGGCTCGACCGACGGCTCCGCCGAATTCCTCGAGGCAAAGTACCCTGAGGTCAGAGTCATCAAACAACGACGCAACAACGGGTTCGCGCAGGCCTACAACCAAGCGATAGAATCGGTGGACACCGAATACTTCGCCCTGCTGAACAACGACGTGTCCGTAGACCCAACTTGGCTGCACGCCCTGGTCTCACGTGTCAAGGGCGAAAAAATCGCCGCGTTAACGCCTAAAATGCTGTTCTTCCACGACCGAAGGAGGATAAACGCTGCCGGGGGGAACTGCGACTTCTACGGTGCGGGATGGAATCGGGGCAACAGCGAGATTGACGTGGGCCAGTATGACCAGTCGGAAGAGACGTTCTACGGAAACGGGGCCGCCCTCCTCATAAGCAGGAAAGCTTGGCAAGACGTCGGTGCCTTCGACGAACGCTACTTCATGTACGGCGAAGACTTGGATTGGTGTTGGAGAGCAAGGCTGAAAGGCTACAAAATCCTCTATGTGCCGGACTCGAAAGTTTACCATCGCTGGCTCGGCTCCGGAGGCCCGGTGTTTTCCTCCCTCGAGAGACACTGGCTCTCCAACCTTCTGAAAAACTACAGCTTGAGCACTCTTTTCAAGATAATGCCCGGATACGTCGCCATCAAGCTGCTGAAAACTTTCTGGGCGCTTAAGAACGCGAAGGACAGCGACAAGTTCATTATCCTGAAGGCTGTATGGTGGAACATGAGGCACCTTGGAAAAACGTGGGGAAAAAGAGTGCGGGTTCAGTCTTCCAGGAGTGTACCTGACGATGAAATTCGGCGCTTGATGTCGAAAGGGAGTTTTGAACTGCTCCTCGGGTTGAAGAGAATCCGTCATCCCATTCTCCAGGCTTACACAGAGGGATGAATGAAGGGTGCAGCGTCCAGAGCGTTTAACGCGGCTGAAAGCAGTCTTCCTTGCTCACCTTCGGAGGCACCTGGCCCTCCACGGAATGGTCGTCACCTACATCGTAATCGTCAGTCTCATCGCTCTTTCGCGTCACTACGCTTTTCTGTCTTCTGCTTGGGACTTAGGCATCTTCAACCAAGCGTTCTACAGCACGGTACGCGAAGGACGCTTCTTCTACTACACCGCAGAACTCTACGCAACTCCCGGCGGAAACCTGTTCAGTGTCCATTTCAGCCCGATTCTGGTGTTCCTACTACCATTCTATGCGTTCATCCCGCGACCCGAAACGCTGCTCATCGTCCAAACCATCGCCTTAGCATTAGGGGCATACCCTGTCTTCTTCTTGGCCAGAGACTTGATAAAGACCAAGTCCGTAGCGCTCATGTTCTCCCTGCTCTATCTGGTTAACCCGCATGTTTTCAGCGTGAACGCCTTCGACTTTCACCCCGATGCCTTCTTCATTCCCTTGGCTCTGTCCGCGCTGTACTTCTTCTCGCGACAAAGCTGGGGCAAATACTTCTTGTTCCTGACCTTTGCCTTCTTTACGAAGGAGTTTGCGTCCATGCCCTTTCTAACGTTTGGGCTGGTTGAAGCCTGGTCAAAAAGGCGACGAATAGTCGACTCTCTTAGGAGAAGAGCTTTCGACGATAAGCAAGCTTTGGTCCCCATCGCCACGCTGATCTTTGCTGCCCTCTGGTTCGTCTTCGCCAACACCGCTACCATACTCTTCGGAGTGACGGCGTCGTCCGGGTTTGTCGAGGGTTCGCCTTGGACCGTGCTCGGCGGCAACCCTCTAGACCCGTCAACCCTTGGATCCCTCGCTAAGTTAGACTACCTAGGAGCGTTGGAATACGGCTTTGCCTCCAAACTCCTCTACTTCATCACCCTAATTGGGTCCTTCGCATTCCTGCCGATGCTTGCCTTAGCCTCTTTTATACCAACGCTCGTCTGGCTTGTTCCAAGTTTTCTTTCCAACTACCCCCCCTACTTCACGATAGGCTACCATTATTCCGCCTTCATAACTCCCTTCATCGCAGTCGCCGCAGTCTACGGATACCGAAACTTTCTCGCTTCGGCTAACATAACAGGCAAGCGGGTCTCAGGCATAATGAAGAAACTTCTAATCTCCAGTCTCCTCCTCATACTGGGTATCAGCCTGACACTCCAGTCCTTCAGTGTGGGAGTGAGTCTATCTATGGTTTCCAGCCACGACCACACTGTCTACGAAGTCTTAAGCCTTATCCCCTCCACCTCCAGCGTCTTAACCCAATTCGACATCTTCCCCCACCTCTCAGACAGGACACACGCGTACGTAATTCCACCACGCTTCGAAGCCTTCGAAGAGGCAAGATACCGCCAATATGTTGAAGCCTTGTTCGACAAGCAAGTAGAATACGTCTTGATAGACATAAACCCCGACCTCCGGATCGACCCCCATCGAAAAGTCAGCATGGTGGCGTTGGCTGAACTCGAGAAGACAGGAGGTTACCGACCTTACGCCTTCGTCGACGGAGTACTCCTCTACAAGCTTAACTATACCGGTCCGATTGAACGTTACAAACCGCTGGTCTTGGTTTACGAGCCTAAGCCCTACATACATTTGTGGTACACTGACGCTGTATTATTCGAGCAGTCTTTTCCCAGAGGCACGTACAACGTGACGCTCGACGTCAGAATCGGCGGAGAGGCTACCGGCGCGTTGTTCACCATGAAGGTTAAGCAAGGCGAAGACAGCATAGCGTCACGGGAAATCTACGGGGAGCACTTCAGCGACCGTAACTATCAGAGCTTGACGCTGCCTTTCTCAGTTACAAGCCAGTTGAAGGAGGTCCGGTTCATCATCACCGACAACACCGGGCTGACCGACATCTACATCGAACAAATCGAGTTTACCCAGACGAGCTATACCGGCGGGTAGAGTGTTGCGAACAACGGAGCAGTTGAAATGAAAATTGCGATGGTAACCCAGAGTATGCTCGTCGGTTATGGAATCAGCGAAGTGGCAGACCTCCTCTCAAAAGAAATGGTCAAACTCGGCCACGCCGTCACGCTGATAACTGGGCAGACCGAGCTTTCTCCAAACGAATACGACTTGATACCTCTTAGGCCCTTCCGGCTGCCGCTGGTTGGAGCGTATTGGCAATCCAACTTCCTCACAGACGTACGACTAACCCCCATCATTAGGTTGCTCAAAGACTCGGATGTCGTGATAACCTTTGATCCCATGCATGTCATCGGCGCCTTGGCAAAGCTTGTTTATGAACGACCGGTCATGATGTACTATTTCGGCATTCCACCCCCGAATGTTCTAAGCTCTTTTACCCGAAGAGCCGAAGCAATGCGGCAGCGACTCTTTTGGCACTCATCGTTCCAATTCGCCGACTACATCCTGACGAACAGCAAGTACACATGGACGCTGCTCCCAAAGAATCTGCAGAGAAAAGCCATCGTGACCTATCACGGAGCTGACCACTTAACCCCGCGAAGCCTCGGAACCGAGCGAGACAGAATCGGAGAAAAACTAGGCTTACATCACAAGAAAATCCTGCTATCTATCGGACGCTTTGCCACACCTTACAAAGGCATGAACACCATGGTTAACATCTTCAACGGCATAAAATCCAGAAGAAAAGACGTGGCTCTTCTACTCGTCGGACGAAACTCTGGCACAGCGTTCAGCGGGTCAAGCTCGATTCGAGCACTGACGAATGTGTCCACCGAGCTTCTGGCAGAATGCCTCGCGTCATGCGACGTGTACTGCTCAGCCTCCTCGTGGGAAGGCTTCAACATCCCCCTTGTCGCAGCGCAGGCCAACGGGAAACCCGCCGTGGCTTTCAACGTGGGAGCACACTCGGAGGTTCTAATCAATGGCGAAACAGGCTTTCTGGCGGAGACTGTTGAAGAATTCCGAGAACGATTGGAGGTTCTGGTTGACGATGATAAATTGAGAAGGCAAATGGGGGAGAAAGCGCTCCACCATGCAGGAGCCTACACTTGGGAATCATGCGGAAGAAGGTTGAGCAGTCTGCTTGAGAAGGGTGTGCGAAACGTCTACAGCAACCGCGAAGGCCGAGCTGCCCACTCTTAGAGATATTCTGAGTTTCAGCTCTTCTCCAAGGACCATGTTCCGAATGGCAGCTTCGTCTTAACGATGTATGAGAGAAATCCTTGGAACTCTGCCATGGTAAGCTTCGACTTGCCTTTCTTCCGGTTCTCAAACTTTATCGGCACCTCGGTCAAGGCGAAGCCTCTCATCCACGCCTGTTTCACCGTCTCTATCTGAATTTCATATGTCTGGCTGTGGAGACAACCGATCACGCTTCTTACGTATTCCTTCGAATAACACCTGAAGCCGCTCGTGCAATCGCGTATCCTCATTCCCAGCATCGTCGACGCCACAACGTTGGCTACTCGGCTAATTATCCGCCGCAGGATGTGCCATCCGACGATTCTGCTGCCTTTGGAATATCTGCTCCCGATAACCAAATCATAGCCTTTCTCCGCTGTAGCCAAGAGTTGCGGTATCGTCTGAGGATTATGAGAATAGTCAGCATCCATCGTGATGAGGTATTCAGGCGGATTATCCAGAGACAACACTGTTCTGAACCCGTCTGTGATAGCTGTTCCGAGACCAAGCTTTGCAGGTCGCTCCATGAGCAAAATGTTATCGTACTCTGCCTGCAACTTTCTTACAGCATCGCCTGTCCCGTCTGGACTCGAATCGTCTATCACCAAAAGTAACGTATCTTGCCTTATGCTCTTGATTTCGCGGACCAGGCTTTCGATGTTTCCAACTTCACAGTAGGTGGGAAGAATGATGCCGAGAGTCTGATGCTTCGCCCGTTTGTCACCCACCGAACTAGCATGCCGAATGTTCTCCACTTCTCTCATTGAGCGCAGATGTTTCTCCACTTTCACGCCATCTACCCTATAGGATGTTTCTGATAGGAGACCATTTCCGTATTCAACGCTTATAAATCTATATCCAAATCACCGAATTCTTGACCATGCACCCTTGAGGGTTAATCCCAACCACGCGATCCTAGAACCCTCACTGTATCAGTTTTCCCCTCCAAGCCGCTTTCTGTTAGTGAAAACAAAGATTCCTCCCAAAAGAGGCTGTGAATGCACGTACTATTTGAAAAAGTCTTTTATATCGATAGCGACGTAGAACATGGAATATACGAAGTTCATACGGCACGGGAAGATAGATGCTAGCGTCGCCGCTCAAGAAACGCCTCGAGTTCAAGGCTTCTTTTCCTCGGGGTTGGCTTCAGAAGCGCTTCGAGGAAAACGCGGAAGTCTCCCTCTTCCTCGTTTTTAGTGGTCTCTTGTTCACGTCTGCCGGCTTGCTGATCTACGGCAGCGTGGAACTTGCGAACACTTTTGCGTTGGGCGCCTACTTTATATTATGCGTCGCCCTCATTCTACAAATCACTTCTCTTGTACGGATGAGAAAGACTGAAGGAAACCAGAAGAATGGTTAACAAGCCAGAGCTTTCAGTGGTTATGCCCGCTTACAACGAGGGAGAAAATATAGCGAGCAATCTGGAAAGAGTGGACAACGTTATCCAGAAGGCCGGCTTCAGATACGAAGTCATCGTGGTGGACGATGGGAGCTTAGACAACACGTCGAGGAAGGCGTTCAAGTATGCCAGCAAAAACGGCCACGTCAGAATAGTCAGCTATAAGAAGAACTCGGGAAAAGGCCACGCTGTCAAGACGGGCTTCACGAACGCTCGAAGCGACTACATCGTTTTCGTTGACGCTGACTTGGACGTTGAGCCAGAGCAGATCTCTCCTTTCGTCGAGGCTTTGGAGCATGCAGACGTAGTCATAAGTTCCAAATGGCATCCGTGCTCACAGATCGAAATGTCTCCGGCGCGAAGAGTTCTCAGCCACGGGTTCAACTTGCTGGCGCGACTACTCACTGGGATCCAGTTCAAAGACACGCAAACCGGGCTGAAGGCAGTTCGGAGAGATTCGCTGGAACGGATATTTACACACCTAACGGTGAAGCGGTTTGCTTTTGACGTGGAACTTCTGGTCCTCGCGAAGCTCTACGGCTTGAGGATCAAGGAGCTGCCTGTTAAGGCAAAAGTGAAGAAGATGGTGAGCCTGCGCGAGGTGTGGCAGATGTTAGTCGACCTGCTCGGCATCACGTATAGGCTGAGGATTGCCAAATTTTATAGGCTCTAATGCTATTACGGGTTCATTGTGGCGAGAATTGAAGATTCTGCTTCTCAACTGGCGCTGCTGGCTAAATCCAGAGATGGGTGGAGCCGAGGTCTTCACATACGAGAATGCAAGGAGATGGGTGGAAGCTGGTAATGAGGTCACTCTGTTCACGTCCCAGTTTGATGGATGCAGAAATGAAGAGACTTTAGACGGCATTAGACTCATACGGTCGGGAGGCAAGTACTCAGTCTATCGCCAAGCGAAAAAACTGTATAAAAGTCGTTTTGCCAATGAAGACTACGACGTTGTGATCGATGAGATCAACACCAGACCTTTCTTCACCCCGAAATTCGTGCACGGCGGAGCGAAAGTTGTTGCCCTCATTCATCAATTGGCAAGAGAATACTGGTTCTACGAGACACCGTTTCCCATAAGCCACGTGGGCTTCCACTATCTGGAGAAGAGATGGCTGCGAAACTACGTCACAGTTCCCACAGTTACAGTTTCGGAGAGTTCCAAGCTAGACCTGCAGGAACTGGGGTTCAAGAACGTTCACGTCGTCCCTGAAGGGATTAATGTTGAACCTCTGGAAGACGTTCCAGAGAAAACGGGTCATCCAATAATCGCTTATGTCGGAAGGCTGAAGAAGGCGAAGAGACCCGACCATGCCATCCGTGCTTTCGAGATCATCAAGAAGCGTTTCCCAGACGGCGAACTTTGGGTTCTGGGAGACGGCTACCTCAGGGAGGCGTTAGAACGGTTGAACGTGCATGGTGTTCGATTTTTCGGCAACGTGGGTAACGTTGAAAGGCGTGAACTTCTCAAGAAGGTTTGGGTTTTGGTTAACCCAAGTGTTCGCGAAGGGTTTGGTCTGAACGTGATCGAAGCGAACGCCTTCGGTGTTCCAAGCGTGGCTTATGATGTAGCTGGCTTACGGGACTCGGTCAAAGATGGGAAAACGGGCCTGCTGGTCGAAAGTGGCAAAATAGACACGTTAGCCGATGCCTTGACAAACGTGTTGGAAGATGA
>CAYNAW010000023.1:0-22796 GCA_964395545.1 uncultured Candidatus Bathyarchaeia archaeon | reverse complement strand
TCAGTGAGGTTTTCCACGCCCCGTATTTTGACCACGTTCGGAAGTGGCTTGGCTGCGATTTTTGCCTGAGGATTGCATAAGAACAGGGTGAAGTTGGGGTGTTCAGCGGCCAGTTTTTCCCATCGAGCGCCCTCAACTGCGAGGAGGACAGTGACTTCGCCGTCTTTGACTCCTTTTTCGACGAACCGGTTGATGAGCAGCTTGGTTTCATCGCACGCAATCGACATTAGCACAACCGCGTATTTTTGAGGAATGCCGCCTAAGAGTAGAATATCGAGGTCCTTGAAGCCGCTGCTTACACGGTCAGCCAGGACCACTTCTTTGACCTCGACAGTGATGGGCGTGAGGCTGATGGTTTTGGGGGCACCCTTGCCGTTTGTGTACACGATTCTCGGCGCTATTGCGTAAATGCCCTTCTCCAGGGCTCTCACTTGGAGGTACATTCGTTCGCTTGTCGACGGGTTGATAGCTTTTCCATGCAAATCAAGATAGCAGCAGTCCAGATCGCATCCTTCTGGTGGGCTGACCAGCTCCATTCCACCGCAGGGAAGAATCTCCTCAATCCCGTCAAGGGTCGCGGGCACTTGTCCGAAATTCGCTATTTCAAGTTCCAGCGTGAAGGTCTCCCCAGCCAAGACCTCGGGCCTCTTAACTGCAAGTCTTCCTTGAAGTAGGGCAGCGGGAACGTGGGCTGCGCGTTCCTTGACGTAGACTTTGCTGCCCATCAGCACCAAGTCTTCAAGCGCAGCAACCTTCTTGAGCAGCGAATCTATCGTCTCCCCTGAATCTTGGCGGTTGAGGGGGTTTCCGGCCATCATATTGCACCGCGCGCTTGTGAGGAGTTCACGGATATCTGCAATCGCTAAGCTCCTAAGAGATGCACAGCTTTCCTTGCTTAAGGATTGGCTTGCGGTCAAGCTTCACGGTGGAGTTCTCAAGAACCACCGGGAACCCCCAATCGCTCTCGTTTCTGCCTCCCAGCTCCCTGTTGATGCCTATTCCTACTGTCACCGTCCCGAGTACTATGCGATCGTAGGTGAAGCCTAGGCTGGCTTTTGGATTCAGTCCGAACTCAAGCCATCCGATTCGGTCTTTGTCCCCTGTGGCCTTTTCGTACATACGTCGCACCGCTTCGCTGTTCTTGCCCCCTGAGAACGAGTTGAGTCTTCCGTTATCAAAGCTCAATGAGAGACCCTCGACTATTAACCCGACCTGTGGGAAATGAGTGTTGGATTTGAGAATGCCCTGTGCGCTGTTCTCAGTGGGCGCTACCAGCACAGAGCCGTCAGGGAGGTTCGAGAAAATCGCACCCATTTCCACGTCTTCGTCGTCGATTATGCCGTCCTTCACGTGGGCTTTTCTGCCTTCCAACGAGAAAAAGAGCTCGGTTCCATCAGGGTTGGTTATCTCGACTTCTCGAGCCGTCTCGAGGATTTTTGCCAGCTTCTGGCCGAGGTGCCGGATGGTTTCATATTCTAAATCGGTGGCTTCCCGAACGTTCCTGTCCCAAGCCTTGTAGTCGAAGCCATAGGTTAGGGCTCTTTGGGGGGTGACGTGCCCCAACGCCAGCTCAGTCGTGCGCACCTTCCTCTTCACGATTCTCTCGTAGTACGGCCTGTCGGCTCTCGCCATAGCCACCCACTTCTCCGCTGATATTCCTTTCATCCTCTCAGGGTTCTCCGGACCGGAGAAGAAGATGTTTGCTGTCGCGATATCGGCGAGGGCGAGGCTAAGCGGGTTAGGAACCTCCACAAAGTCCACGGGAAGACTCGTGACAGAATCGTAGAACATATCGTCCGATGTCATCTCAACAATCACATGTGCCCCCTTTCTCCTGCATTCGATCGCAAAAGCTTCGGCCAACTCAATCGTGTGACGCCAAGAAAATACTGTGACTCGGTCGTCCTTCCCGATTCGCAGACATGTCCCTACGACCTTCTTCACGAACGGCGGAACTGCCATTACTCATCCCAGTGGTTAACACGTTTCTCGACCTTGCTCTTTAGTTTACCTATGCTAGTTGTGCCAAACCCGCGCCGTCCATGCGAGCCCTCCGTGGTGTGCGGCATCTAACGGAGGGTGATCGTTATCGATGGCTTGCGAGCCCTTGGCGACGGGTGGTTGAGTGGGCTCCATTTGCATCCAACACGCGCAACGTCTAAAAGGAAGAGCGCATTCTGGTGAATCCCGTCGTCTATGAAATACCGACACTTCGGAACGCTGGACTGGCAAGTCTCCGCCTTGGGCTTCGGAGCGATGAGACTGCCCATAATAGGTGACGATTTCGGGAACATCGATGAGCCTGAAGCAATCAGAATGTTGAAGTATGCCTTCGATCACGGAGTCAACTACGTTGACACCGCCTACCCGTACCACCAAGGAAAAAGCGAAGCCTTGGTGGGCAACGTGCTCCAAGAGGGCTACCGCAAAACCGTAAAAGTGGCCACAAAAATGCCGAGCTGGCTCATCAACAGCCAACAAGACATGGACAAATACTTGGAGGAGCAGTTAACTAGGCTGGGTACGTACATTGACTTCTACCTGTTGCACGGACTCGACAAGGACCGATGGCACAAACTCAAAGCGCTCGAGGTGACCCGCTGGGCCGAACAAAAAATCCGTGATGGCAAGTTCAAACACCTGGGCTTCAGTTTCCACGATGATTACGCGGTGTTCAAGGACATCGTCGACAGCTACGACGGGTGGACGCTGTGTCAGATTCAGTACAACTACGCGGACAAAGACTATCAGGCTGGACGAAGAGGGCTCAAGTACGCCGCGTCAAAGGGACTGGCCGTGGTGGTGATGGAGCCCGTCGCCGGCGGACGACTTGCCCTGAGGCCGGCACAGCCGATCCGGACCCTCTTCGAGAACGCCGAGCTCAAAAGGACCCAAGCAGAGTGGGCACTCCTGTGGGTGTGGAATCAGCCAGAAGTCGCCGTCGCCCTCAGCGGCATGAGCACCCTCCAGCAAGTACAGGAAAACGTCCAGACGGCGGACCGATCAGGCCCGAACACGCTCACCAAGAAGGAAACCGACTTCGTCAGCCGAGTCGCACAGGAATACACGAAGCTCGGATTCATCGATTGCAGCGGCTGCAACTATTGCCAACCCTGCCCCGAAGGCGTCGACATCCCCACCATTTTCGCCCTCATCAACGAGTTCTACGTGAAGAACAGGTCAAACGACGTAAAAACCGAGTATTGGAACCGAATCCCCCCGGAAAGCCAAGCGAAACGCTGCGCCAAATGTGGAAAATGTGAAGAGCTCTGTCCCCAGCACCTGCCTATCCGAAGACTTCTGCGAAGCGCCGTGTTCATGTTTGAGCAGACGCCTCCGAAACCAGAGACCCAGAAAGAACGGGCTGGCAAATGATAAAGGCGGTCATCTTTGACCTAGACGGCGTAATCGCCGAAAGCGAGAGCGCACATGTAGAAGCCGAAAAGCAAACATTTCTGAAGTATGGCCTCACAATTTCGGCCGAGGAGCTTTACCAGTACAAGGGGACCACGGCCAAAGTCATGTTCACCGACCTTCTCGCGAAATACAAGCTCAACACCACCCTGGACGAAATCAGTCTCCAAAAAGAGAAAATCCTGTTCAAACTCTTGAAGCAAGACGCAGCGCCAACAAAAGGAGTGCTAAGCCTCATGCAAGAACTGAAACGACGAGGAATCCGACTCGCAGTCGGCTCCAGTTCCCCGAGGAATCTAGTCGACTACGTCTTGAAGAAGCTGAACATAACCCGCCTGTTTGACAGCATCGTGACCGCAGACGACGTTGAGCACAGCAAACCTCACCCAGAAGTATTCCTCAAGGTAGCAGCGAAACTGGGCCTAAGCCCGCACCAGTGTTTAGTTATCGAAGATGCCCCGTTAGGGGTTGACGCGGCAAAAAGCGCAGGCATGAAATGCATCGGATACCGTAACCCATGGAACAGCACTCAGGACTTGTCAAAAGCGGACATTATAATCGACGATTTCTCCGAACTAGACCTCGAACAAGCGCTCGCTTAATCCATCACATCGCGACCCAAGCTCGACACATGGAGCGCGCACCATTCAACGCTCCCCGTCTGTGCAAGCGCACATATCTGCGTGAATCTTCCGGAAAGGGGCGGAAAGCAGATGCACCTGGGCGGTATTGAAGCCCAGCTCGTTGGCATGTGAGAGCCTTGGACTCGGTCTGGCCCTCGGTTGTTCTATCGTCGGCGGGCGCTTTACAACCGAAGCGTTTTGCCCGTGACGCCGCTGATCGGCAGGATTCTGATCTCTCCTGTCTTCAGTCGTCGACAGCGGGCTTCATAGATCGGCGTACACACTAGGACGTAGTCTGTCACTTCGAATGTTTCTTCTTTGACCCTGCCCACGTACGGAGGCCTTTTTGCGGTTCTCTTTCGTATCTTGTCCACGATGAGGTCAGAGGAAATCTCCAGGTCTCTCACTTTGTCGCTGTCTTGTTCTAGTGTTTCCTTGGGTTCTGGCTCGGTTGGACCAGACGGTAATCTCGCTGGATCGACTTCTCGTCCTCTTCGGTTTAAAGCCATGTGCGTCGCAGCGCGATGAATTATGCGTTCTTGAGCGTCTATGGCAATTGCTTTGGAAGGCCGTTTGCAGATTCCTCCTTTCAACGCTTCAGGCTTGAAGGTCTGTCCCAACGCGACGACTTCGCTTACGTTATCGTCGGTTCTGATGGTGTAAGTCCGATTCTGATAGTAGTCAAGAAAGTAGTTCGCCTTGGCGACTATGAAAGGCTCGTAGAAAAGTTGAATTGACTCGACCTCGATCTCCTCATGCCTCGGCTTGAAGAAGCCCAGCGTGGTGAAGAATCGGGTCTTGTCTTCCTCGACGATTCTTTCTGCAGTCTTCAGGTCGACCACGATTTTGTGCACCAGGAGCTCTCTTTCCTCGATTCGTTCTTTCATCGTTTCTTCCTTGGTCATTCCCAGCTCTTCTGCTTTGGCGACGGTGGTCACTGTCAATGCTATTCACCACTGGGTGATGCGTGTGATTTAGGTTGAGTCAAAATCCCTCTTCTGTTTTATGAAACGCTAATAACTACTCAGAATAAAGAAGATGGTGCGCGCGGGGCAGTTGGCATCTCCTGCGGACGCGTCCGTGCACCACATCCTCATCGGATCAAGGTCATGTCTTGTCCACAACAGACCAGAGTCCCAACACCTTCCTCGAGGACCTGGACTTTGTTTCCGCAGATCTCACAGAGATATGTTTCACCTTTCCTAGTCATTTCGCATTCACCTCCTTGGCGAGGTCGTCCCTAGAACCACATGGTCGCAGCCGCGTCGAGAGCCAAGTCGTTCAGCGTCGCAGCGCCCACGATGTTGACCCCGTTGATTAGGTTCACCTGTTCATACCCAAGCATCCGCTTTGAGCCTTCGCACACGTCGATCTCGATGCCTGCTTGCATGGTTTTCTGAAGCATCTCAGCAACCGTTGGGAACGTTCCCAGTTTGATCTTCTCCGCGGCGCCTGGAAGTAGAATTCTGAGCGCTTGACCTAGATAGTACACTCGGGGGTTCAGACCCATAGCCTTCGCAGTCTGAGCCAGAACCAGCGGCGAGTATTGCCGTTCCGGATCGTCACTCGTCTGGACGTACAGGATGAATTTGTCATCTTTCACTGGATTCACCTCCATTGCCGCCCTGAGCCATGTGAAGTTGACAAACGTGGGCGAGCTTAAAGCTTTTAAGGCGAGGTGAGGGAACTAGTCATCGAAGGTGGCCGGCTCTGGTCAACTGTCCGAAATGTGGTGTTGCCAACAGGGACAATGCGAAATTCTGTGTCAGTTGTGGTTCAACCCTCTACGGCGCGCGGGCGACGAAACGTGACGACTGCTTTGGACCTGGAGAACCGGAGAAAGCCTGCTTCGGTTTGCCACACGGCGGAGTGATCGTCGGCATCATAGTCGGCATCTTCCTCGTCATCTTGGGCCTAGCCCAGCTCACCGGCCAAAACCTTGCACCCTACATTGGACCGCTCATTCTCGTCCTCATCGGAGCCTTGATCGTCGCAGGCGCGATTTACGGTATGAGCAGACGAAGATAGTTACGCTGCACTTTCGCCTATTTCATGCTGCAGCTTTCGGATTTGCAGACAGTGCATATTCTCTCGTGCTCGAGCCGCGACAGCGTCGTTCTGACCATGATCAGGAATAGAACCACGAGGAGGAAGTACACGCTGGTTGAGAGGCTGCCGTTCATCTCAGTGCTGCCTATGAAGAGAAGGAAGGCGCCTACAACGAAGACTACGTTGAGAGAGAAGTGGATTGAGGCCTTGTTCATGAATAGCTCATACTGGAACAGACCTAAGGTGACTCCGACCAGTCCGGACCAGAATAGCCCAAGCACCAGCGGCGAAGGCACGCTGGGCAGCAAGACGTAGGCGCCTGTCCCGATTAAGGCGATTGAGGCTCCTACCACCAAGCCGATGCACCCTGCGCAGCAGACACGGTCCCCGATGCACAGGACATGTGACGAGTAGCTTCCGCAGTCTGGATGATGTCCAATGAAGGAGGGACGGGTTTTCCCTCGGGGTGGGCTCTCTTCTCTGTGTCTGTTCGCCGTCGTCGGCACGTGCAGGAAGAGCTGGTTGCAGCGTGCAGGTGAAACACCGGCTACGATGCCGAGGATGCAGATGGCGCCGAAAGCGGCGCCGATGGTCCATTTTTGCACGAGAACGCCGACGGGCTGCGCCGTCAAGGCGAGGACCGCGAGGAGAGAAAGTGCCAGCAGAGATAGCGAGTAGAAGACGAGTTGAACCCTGCGGACACGTATCGCTTTGTTAACGTTTCCGTCAAGTGTCGTCGTCAACAGCCGACGGGTAAGGTCCAGACGCAGCGACCTCGGGTGTGGAATCAGAAAGGGCGTGCGGCGCTTGTAGTCCAGGTACGTTTCGCCGAATCGTTTCTCGAGGCTTGGCTCTTCTCGCGTCTTGGCAACCCACGCGGATGCCACCAGCACGATTGCGGTGATGAGCAGGGTCATGCTGGGTGACTGGAACATGATGCCCATGCCGCAGGGGAGGAGAGAGTAGCCGAGAACCATGGGGTTCCGTGTGTAGGCGTAGATTCCGTGTGTCACGAGTTTCTTGGTCTGTGACCGTTCGTTGAGTTCCCCCCAAGGCAGGCCCTTGCCCTTTCGGAAGAGTGTTCGTGTCGCTTTTATTCCCACAGCTAATCCTGGAAAGAAGATGGCGGATCCGAGGAGGATGTTTATGGGGAACGGGGGAAAACTGGGAAGTCGAAATATGCTGTCTAGCGCCCTGCCGATGAGGAAGGTGAGGATGGGTACAGCGATGAAAATGGAGGAGTAGACGAGGAGGTGCTTGACTCGGATTCTTGGATACTTGGCATTTGCGGCGTCGTCTTGTGTCGGCATTGGTTCAGTGTCCCTTTGTTATCATTTTAGAACAGGCTTCTTAGGTTGGTCAGTATCGCCTTTCGGGCCAGATACTGGTAGGTCTGCCTCGTTATGGGGTTACCGGCGAACATCTTTCCGTAGATTCGGTTCCAGGCTCCGAAATAGGTCCGGTAGCAGTCGTAGAGTTCTTTCTGCAGCTCCGCTCTGGTGAGATGGTTGGTGGGCATGATCGCGTGAATCATGTCATAGTGGCTCCAGTCATAGTCCTCGATCAGGCCCTGTGCTTTGGCTGTTTCGTACACGTCGGTGCCGGGAAAAGGCGTCAGTGTCATGAAGGTGGCGATGTCGGGATCCAGCCAGTCGGCATATTCCAGGAGGTGTTTGATGGACTCGTGCGAGTCGTCACGCTGTCCGATGATGAATGTTCCTTGAACGAAGATGTCGTTGTTTTTCAGCAGCGCCACGGATTCTTTGGCCGCTGACGGGGTGCTTCCTCTTCTCCGAAACGTTTCAAGCGTCTTCGCGTCGGGTCCTTCATAGCCCACGAGCATCCACACGTTGCCAGCTTTTCGCATGCGCGGCACGACCTCTTTCGAGCGCACGACGTCATCGCATCGTGCTTGTATGAACCACGTGATGTCATCGCCGATTTTTCGTCGGATGATTTCGTCGCAGAGCGCATCCATTCGGGCGCCAAGGCCGGTGTTATCGTCGGTCAGCCAGAAGAATCGGGTCCCATACGCCGTGTAGAGGCGCTCAAGTTCGTCGGCGATACGCTGTGGAGATTTGCTCCGTTGCGTGTTTTCCCAGAATTTCCACTGCGAGCAGTAAGTGCAGTTGTGGACGCAGCCGCGTGATCCTTCAACAATAGCAAACGGGGTGTTCTTGGTGGCCATCAACGCGAAGTAGTATTTCCGCATATGTTGCTTTACAAGATGATATGCGGGCATTGGGAGAGCGTTCAGATCCGGGAGCAGTGGACGATCGGGGTTGTGCACCACTTGACCGTGATGTTTGACGGAAAGTCCATCAACAGAGTCAAGCGGCGTGTGTTTCTGAAGAACACGCACCAACGCTGCCAGCGTCTGTTCCCCTTCGCCGCGGACAATGAAGTCAACGTTCTCCTGCGCATTGAGGGTCTCATCAGCCAGTGCTGTGAAGTGTTGACCGCCCACAACCGTCTTGATTGACGGGTTGACCTGTTTTGCCAGATTCACCGTGTGTAGGACGTTGGATGCGTTGCAGGTGCCGAGCCCGCTGGGAGCTACGAGGTCAGGTTGAAAGGACTCCATTCGGCGTTCGAGGCTTTCCCAGCTGATCTGCTCCGCTTGGCAGTCAACGACTTCGATCTCGACCTCTTGGCTGTTGGCTTCGAGATAGGCGGCCAACGTCAAGATACCAAACGGCGGTGGAATGTACTCGCCCAATACGAACCAGAAGTCTTTCGGCGGCTCGACAAGCAAGACGCGCAAATCGTAACATCCCAAGTGCACCTTTGTTCATGACGCAGTTGATATAAGCATTTTTACCTCAGAGTCATGCACGTTTTCCAAAGCAAATGAACAGCAGTGAAGAGGCTAACCTTCAACGCCCATGCGCGCGCACCTTCGAATTGGCGTGGGGTGGGATTGCCTATGACGCGTCCGTGAACGATTGGGTAGCAGACGTCGAGCGAATGGCGTGGACTACTAAGCACTATTGGACGTGGCTGTACGAGAACAGACGAAGAGAGTGGGTTGTTGCGATGACGCTGTTTTCCATGGGGTTCGAGTTGTTATCGGGGCTTTCCTGTGCAGCGGCACGTTTTCGTATGAGCATTCGGTTGTCGGGTTTGCGGCAGCGTTGGTCCTTCTGACGGCCATAGCGCTTTGTTGGTACAAGGGGTTTTGGAAGCCGAAAACTGAACGTCCGCCACTTCAAATCCCGCGGAGAGTTGAGGCCGAATGACGAGACAAGCGTCTGTAAGGGCTGCGCGTGCGTTGCGCCCGTCTCCGTGACGGGCCTTCTCAGGACGGTGAACTCGTGGGACGCGTCGAAGCACGCAGGGAAACCGAGAAGCAAATGATGGCATGCCTCCGAATGCCTTAGTGTAGAACCCGCTCGATAGGTTAAAGTACCGCCGTTCCAACCAGAGAGCGATTACCATGATCGCCCTCCGTCTAGCAGAATTCCTCCGTGACCTGTTCAACGTCGGTCAGCTGGAGAGCGAGATCGCCGCGGCCTTCATCGTCTTCGTGTCGATCGTGGTCATCGGCTGGGCGGTGTACGTGGTTTTCAGCCGGTATTTCTCTCGCTGGGCCAAGAACACGACGACACAGTTGGATGATGAAATCCTGCGGAACATACGCGCACCCGTGCTCGTCTTTGCAGTCCTCATCGGGCTGTTCTACGCGTTAGATTCCCTCACCGTTCTCACCGCCTACGCTGAGATAATCGCCACGGCGTTCACGGTGGCGCAGATCCTCGTCGTCACCTTCACCATCACCCGGGTCATCAACGTCCTCGTCGGATGGTTTGCCCAGCGCGCCAAGCGCGAAGGACGGATGAGTGAGCACCTGCTCTTCGTGCTGAGGCAGCTCAGTAAGGCCGTCGTCTACGTTTTCGCGTTTCTGGCCATTCTGGTCGCCTTCAGAATCGACCTGTCAGGCGTAGTCATCGGGCTAGGCGTGGGGGGAATCGCCATCGCCCTGGCCTTACAGAACGTGTTGAGCGACGTCTTCAGCGCCTTCTCGATCTACTTTGACCGGCCGTTCGAAGTCGGAGACTTTATCGTGGTGGGCAACTACTCCGGCACCGTGCGGAAAATCGGCGTCAAATCCACGCGCCTGCAGCTCTTGCAGGGCGAAGAGCTCGTCATATCCAACCGAGAGCTCACCACGACCAGCATACGAAACTTCAAGAAGCTGAAGAAACGACGCGTGGTCTTCAAATTGACCGTGGCCGCGGACACCCCGACGGAGAAACTCAAGAAGGTTCCCACCCTCGTAAAGGGAATCATCGAAGGCGTCGAACACACCGAGTTTTCGCGGGCGCACCTGATCGGATTCATTGACTTCTGTCTCAACTTCGAAGTAGTCTACTACATGAAAACATCTGATTACGACAAGTTCATGGATGCCCAGCAGGAAATCCACTTCAGAATCCTTGACAGCTTCGAGAAAGAGGGCATCGCTATCCCGTTCCCCACGCAGACGATTTTCCTGCAAAAGGAACCGCACTCTTAAACCCGCGCCACCGCCCGCCGAAGCATAAGACCCCCCTATCGGGCACCGCCCTAGAATGCGTCTGTCCGCAGCTGCCCGTCAACCCGATGCGCATTAGTCAGAAATACTCGCCGCCCAACTTACCTAGAGACCATGTTTTGTGCGAGCTTGGCAGCAGAGTTGAAATAACTGGCCGCAGTATCCTTGGTCGGCGAGAACGAATGATCCACGAGCTAGCGAAGAGAGCCTACGAGCAGGTTCAACCGCTGTTCATGGAATTGGCGTGGAACCTGATTACCCGTGCAGTCATCGAGGGCACCAGCCCGGGCAAGGTTTATGTTGATCGTGTTAAGAGTCCGAAAAGCGCTTTCATGTGCACAGTTGAAGGATACTATCTAGCCGGATATGACAGCAACGAGGCGTTCAACACGTCGCTGAACAAGCTCGTCTTTGAGCGACTTTTCGCCGGCGACACTGTAAGGAAGAATGAAACCGACGTCGCCATCGGTTTCCATCCGGAGTCATGGACAGATAAGATGCTGGCCGTTTTCCACGGACGGGTGCCGCTGGTCACGGCGCGGCGGCACTACGTGTGCACGGAGTTGCAATCGAACACGTGGAGGGACCGTGTTCCCGAGGGGTTCCAGGTCCGTCGCTTAGATGCCGAGCTGCTGCATACTCCCAAAATGGAGGTTCCGCAGCACGTCACCGAGTGGATGATGACGAATTGGGGGTCGGTCTCGGATTTTATGGAGAAAGGCTTCGGCTTCTGCGCGCTGCACGGTCGGCGAGTCGTGAGCTGGAGCGTCGCTGACTGCGTGAGCGGCAGCGCCTGCGAGATCGGCGTCCACACACACGAAGACTACCGTCGGCGGGGACTGGCGACGGTTACCGTTGCGGCAGCCGTTGATTATGCGCTGTCCAGCGGTCTCCGCCAGGTGGGGTGGCACTGCGATGAGTACAACCTGGGCTCGATCAAGGTTGCCGAGAATGTGGGATTCCAGCTGGAGCGGAAGTATGTGCAGTACTATGCGTGCGCGAATGAGGCCCATCACCTGATGGAGACGGCTGAGGCTCACTACCGGGCCGAGCGGTACCGGGAAGCCCTCGACAGCCACGAGCGGTTCTTTGCGACGCCCCCGGAAGAACTGCCGGGATGGCTGCGTGAGGTGCTGCCGCAGGAGCTAGGCGTCCACTACTTCCGCATGGCTCGCGCCCACGCCGCACTGGGAGAAGAGATGGCTGCTCTAACCTATTTGGAGAAGGCCGTTGACCACGGATCGCTGTACCAGAATCTCCTGCTGGGCTGCCCCGAGTTCACGAGCCTGCATGGAACTCTTCGCTGGAACCGTATTCTGAAGAAGACCGCAGAAAAACCTCGATGATCGCTGGGCCCGCGCACAGAAGCTAGTCGCTATGCGTGCACACGATCGATGGTCAACGGACGTCACCATCATTCAAGCGCCTTCTCAGAGCCATGCGCTACAGGCAAGTGCAGCGACGAGCAAGATCAACCCCCTCAGCCTTGTGCCGTTCCATCCCCAACAGTTCAAGTCTGACTCTTGTCTGCTCACCATGGTGCACGTACCGGTCAGCCGACTTCTCCGAATAACCGCGTAGGCCTGGTTCACCGAGAGTCGGGTGATTGATGGGCCTGAAGACTCTTGCGACAGAGGCTGCCACCGGGCCAATAAGGACTCTCTCAAGAAACCTCTTTCTTCTCGACTCGATTCTTCTCACATTCGTCACCCCCTTATGTTACACCTTACTAGTGTAACAATAGTAACAGGGACGAACGGGCATATAAGCGTTGCGTTCTGTTACACAATCAGAGTGTAACAAGATTTATATGCTGGTTCAAGCACTTATCTTGGCAGGTGAGACCGATGGAGAGCTTAATACAGCAGGCTGCAATCTTGAACAAGGACCTCGGGCTAAGCCCATACGAGTCACGCGCTTTCCTGTCCGTACTGACGCAAGGTCCAATGTCTCCCAGCGATATAGCTCAGCGAGCCGATATACCGCGACCGAGAATCTATGACGTGCTTCGGAGCCTCGCGCAGAAAGGGCTGCTCGTTGAGCAGTCAGGAAAGCCTGCGGTGTATGCAGCCGTCAAGCCCTCTGAGGCGCTAGGCAATCTTCTAACAGAAATCGAGGAGGAAACCTCGCGGCAGCTCGCGGAGAAGAGGAAAATCGTTCAGTTGCTTTCAACCCAGCTTTCGCAGGTCTATGAGAAGACCCGGCATCTGAAATCAGAGGAGCGCAAAGTATGGTTCACTCAGAGAGATACGGCGTTTCTGTCGATATACGCGGAGGCCATACGGAACTGCGAGCGCGAGATCCTGATCGCTTCGACTTCGCCGACTCCGCCTGAAAGAGAGGTACTTGACGCCGTGAAGGACGCCCTCCAGAGAGGCAGGTCCGTGCGGGTTGTGAGGCAGATAACGGAGCGGTGGACTCTCCACGATCTGGAAACCTATGAACATTACGTCAAAGCCGGCAGTCAGGTCAGATATTTGGATCGCAAGGAGATTTCGCTTCGATTCATGGTATTCGACGATCGAGACGTCATCCTGGTTTTTCCTGCAGAAACGGGCTCCACGACACTGGAGGCTCTGTGGTTGCGCATCCCCGCGCTAGCACAAATACTGCACCACCGGTTCGAGGATCTGTGGCGGAAGGGAACACCCATGTTGCCCATCCTGAACGAATTCAGGCAGAAGAGATCGCAGGAAGCGCCGACGAAGAAGCGCGGTCGATCGACCAGGCAGGGCGGCGTATGAAGCGGATCCATGGCATTGGCGTTATTGTCGTTCTTGCTGCGGTAACATTGGGGGCCCTGGGGTGGATGAGTTATTCTGACTTGATGTCCGCCGTGAAGCATGAGACTGCGAGATGGGCGGTGATTGTGGACCGGGAGGGAAACCGAATGGCAGTGGAGCCCGCCCGCGACGAGGTTTGGCTGGAGATCACTCAGCTTTGTCAGAACCAGAGTATGCGGTTCGTCGGCGGCATAGTAGAACGATACGACAATAAGTGGGGGTTCCGATTCAAGCCAGAGAATGTGACAGTCGCTGAATTCACGGCTGAAGGCTTGCAGGCCAACATTCGGTACATAAGTGAGCACCTGGAATATTGGCTCGGCGGCTGGGCGTATGTGACCGCTACGGTCGCGGAGACCCATGCGTCCTAGAACGCCTGTGCTCCTGGTTGCCAATCTTGTCCTGCTGATACTCGGGGTGTTAGAAAGGGTGAACCTGAATTGTGGGTTGTGGCGGATGAGACTATGGTGAACTATGGACCCGCATCGAAGTACTATGACTTGTTCGGTTCCAAGTCGGACATCCCTTTCTATCGACGATTGGCCATTCAGCAGGGGCCGAAAGCGTTGGAACTTGGCGTGGGCACCGGGCGCGTTGCGATTGCACTTGCCAAGGCCGATGTCACCGTGTGGGGGCTTGACAATTCGCAGTACATGCTAAACGTGGCACGGAAGAAGCTGAGAGCTGAGAGCCCGGCTGTCAGAAAGCGAGTTAGGCTGCTGCTGGCGGACATGCGCGAATTCGAGCTAGACGAGACGTTTCCTTTCGTCTACATGGCGTCCTCAACGTTTGAGCATTGTGTGACCGAGCAAGACCAGTGGAAGTGCTTGGCAAGCGTGTCCAGAGCCTGCAGAAACGGGGGAATATTGGCGTTTGATATATCGCAAGCTGGGAGGCGATCACCGAGTTCGTGGTGGATTGACCGACGAGATCTTGAGTCAGGAGACGAGGTTGTCCGAACGGGATTCTCTAGGATCAATCCTCAAACAGACGTCGTTTCAGTGGACTTGTTTTTTGACGTCTACAGGAGAGGCTCGTTACGAGAGCGATTTCATGAGTATGGTGAAGCGAAGCTTTCCGCCCGAGAAGACATCGAGAAACTATTGGAAGAATGCGGCTTCATGGTGCAGAAGGTATATGGAGACTTCACTGAATCTCCTCCCTCAGAGCAGCATCAACAGATAGCATTCGTCTGCAGCAAACAACGCGCGCCCGTGACTAGAAGAACCGAGTCATAAGGAGACGCAGGTCAATTGCCCGCCCAATTCTGTTCGAGCTGCGGCGCGCGTTACACACGCCTAGTGTCACCGGCGCGCGTCTACTCGAATGCGAAATAGACACGCCGGTTGTTCTTGCCTTTGTTCTCGGTCTTAAGGACGCGTATGTGCCCCACTTCTGTGAGGTTTCTAACGTGGGTTCCCCCGTCTGCTTGTCTGTCCACCCCTGTGATCTCTACGATACGCAGGGTCGGAATGTCAGGGGGAAAGGCTGCTGCCATCTTTATCACGCCGGGAATTTCCATGGCCTGTTCTCTCGGGAGCTCGTACCATTTCACGGGAATGTCTTTGCCCAGCAGCTGATTCGTCTGCGCCACGTAGTGTTCCAAGATGTCCCTGTCGTAGTCTTCTAAGCTGAAGTCGAATCGGATTTTGTCTTCGGCAAGCTGGTTTCCAGTGATCAGCGCACCCATGTCCCGGCAGAGCAGCGACGCAAACACGTGGGCAGCCGTGTGGCTCTGCATGAGTCGGTACCTGCGCGGCCAGTTGAGCACGCAGTGGACCCGGTCCTGTGCCCGCAGTCCTGGAGGGTCGATCTCGTGTGAGGCGTCACCCGCGAATCGGCCGACGTTGACAACGTTGAAAACATCACCGCCTCTGGCGATTGTTCCCGTATCGCCGGGTTGCCCTCCCCCTTTCGGGTAGAAAATGGTCTGGTCTAGGACGACGAATTTTCCTTCTGTGACTGAAATGACCGTCGCGTCACATTCTCTGAGATAACTGTCGCCCAGATATAGCGCGTTAGTCATTGGAAACGCCGAGTATACAGAAGGGCGCCAGCCACTTAAAAATTCACGTACCCGGCGCCTGTGACCGGAATCGTGCAGGCGGGCACCGTCACGTGCGTGTGCGTTGTGCGGGCAAGTGTAGGCATAGGCAGGGAAAGCGAAAGTGCCTGCCAAGTGGAGTACAACCCATGAAGGGACGACGCTACGTCTTGAGTTTGCCCCGATATCTCTGGCGGAGTTTGGCGATTTTCGGTGCGATAACGAGGCGGCAGTAGGGTTGGCTTGCATGGTGCCTCGCGTAGGCCTGATGGTAATCCTCCGCCTTGTAGAACGCCTCAAAAGGCTCGACCCGTGTCACAATCGCTGCGTCGTACGCCTTCGCAGCGGTCAATTCCCTGATGACCCGCTCCGCCGTTGTCCGTTGCTCACGCGTGTGGTAGAGGATGAGCGAGCTGTACTGCGGTCCAACGTCGGACCCCTGACGATTCAGCGTGGTGGGGTCATGCATCGCGAAGAAAATCTCAAGCAGCTCCTGAAGAGACAAGACCGTCGGGTCGAAGGTGACTTGCACCACCTCGGCGTGCCCGGTCGTTCCCGTGGACACCTGTGCATAGGTGGGATTCGCAAGTTGCCCCCCAGCATACCCTGACTCCACCTTGATTACGCCCTGCACCTCGCTGAACACGGCTTCTAGACACCAGAAACAGCCGCCGCCCAGTGTGGCCACTTCCCCCGGCGTGGGGGCTTTTTCTGACGGCGTTTTGTCCAAACTCGTCACACTCATTCGCACGTGATACACCTACTTGGCATCGGCTTCACCACTTAAGCGTGATGTTCTCACGAGCCGATGACGAGCCTTGACTCTGAACACCCATCCAAAGCACTCAAACATCAACCACAAGCACCATTCACCCACCGGTGCGCCCATCGCACTGGGATGGGCTGTCCTCTGTGCATTCAGAGAGGAAGAGGGGGCGTGGACCTGTCACTGTGTTTTCTGTCTTCTGCGGGAGAGCAGGTAGGCTGCAACGGCCACGGCGACGACGAGGACTACGACGGCGAGGAGGAGCAGGAATCCGAGAGTGGACCAGATGGCAGGAGGGAAGTCCGCGAGGTGAATGGGCGTGGTCATCGATTCCGTAACTTGGACTGTGTCTGACGCGTTGGTTTTGACTAGGGTAAGCCAGTAGCCTGCAACGTAGTGGACATCAATGCGATAGGTGCCCGCGGGTAGTTTGAAGACGGCTTGACCAGCGGTGTCGGTGATGCTCAGTCCGTATCCGACGCCAGCGTGGGTGTATACGATGACGTAAGCGCCGTCGACCGGTGCTCCAGTGTTGGCGGTGACGTGAACGGTCAGCTGGTACACGCGGGTCTTGATGGTGTAGGGACCGTTCGAGTCAACCTGCACGGTTGTTTGTTGAACGATGATGTCTTTCCAGAGAATGGTGAAGCCGATAGTGGAGGTTGCCGCGATTTGGGTGAGGTTGAGGTAGCCTGTGGCTGATGTGTATCGTGGCAGCGTGTCAGTGGTCTTGTTCGGCCAAGTTATGTGAACTTGGGCGTCGGGCAGGGGGTCGTTAAGGTCGTCTGTGATGAGGAAAACGGGGTCGTAGTACACGATTATGCCGATCGTGAAGGTGTGGGTGCTTTCTTCGGCGAAGGGGTCGTAGGCGCCTGACTCGATGCTGCGGTAGTAGCCGTTGTTGTCGATCACCGTGACGACCACCGTGTAGTCGCCAAGCGTGGCGTTGGTCGCGTAGTCCCAGTTGAGTTCATAGAGGTGCGCGTAGTTGACGAGCCATTGGCCGTTCGAGATGCGGGTCATGTCGGTGGCGTTGATTACCGCGTTGCCTGCGGGGTCGAAGATTGTCACGTTGACTTTGAAGATGTCATAGCCTCCGAAGGGGTCGGTCACGTTGGCGCGAACAGTGACTATGCGCTGGCTGTCGGTCCAGTCGTAATGGAAAAGCGAGATTTCTGAACCGTCGTAGGCGTAGGTTTTGACTGAGCTGGCACGCGCATAGTCTTGGGCCGGCAGAATGACCTTGCTCGGGTAGAAAGGTGAATCATACCATATTCGCGTGTCCGCGGCTGCGCCAGCGTTCACTTCTGCCTGCAAATGGAGAGTCGTTCCGACTGTAAAATTGCGCGATAGCGGGACCGACAGATTGTAATTGTAGACCGGGACATCGATGTAGCCGCCGACGCTGCTGGTTACAGTAGGGATCAGCATTCCAGAATCCCAGAGCACACTTCCTCCTACGGCGATTTCACAGAAGCGAAGTGAGAAAGTCGCGGGCTTGTATGCCGAACCATTCATCCAGAGGAAAACCTGCCACTGGCCACTTATCGTCACGGCACTTGCGAGGTTCGGATACAGGTAGAAGTCAACGACTATCAATGGCAAGCCCACCGGTTTGTAGAAACTGTTAGCATGGGCATCTTGCGGGGTCAGAAACTTGAATGCCCTCGTGGTGTTCATCACGTACTTGGTCTGCAAGCCGGCTACGTCTACAGGCGTGTCGAGATTGTGCAGGTAGAATTCCATGGGTTTCGCTACAGCCGAATACGCCGCGTTAGCTCTCGGTGTCGTGCCCGAGACGAGAGCGGCAAATATGATCAAAGTAGTAATCGAAACGGCGATTATTCTAGGGTCAATTGTCTTGGCTTTCATTTGGATCATCTTTCGTTGTTTGGGAACTCGGAGCACTGGATTAAGTCTTGCGAATTATCAATACGGATTCAGAATCACGTACACGACTGCGCGCGTCTGTTTGAGCGCACGACTTCCTCCTTGAGCTTTGAAGATGGAATGCTAGATCTCTGGGCAAACTGTAAAGAGAGCAGTAGACTATTCGTCATCGGGCTGTTTCATTAAGACTACGAGTTTTTCTCTTCCTTTCTTGTGTCTTTTTATCAACCCTTTGTTCTCCATGTTCGATAGAACTTCGCTAGTTCTAGACTTTGAGAACCCCAACTCCTCGACCATCATTGATTGCCGAAGGTAACCCCCGCGAGTGCGGAGCATGTTAACTATTTTGTCTTCGTCGGTCTCGGCTTCCAAGAGCTCCAGCGGGAGGCGTTTCACTTCGTCCTCCTTCGTCTTCTTTCGTCTATATCTGTGAAACAAGAAAGCCGAAATGCTCATGCCTACGACGCCTGTGCCGAGCACCAAAGCGTAGATATGTTGATCGGTCGGAAAGCTGCTAACCTTAGCAAAGGCAACAGCTGGCGTTCCCGTGGCGAAGAGCCTGGGGCCAATCCATGCGAGCCTTCGCTCTTGGTTCATCACAAAGTCAGGTTCAGGCTCCACACGGGCGACGTCGTACGCCGTGGGATAGTGGATACTCAACTCGTCTCTCTCTAGAAGCACCAACCCTATTTCAAACACGTCGCCCAGTTGAATCTGTCCTTCGTCTGTGAAAGCAAATCCGTCCCACGTAAACTTGTGTTCGATGATTCCAGAGGCACCAATTACGGTTTGAAGCCTGTAAGCGGAAACATTGAAGTCTCTTGCCGTCATGTTTCTACTAGTCAAATCGCTCGCTCGGTTCACCATGTCCAGCGCATCCTTAGTGAACCTGTCGAGAAGCTCTTTCGATTTGTTTTCGAATTCTGAAAGATACTGCGCAAAGACCGCCTCGTCATCGTCGGTTTTCAGGGTAAACACCCGACTGTAGACATACACCGCGGAACAGTCGGTGGCCAACTCGATCGAAAACTGCCGAGACTCCTCGAGTTGTAGCTGAGATAACACTGACGTGGAGCCAAAAAGCAGAACGATGCTGAACACCAGACAAGGCAGCGCTGCTTTTGTTCCGTTTCTCAATGCTCGTCCTTCAGAATAAGGGAACGGTCTCTATTTAAGCGATTTGAAGACAAGATACCTCTGGTCGGCCTTCCTTCGCTACCGGTTCCGCCTTTCGATGACCTGCAGATAAAGGAAGATTCGCCTCGATTATGAGAAAACGAACTATTTTGAACAGTCTAGAACGAATTAGAACGATTAGGAAGCATATTTATGAAAAAAACGGTCAGAAATGCTTTTATCCGACAAAGGCCCATAAAAAGCCGTAAAACGAGTACGGAGGAAGAGACATGAGACGAAGTCTGATAAGCGCTTTGCTGTTATGCTTCTTAGCAACCACGATGCTTACGGCTCCAGCCGCCGCTGCAACATACACACTGACCCTGAAACTGATGCGACCTGACGGAAAAGTCTTGTACACCGCTACGCTTCCGTTTGAAGTAGACAACGCGACGCTAACCGTGCCAGAACCACTGTATCTAATGATCGTCGCAAGATATGGAACGAACGAGTTTACCACTCCCTTTAATTTGACCTTCTTCGCTGCACCCATCTGCATCCTCGAAGTAACGAGTGACCCTGCAGGATTCACCGTAACTTTCGAACCCATGACTATACCCGACTTCAACGGCGACGGTGAAGTCGACGTTTTCGACATGGTCAAAGTTGCACGATCAATCGAAGTCATTGTCGGACCGCCCGAAAACTACGACATGTTCCTCGACCTGAGCTTTGACCTGACGATTGACGTCTTCGATCTGGTCCACGTTGCCAAGCACATCGGAATAGTCGTCTACCCACCAACTTAAGCGGAAGCAGCCACGCCCATAACCCAAAAATACCTCCTTTCTCTCCTTTTTTTGACACGCACCGAGCACAAAACGGCTACACAAACACGTACACGGAGCGATAAAACACCATCGCAATAGAAGTAATCAACCAGAAACGAGTTGGAAAAAGTGTCAAACGTAAAAACCCTCCAACCAATGGTTATCGCATTATTGTTGACTCTCACATTCACAGTGGCCACTAGTGGTATACACGGTATGCCAACGTCTTCGCAAACTCATCCAGTGGAGACCACCTCAACAACGACAATACAGATTGATCCCCCAATAGTTACAACGGAGATGGGGCAATCCTTCCAAGTAGATGTCCGCATTCAAGACGTGGTCGACCTTTACGGATGGGAATTTAAACTAGGATGGGATGCCACGCTGTTGGACGCTCTGGACATCACAGAAGGCGATTTTCTGAAAAGCCAGGCCGACACTTTTTTTGTCATAAACATAAACAACACGCAGGGCTACCTGCGAGCTGTCTGCACCCTGATAGGCAACATACCCGGAGTAACGGGCAGCGGAATATTAGCAACTATTGAGTTTCATGTCGAAGCCACAGGCGAATGCGTCTTAGACCTGTACGATACAAAACTAGTCAGTTCTGCAGAACAGCCAATCGAGCACACGGTTATTGACGGCTACTTTGGCACGCTTGGGCATGATGTAGCAGTTGTAGACCTTAGAGTTTCGCCTATCACCGTACTGCCTGGCGACATCGTCAAAATTAACGTCACTGTTCAGAATCAAGGAGACTTCCCTGAGACCTTCAACGTCACAGCGCATGCAAATTTAGAAATCATCGGCGTCCAACCCGTTGCCTTGAACAACAGCTCCTCGACAACCCTCGCGTTCACGTGGGACACAACTGGCTTTGAAAAGGGAGACTACACGATTTCAGCTTCCGCGAGCATTGTCCCGGGAGAAATCGATACAGCAGATAACTGCAAAGTCGGCGACGATGATGTCACAGTCCTTTACCTTGGTCACGACGTAGCCGTCATTGACGTTAGCCCACTCAAAACCGTTATTGGAGAAAATCGCAGTACGCATATCGCTGTTGCGGTGAAGAATTACGGAGTTTTCAGTGAGACCTTTGACACTGTTCTCTTCGCGAACACAACAGCTATTGCGACGCAGACCGTAACCCTAGCTAGCGGAGAAGGCCGCGAGCTAACTTTCACGTGGAGCACTGCTGGCTTTGCCAAGGGCAAGTATACCATAACAGCATACGCAGAGCCAGTTTCAGGCGAAACCAACACCGTCGACAACATGTTCGCTTACGATTGGATCACGGTGACCATCCCCGGCGATGTAGACGGAGACAAAGACGTGGACATCTTCGACATGGTGGAGATAGCCAGCGTATATGGCGTGAAGCTCCCAGACTCACGGTATCAACCCAACTGCGACATTGATGGTGATGGCGACATCGACATCTTCGACCTCGTCATCGCCGCTGCCAACTACGGCAAACGCTGGTAGTTCGTTCGCTCGTCTCGTTGAGGACCAGGGGCTACTCTGTCGGCAAATCAGCGCGCGCACGTGTCTCGAAAAGTTATTTATATGAGTTGATGAATAGGGTCGCAAGCGGCGGGTCCCAATGAAGCGAAGAACTCGATTGATGATTTACGTGGTCGCGTTGTCTGTGTTTTGTAACGAAGTGATGTTTGTCACTGCCTTGGAGGCAGCCGTTTCCGTAGATCCAGCCGCTCAAGAGGTCCCCCAAGTCGGAGAGACTTTCACCGTTAACATTTCCATAACAAACGTAACAAATCTCTTTGGCTACGACTTCATGTTGTGGTACAACACAACCCTGCTGGACTGCCTAGACGTTACGTGGCCGACAAATCACTTTCTGACGCCCAGTTTGAAACCCTCCAATGTCTTCAAAATCAAGACCATCGAAGATAACGTCAACGAAACAACCGGAGCAGTAAGAGTCGTCACCACCCTCTTAGATGACGAGCCGTCCAAAAACGGCACCGGAGTTTTGGTAACCATAACCTTCAATGGCACCACCACGGACGGTCCCTCGCCTCTCCAGCTCTATTGGCCAGGATTCGTCTATCCTGTCAAGCTAAGCGATCCTGACGGAAATCCAATTCCATGCACCGCGACCCATGGCGAAGTCACAGTGATCCCAGAGTTCCATTCGATTCTCATGGCCTTCGTGCTGGTACTAACCGCCGGGGCAATCGCGTTTTTCAAGAGAAGACACGCGTTGCCCTGAAGGCTCTGATCGCGCGCGCAGCCTCGCCGCTCGACAATCTGGCCCGGTGGGATGATGTCGTCGAGAACATCCGCCGGTTCGCCGACGGCGACCCGACGCTGTTCAACGTGGTCGACCTCGTGCGGGGATACTGATCGAAACTACGCGTGCATAGGGCACAGGGCTTTGACGTGTCCGCTCACCTTCACCGTCGCGGAGACCGCTGTGGCCTCGTGGTTGTCCCGGGCAGCTACGGACGAAGGTACTAACGCTCCCTTTCTGTGCACCCCTGGTCTCCAGAGTGGCTACGTTAATATGTAGCTGCCGTATAGACATGAATATGCGGAAGCGCATCGGTGAGGAATCGGCGTTGCCCGAAGGTTTTCAGTATCCGATTGTTTTTCTTCCCTGTCGGGACCTGGAAGTCGTGCGCTCATTCTACAGTGGCATTCTCGGCCTAGACCTTACGTTAGACCAGGGAAGCTGTCTCATATTCCGGATTGGACCAAGCCGGGCGGGGGGGTAT
>CAYNAW010000022.1:0-24954 GCA_964395545.1 uncultured Candidatus Bathyarchaeia archaeon | reverse complement strand
CCATGTATGTATTGGCGATCAGAACCACCTTTTTCTTATCTGGGAATGACTCTTTGAGTCTGGCGATTTGGTTTATCTTTTCAGATCCTACGCTAACAGAACCTCTGATGCCTGTCACTTCAACTGCGACTTGTTCACTCACCAAATCAGCTGGAAAGCCTTCTGGCGCTTTCTCTGTGAGTATTCCTATATCTGATAATACCTTCTGAACTATTCTTTCCAAATCCTCTCCAGTTGCGCATAGTAAATCCCTGAACGCATCAAGTTTATCTACTTCACTCTGAAGCCCAAGAATCTCTGTTTGAATGCCTTTAATCTGTCGTATTTTGGCATGGATTTTTCCCAAATAGCCTTCTATGCCAGGAATCTCGATTTGCTCGCGCGTGAAAGTGACGTTTGACCGTGCGCGCAAAAGAAGAAAAGATGAAAAAGAAAAAGGATTGTGAACGAAGAATAGGAACTCAGCTTGTGAGTCTAATATCTATTTCTTCTTGGGGGGCTTCTCTTTGCATAGCATTCTCGGCAGTATACGGGTCTGCTTCCGTCAGGTTTGAACGGAACTTCACATTCCTTTCCACAGTCAGCACAGACTGCCTTATGCATTTCTCTTGGTTCCCTACTTCCATACGACATCTAGACTACACCTCCGATTCGCTGAAAGAACTAGCTTCATCAGAACACTAATTCTGGAATGCTTACCATAGAGTTGCTTATAAACTGCACGCACCTTGACACTGCACTTTCATTCGAGCAAGTCAGCCCTCAGTTCGCAAACGTGTGTGTGGGGTGGGATTCGCACCCAACCAACCAAATGCGATAACGGACTGACAGTGCTGGGTGGAAATTCTACCTAATCAACTGCGTACGCTGCCCAAGAATGGGCGCGCTGTGAGTGTGAGTGTAAGAATGTGGTTGTCTGAGAGCGCAAACGTTTGGGTTTGGGATAGAACTTTACCCCAACACAACGTACAATCGCAAGCCGAGCGATTGTGGGGTGAAATCTGCCTTTTATGTCGTCTTCAAGCAGTCGGGTACATGGTGTCTTTGCGATAGTCAAACGATACGATGCGCTCTGGCTTCACTATGATTTCAACCCCGTGTGTTATCTGGTACATTCCTTGAGCCGTGAGTTCAGCCCTTTCTGTAGGCATATATTTTTCATATAACCTAGTTGCCTCTTCCAGATACTCGTCACGCGAGCGAGGATACCGCAATTCTGCTCTACCGTAAATTAGTACTCCCCTCTGTGGCGGCTGCTCGATGTCAATCAGAACTGAGACCTGCGCGTTGCGCTTGACATTCTTTGCTTTTCGGCTGATTTCGGGCGTTATTATTACTATCTGTCCGTTTTCATGTCTGAACCAAACAGGCGCTGCATGTATAGTTCCATCTTTGTTGAGGCTACAAAACCTTGCAGTCCGAGCCTCCTTGAGGAACGATTCTACTTCTTCTTCAGTGAGCGGAGGAGGTTGCGTGTAATCCAAACTTACGACCTCAATCCTGTTCTTTAATCCAAAGTATTTCAGACTTTTCATGCCCTGCAATGGTGAGAAAAGTTGGTTGGTTGGTTGGATAGAACTTTACCCCAACTCCACTGAGCCGAGAGTTTGAACAGTGTCCTGATTAGGGTTCATGGTAGCCCGGGAGAGATTCGAACTCTCGTCGGAGGGTCCAAAGCCCTCCATGCTTGTCCACTACACCACCGGGCTGCGCTCTTCGCCTATACGCTGAACCATCGTAAAAACCTTAACACGCCGCCCATATATGTCTAACACGTGGAACCAGCTTGGGCGTCAACCTCACACCCATAATTGTCAAACAAATCCTCAGCCTAGACAGTCTAAGGGGTAGAAGCCTCGCAGTAGACGCTAACAACTACCTTTACCAGTTCCTCAGCCTCATACGGACAAGAGATGGGGCACCGCTCAAAGACTCGCACGGCAACGTCACCTCCCACCTCGCAGGTCTGCTCTTTCGCACCACCCGCCTCATCCACGAGTACGGCATAGACCTGGCGTTCGTCTTCGACGGAACACCACCCACGCTAAAGGCGGAGGAAATCAGTAGAAGACGAGAACAACGCGAAAAGGCCTTGCTGGAATGGCAGGATGCGCTGGAGGCTCGCGACTATACCAAGGCTTTCTCGAAGGCCGTCATGACCAGCCGCCTTACACGGGCGATGGTTGAAGACGCTAAGAAACTGCTCACCCTCCTTGGCATACCTCACGTGCAAGCCCCGAGCGAAGCCGAGGCCCAAGCGGCATTTATGGCCGCTCAAGGTAGCGTTTGGTCGGCTAGCAGTAAAGACTACGACAGCCTCCTCTTCGGTGCCTCGAGGCTCCTACGTTTCCTGACTATATCTGGACAAGAATACCTGCCCAGCATGGGAACGAGTAGGCCCTTGAAGCCTGAACTCATAACACTGAGCGACCTGCTCACTCACCACGCTATTTCACAGAGCCAACTCGTCGATCTCGCAATCCTCGTCGGAACCGACTTCAACAAAGGCGTAAGAGGCATAGGGCCAAAAACCGGCTTGAAACTCGTCCAGAAATACGGCAAGATAGAATGCATGCCCGAAGAAGTGCTTTCAAAGATCCCGCTGCGCTACGAGGAGGTGAGGGAGATTTACCTTCATCCTGAGACGACGCCCGATTATGATCTTAGCTACCGTCCCCTGCAGGAGGATGAGCTGTTCCACTTTCTATGCGAACAAAGAGACTTCGCGCCCGAACGCGTGGAGACCGCGGTTCAGAGAATGCGCGAAGTTTACAGACTAAAGAGGCAAATCGGACTCGAAAAATGGTTCAGCGGCTGAAAACTCCAGAAAATGACAAGAAAACGTCAGAAAGTTATTTAAACCATTCCTATGAAAACATAGGCTTCATGAGAGGTACATGAAAAATGAGAACAGACTACGCCTTGTATATTGTCGCCCTAATATTCTTCATCATCACAGCATATGCCGCCGTCACCGTGGCAGAACTCTACGTGTACGCACTTGCTGTCGTGGGCATAGTCTTCGTAGGACTCGGCTTCATGGCCAGACCTAAACCCGCAATCGTTGCCTCCCCAGTACATGCACCGCGGCCTCCAGAGCCTATGCCTGAAGCGACGCCACAGCCCCAAACCGAACCCGAAGCACAGCCCGAGAAAGCGCAGCCTCAAAGAACTACGCGCAAGAGGACTAGGCGAAGAAAGAACACCTAACCACACTACTCTTTCAACAGAGAACAACGCACTTCTTTTTTAGTTACTTATCTATGAAGATATTGAGAAAAAGGAGTTTACGGCTTACCCCGACGTTTCTTGGCCTCTCGGACGCAAAAACATTCTTGGCTATCGGGACTCCAGAACTCGCAGACATCCAACGTAGCCCACAACTGAGTTCCATGCCTCAGGAAATGGAACATGCAGAAGATCTGGTCGGGATACGTGTACGTGTTGTGGTGGGCGCAGTTACCGCAGAATTTCTCCTCCGGTTCGGTTGACTTCGCCGTGGCTACTTCCTCCTCCTCATGTGGGTGCTTCCCAAACGCTCAAGAACAGACGCGGCTACCAGAGGAAAGACTGTCACAACATCGCCTATTACCGTGATTTTGTCGGCTTGCGGCTTGATTTTTCCCCAGCTCATCGCTTCTTTGAGAGTTGAGCCTGACAGTCCGCCTGTTTCGGGGCGGTCCATCGTTATCAGTATGGCATAGTCCATGCCCTTCTTAGCTATCGCGGCTGAGTGCTGAACGGTGTTTCTGGGCACTCCTCCGCCGAGTACAATCATGCCGAGGCGCCGTGACTTGGACGCGATGTCGATTATGTCTTTGGCTTCCTTGAACGCGTCGAGCACGAGGACGTTGGGCGGCTTGCGTGACGCGTGGAGCCAGTGAATGTAGCCGAACTCCGAGTCGCGTATTGCCGGAACGAATATGGGCACTTGGGCCTCGTAGGCCGCTCTCACGATAGAGGCAGGGTCATCGAGGCGTTTCCCAATTTCAACCATTAACTCGTTGGAGGAAACTGGTTGTCCATGGTTTTTCTGTGCGATTTCGTCAAACATCTCGGTCAGCTTTGAATCTTCTTTGACGAAGTCCTCTTCGGGCACGTAGATGTCGTAGATGCGATATGCGTGGTACTTGTAGAGCACGGTGTCGTCAGCGTCCCAGTGGCCCTTGTAGTGGTGTCCTCCCGTGGTTTCGAGCAAGTCGTGAACCATGTTCGCCCCAGTGGTCACGACCACGTCTACGTATCTTCTTCGAATCAAGTCGGCGATGATTGAGCGAAGTCCAGCTGGGACCACGGCGCCCGCTACTGCTAGGAAAATCGTGCATTCGTCGTCTCGGACCATGCGTTCATAGATGTCACATGCGGTTGCCACGCGGCCTGCCCCGAAGGAGCCTGATTTGGCGAATTCCTGCATCAGCTGATTAACAGTCATCTGGTCGTCAAGTTTCATGTGGACAACAGGGTTTTTGAATAGGTCCTCACGTTCCACCTTTGTCTCACTTCTTGAAGCCCACTTTGTCGGTCTGTTGTGAAAAAGCTTTCTGTAACTCAGGTGATGCTGGTCGAGCGATAAAGGTTAAGAGAATGTTCGCTCGATTTAGGAGGCAGAAGAGTTGAGGTGTTGAGGCAAAGCGTATGCAAGTCAAACGTCATCCTACGAAATATATGGGCGAAGAATACCGCCGCCTCGTGAGCGATAGTTTGAACTGGGAGTTGAAGGAGCTGCAGGGTCCTAGCGAACCCTTCTGCACGGTTGATGGGAAGAAGGTCGTAATGCTCTGCGCCAACAATTACTTGAACTTGGCTACGCATCCCAAAGTCGTCAAGGCGATGATAGACGCGACCGAGCAGTACGGTGCAGGCGCCGGCAGCGACCGTTCGATCGCGGGTAACATGTCTGTGCATGAGGAGTTGGACCGCCGTCTAGCGAGATTCAAGAGTGCCCCCGCTTCGCTGACCTATCAGACCGGCTTTATGGCAAACGAAGGACTCGTTCCCCAGCTCGGCAGTAAGGGCGACCTCTTCGTGTCTGACGAGTTGAACCATGGTTCAATAATCGACGGGGTCCGCTTAAGCCACGCCGACCGGGCAATCTTCAAGCACAAGGACGCTGAGGACTTAGCTCGGGTTATGGACGAGGCTGAGAAGCATCAGCCCCCCTACAACCACATATGGATTCTCACCGACGGCGTCTTTAGCATGGACGGGGATCTGGCGCCGCTGGGAGAAATTGCGAAAATCGCCTCAGAACACGGTGCCGGAGTCTACGTCGACGATGCCCACGGCGAAGGGGTTCTGGGCGAAGGCGGCCGTGGAATCGTCAGCCACTTCAAGCTGAATAGGGATCAAGTGCACGCGGAGATGGGAACGTTCTCCAAGGCTTTCGGCGTCATCGGAGGCCACGTAACGGGCAACGAGGACCTTCGGAATTTTGCCTACAACAAGTCGAGAAGCTGGCTTCTAAGCGGCGGCGTGCCCCCTGGAGTTGCGGCAGCGTGCACTGCGGCAATCGGCGTTCTTGAGACCGAGCCGGAACACGTGAGGAAAGTGTGGGAGAACCGCAACTACTTCCTCAAGGCGATGCGCGACTTGGGCTTTGACACGGGAAACACCGAGACGCCCATCGTGCCGGTGATGTGTGGCGAGAGCAAGACGGCCAAGGCGTTGGCTAACTTCATCTGGACGAAAGGCATATTCGCACTGCCGATCGTGTTTCCCATGGTAGCACGCGACAAAGCGAGAATCCGAGTCCAACTGTGCACTAAACACACTAAGGAGCACTTAGACAAGGCGATTCAAGCGTTCGCCGAAGGAGGGAAGAAGCTGGGTCTAATCAGATAGACCCTCCCCGCTTTTTCTGTTCAAACGTCCACTCTGCTATCAAGATGGGCTTTTTCGAGTGAACGAATAGCTAGAGTTAAATGATGCTGGGCTGAAATCCATTCCCTAAAGGAGTGCACTCAGCTGTCTTTCTTCGACTGGATGCGTGATGTGGCACTACAGTTCGGATACTTCGGCGTGTTCCTGATCAGCCTCATCGGCACCATGGCAGTTATCATTCCCGTACCCTATACCTTGATCATCTTGTTCCTCGGCATGGAAGGCTGGGACCCAGTTCTATTGACGATTGCCGGAGGCACTGGTTCTGCAATCGGCGAATTCGTCGGTTATCTGCTTGGGTATTATGGGCGGAGGATAGTAAGCCAAGAGAGACAGAGGAAAATGGATTATCTTCTGAAACTCTTCGGCAAATGGAGTCCAGCTGCTATCTTCATCTTCGCACTTACTCCTCTCCCTGACGATTTGATCTTCATTCCCTTGGGATTCTTGCGGTACAGTCCCATCAAAGCTTTCATTCCCGCCCTATCGGGCAAGCTCCTCATGTGCTACATCCTCGCTTCCTCCGGCCAAGTCTACGGCGACATCCTCACAGTCTTCTTTGGAGACGGAAGCTGGATAGGCGCACTTATAACCACTGTGCTACTGGTCGTCGTCATATTCGCCCTGTACCGGGTTGACTGGGAAAAAGCCTTCGGCAAGTACGTAGCAAGAAGAGGAGTCAAGGACCAGCATGCTTGACCTACTCCTCATCGTCGCCTTCGCATTCTTGTTCGGACTCGTCGATGCCTCTTTCGGTATGGGCTACGGTACCTTGCTGACCCCAGTGCTTTTGATAACGGGCTTCGCCCCGCTACACGTCATTCCCGCAGTGCTAGTTTCACAGCTCGCTGGAGATTTCCTAGCAACCCTATTCCATCACAAGTTCGAGAACGTTAACCTTTCTGTCGGAAGTGAACACTTCAAAACAGCAGTGATACTGGCCTTCCTGAGCCTCGCGGGCTCTGTAATCGCAGTCTTGATAGCCATCAACTTGCCAGCCTTCTACTTGAACCTCTACATCGGAGCGTCTGTCGTCGTCTCAGGAATAGTCATCTTGGCCGCAAAGAAGAAGAGCAGGAATTTCTCTTGGAGAAGACTGCTGTGTCTCGGCTCATTCGCTGCATTCAACAAAGGCATAAGCGGAGGAGGATACGGACCCATACTTGTGGCGGGTCAAATCCTGACGGGTGTAGAGGTCAAGAGTGCCATCGGAATCACAGTCCTGGCCGAAGGAGTTACGTGCATCTTTGCCGCGGCAACCTATTTTCTTGTTAGCGGAAATGTTGATTGGCAACTGCTAATCCTCCTGTCAGTCGGCATCGCTCTCTCCACCCCCTTCGCCGCCTTTATCGTAAAGAGAATCGAAAGCAACAATCTGAAAACTACCATAGGAACAATCACCCTCATGTTGGGCTTGCTTACTTTAATTAGAACAGTATTCAATACCTAACACAGAGGCCATTGAAGTTGCGAGTCATCGCCGACCTACACATTCACAGCCGTTTCAGTCGAGCTACCAGTAAGAACATGAACATCGCAGAGATCGCACGATTTTCGCACGTGAAGGGCTTGAACCTTGTCAGCACAGGCGATTTCACGCACCCGGAATGGATAAAGGAACTTCAGAGAGACCTTGTTGAGACATCAGGAACTGGACTTTTCAAACCAGCAAAGAACGAGAGTTCGACCAACTTCATGATCACAAGCGAAGTATGCACCATTTTCACGTTTGCAGGTGAGACTAAAAAGATTCACCACGTGATTCTCACGCCAAGCTTCGAGACGGCAGCACAGATAAATGATAGACTATCGAACTACGGCCGCTTGAGCATAGATGGGAGACCTACGCTCGAGATGACCGCGGCCGAGCTAGTCGAAGAAGTCGTGAGCGTTTCACCACACAACGAGATTATACCTGCTCACGTTTGGACGCCGTGGTTTGGTCTCTTCGGTGCGTTCAGCGGCTTCGACAACATACAGGACTGCTACCAAGATATGACCAAACACATCCACGCCTTAGAAACAGGGCTATCCTCTGACCCGCCCATGAACTGGCGTCTAAGCGCCCTCGACAAGTTCACCTTGGTCTCTAACAGCGACAGCCACAGCAGCTGGCCCTGGAGAATAGGACGCGAAGCCAACGCCTTCGACCTTGGGGAGCTCACTTACAGAGAAGTGATAGAAATATTGCGGCAGAAGAACTCGCGGCGATTCATGTTCACCATTGAGACAGACCCTGCTTACGGCAAATATCACTGGACCGGTCACAGGCATTGCGGGGTTTCCATGCCTCCACAAGAGGCAATGAAGTTTGGCAACCGTTGTCCAGTGTGCCGCAGAGAGTTGACCAAGGGCGTAGAGCAACGAATCGAGGAGTTGGCCGACAGACCAGCAGGCTTTACCCCTCAAAACGCTATCGGGTACATGCATTTGCTTCCGCTGTCAGAAATCATCGCCACCGTGTTAGGGGCTTCTTCACCGAACGTGAAGGAAGTGTGGAGCATTTACGATTGCCTAGTCGCCAGGTTTGGCAACGAGTATAACGTGCTCATCGACGCTTCAGGCGAGGAGATTTCAACGATGGTTAACCCGAAGATCGCCGAGGCGGTCATAAGAGTTCGTGAAGGAGAAGCCAAAGTCATCCCGGGCTATGACGGTGTCTACGGTAAGCTTGTTCTCTCTGACGAGAGAAAATCAGAAGAGGAAAGGGTGGGCAGGGTTCCACAGCGTAGCCTGACAGAATGGGTGTAACCGGCTTTTCCTTCAGGAAGTCTTTATATATTCCAAGCCCATCACGTCTTAAAAAACAAGAGGCGTTGAAAGGAGCATCCATAGGATTTGGTGAACTTAAGACGCGCGATTCTCCGGATAAGGACTCTGAGGATAATCAGTCTAATTGTCTTCTTTGTGCTCTTCAACTTCGCCTTGTTCGGCTACGACGCCTTGCCCGTCCTGCTCCCCGTCCTGCAGAGCATGGGAAACCCCGCGAAGACTGTAGGAGATGCTTTCGCCGTCCTGCAGTACAACCTCTGGGAGCCCACGTTCCCATGGCTTCCTATCGCGTCTTTCCTCATAGTCGCCGTACTGCTGGGCAGAGCCACGTGCAGTTGGGTCTGTCCCTTCGGCTTCATTCAAGAATTGCTCGGCCACGCGAAGAGGCGGCACAGAGTAGTCTCTCCCAGAACTCATAACAGCCTCATCTACGTGAAATACCTGATCCTGGCTGCAGTCTTATTCATCAGCCTCACCGTCGCCGCCACATCGGTTATGGGAATCGGCAGGACATACAAGAACGCTCTAGGAGTCTTTGCCCAGGCCCCGTTTAATGCGTTGAGTCCTCATGACACTCTCTTCGGAGCGATTTCCACAGTAGCGTCTCGCGCATACTCTGGACAGACACCGTACAACGACTTTGTGGAAACCGTGACTGCTCTCTCCATCTTGTTCTGGATTCGCCTCTTCGTACTAGGTCTCGCGGTGGCTTTGGCGATCCTCGTTCCCCGCAGCTGGTGCAAATACCTCTGCCCCGTAGGCGCAAGTCTCGCGGTACTGAACCGCTTCAGTTTTCTTGGGCTAAAGAGAGACGTGGTCCATTGCACTAAGGAGAGCTGTCGCAGCTGCGTCGAAGCGTGTCCCATGGAGGTTCCGATACTCGACCTTCCATGGGAGAAGTTCACACATCCCGAATGCATCTATTGCCTAGAATGCGTCGACGCATGTAAGACAAAGGCACTAAAGCCAAAAATCCCATGAGACTGGGATGCGTGCGCGCGCAGTGCCAAGACGGGAGGCAGGGATAAGGTCACTGTGGCGGACGTGAATAGAGTTGATGCCTTGTTCGTGGACATCGGGAGGTCGCTGACTACTTGAAGGAGTATGAGGAGAAGCTGATGAGGCATTAGCGATTCATGGTCAGATGAAAAGGGAATCTTGATTAAGAAGAAACAATACTTTAATTCGGGAGGGGCACTTTTCATAAGAGGATGCTGAAATCATGGAGGATCAAAAACAGAAAAAGGAGATCCCACCCGCCCTAGATTTAGGTGAACCTGAGAGTTACTCGCTGGCAGACCCCGAGTCCATAGAAGTCGCGTCAGGCTACTCCATCTCCGTCAAGTACGACAAAGATGGCAGACCAGTGATATACGTGAAGAAGTATGGAGACGTTGACACGAGAGGGCTGAGGCGAGAGATCGAGCGAAGCTACCCTGGCGCCTTCATACAAGGACTCGAGCAACTCTCATCAATCAAAGTGCAACCAGACAGAAAGCATAGTCGAAAGCGACGCGCCAAAAAACCTGAGAAATAGTCCTCGCCCGAAATTCGGGGCTGCGACACGAGATTGTAGTTTAAGCCTAACGCCTTTTTATATTTTTCCGACTTTACAAACGTAAACCATTGCATCGAAGAGCGCGGCGAGGTACCCACGAAGTATACACTATGCATCCTGACTACGGCATTTTAGTAAACTCATCTAACAAATATCCTAATGAGAAGGCGATGTCCAAGAAAAAAGCTGCTTACACGCCGACACCCCCTCAAAGACCACAGCGGAGCGGCGACTGGCGTTGGCCCACAATGACCCCCTCACCAAGCCTACCCCCCGAAGACGCTGGACGAGTGTTGAAACAGATTCTGGACAGGCTAGACGCCATCGAGAAGCGACTGGAGAATATCGAGAAAATGTTGACTCGAAACCAGCGTGCACCTTAGACTCGTACGCTTATGCTACAAAGTACGCTCGATTTTTCTTTACGTGGCTCCCTCTAAGTGGGATGGGTTGACCGCATTTTGGACATTTCTTGTCTTCTGTGATCCTGTATTTCCTCACGGAATAGCCTAGGCGTTGAATCAGGACTTCGTCGCAGTTCGGGCAGAAAGTGTTCTCAAACTTGTGCCCAAACACGTTCCCCACGTAAGGATAGAGCACTCCTGCCTTTTTCGCTGCTGTGTAGGCGTTTTCCAAGATTTCTATCCTTGTCGGCGGGTTGTCAAACCTGTAAGCTGGAAAATACCTCGTGAAATGCAACGGTGTCTCCGGTCCAGTCTCTTTCAAGTGACGCGTTATCACCTCTTCGATGCACGCTTCGTCGTCGCTTACACCGCTCACGACAAGGCTGACCACCTCCACGTGAATCCCCCTCTCCTTGGCTTCCCTAACGTTCCTCCAAACCTTGTCGATATCAACGTTGTAGCAGTACTTCTGGTAGGTCTCCCTATCTCCCTTCACGTCGACTTTCAAACCGTCCATGCCGCTGTCTGACAGACCGCGGAGTGCATCAGACGTCATGTAGCCATTCGACATCAAACAGCCATAGAGCCCCTTCTGATTCCCCGTGTTGAAAAGCGAAACTGCCCACTCATAGAGGAGAAGAGGTTCTTGAAAGCTGACGCACAGTCCTTCATCTCCTCGGTGCAGAGCCAACTCTACTACGGCGTCGGATTTGTAGAAGACGGCAGTCGAAGGCTCAGGTGCAACTTTCGAAAGGTGAAAGTTTTGACACCAGGGACATGAGAAGTTGCATGACCACGTGGACAGCGTGAGGGCCGTGGAGCCTGGCCAATAATGGAAGAGCGGCTTGATCTCGATCGGACGGCTTTCAATGGAGCTTATGTCGCCATAAACAAGCGTATACAACTTGCCGTCGATGTTCTCCCTCGTCTTGCAGAAACCTCTCTCTCCCACATCAAGCGTACATCGGCGTTCGCACAGGCCGCACCGCACCTTGCTATCAGCAAGTCTCTCATAGAAGAGAGCTTCGCAAATGGTAGGATAGGTGTCCCCTCTAAGTTTCATGACAGTCAATGCTATAGCGTCATTCAGCGACATTAAGTTTACTTCTCAGATGATGTGACTGAAATGATGCGTTATCAAACAGGAAAAAGGAAAAACGGCGTTACTTGGATAGGTAACGCCAGGATAGCAGC
Source organism: uncultured Candidatus Bathyarchaeia archaeon (assembly GCA_964395545.1). GTDB lineage: Archaea > Thermoproteota > Bathyarchaeia > Bathyarchaeales > SOJC01 > CAYGVX01. The sequence goes on along the minus strand of CAYNAW010000022.1, from coordinate 13,146 downwards.
AGCCCGACCGTCGAGAAGATCAACGCGAAGCCTATAAGAAACGCGAAGTCAATAGCTAGCCGCGTCGCATCTGTTGAGAAAAGCAGAAGCTGCCGTGTCGCGTCGGTGACGTATGTAATCGGGTTTATGCTTGCAAAGGCTTGGAGCCACTCAGGCATCTGCTTCGTCGGAAAGAGGGCGTTGCTCCCAAATAACAGTGGGAGGTTAAGCAGGTTCACGACGGCCATCTGCGTTTCCCATCGAGTGGATCGTATGGCTATCAAGATGAATATCGATGAGAGACCTAAGCAGACGAGGAAGAGTGCTGCGAAGACGCCCAGTAGATTCAGTATGCCGAAGCTTGGACCCAGCTGCAGACCCAGCAAGAAGGCCACCAGCAGGACGATACTCGCTTGCACCAGCGATCTCACGACTGCGGAGAAAACCTTGGCGAAGATGATGGAGCCTCTTGCGACGGGCGTACTGAGGGCTTTGTTCAGAAATCCTAGTCTTCTATCCCAGACGATTGACATGCCGCTGAACATCGCGGTGAACAAGACCACGAAGGATAGTATGCCTACCGACATGTAGGAAAAGTAGTCCGATGTTCCGAAGGTTTGCTCCATTATCTGCTGGGATATCAGTTGTGGGTCTATCCCGGAGGGAAGCGGGATATCGGTGCTTGTGAAGATAGAGCCGATGTTCATTGCCTTTCCGAAAAGCCCCATCCAAATAATCGGCTGAACAATGGACATAAAGAGCACGACTGGTTCCTTGTACCATTTTTTCAGTTCCCTGTTTGTCAGCGCCCAGAGTCCGTGGAGCGGGTTCCTTGAGTTGTGATTCGCAGCGGTCATCTGTGCCTTGCCCTCCTCATGGTCATCCTCCTGGAGAACGTGCCTTCTGAGTTTTCTGCATCCCTCATTGACTTTCCAGTGTATTCAAGATAGACTTCGTCGAGTGTTGGTTTGGTCAATGAGAGCTTGGTCACCGTGTGGCCTTTTTGAATCAGTTGATTGAGTATTTTCGGGGCCGTTTCTTCCCCGTTCTCGACTTTAAGCCTGTAGATGTTGTCCTGTCTCTTCACTTCTTTGACTCTGACGGTGCTTTCCATTAACCTCGTCAAATCCTTCTCAGCCTGTTCTATCGTCAGTGTTATTATGTCGCCGCCGAGGCTTTCTTTCAGCTTGCTGGGAGTATCGAGGGCCACGATTCTCCCGTGGTCGATTATGGCTATCCGGTCGCACAGGTTATCTGCTTCTTCCAAGTAGTGCGTTGTCATGAAAAGGGTCATTTTGAATTCCTCCTTCAACTTTCTAATATAACCCCAAGTTGCCGTTCGGGTCTGTACATCTAGACCGAGTGTTGGTTCGTCCAGGAACAGCACTCGTGGGCGGTTTATCAACCCACAGGCTAGCTCGAGCCTTCGCCTCATGCCCCCTGAGTACGTGTTGACCCGCTTGTCTTTAAACTTCAAGAGTTCTACGAGCTCCAGAAGCTCATTCGCTCTCTCCCGGGCCAGTTTCCTCGGTATTCCGTAGAGGTCTGCGCAGAGGAGTATGTTCTCCAGCCCTGTGAGATCCTCGTCTGCGGTGTATTCCTGAGGTACAACCCCTATGCAGTTCCTCACTTCGCTTGACTGTCTCTTGATGTCGTGGTCGCATATTGTGGCGTTGCCCTCCGTGGGCTTGAGAATGGTGATAAGCATGTTGATTGTCGTGGTTTTTCCGGCGCCGTTGGGTCCTAGAAACCCGAATATCTCGCCTTCTTTCACGGTGAAGTCGACATGGTCGACTGCTAAGAGGGATTTGTTGAATCTCTTCGTCAAGCCTTCAGCTACGATGACATTTTCTTCACTCATATCTCAGCGCCTCCACGGGTTTGAGTTTTGAAGCTCGCCAAGCTGGATAGAGAGCGAATGCTACACTCACCGCCAAGCCAAAGGCCACGGCGCCTGCGAAGACTGCCGGGGTCAAGACGGGAGTGATAGTCATTCTGGCGGCGGGCGCCGCTCGACTTCCCCCTTGCATGAATCCTCCGTTACTGCTCGCGAGAACGATGGCGACAACGTTCGCCAAGACCCAGCCTGAGCCGGTGCCGATCACAGCGCCCATTAAGCCGATTATCGCTGCTTCGCACAGAAAAATCAGCAGCACAGTTCGATTCTTCATTCCCAACGCCTTCAGTATGCCGATTTCTCTTGTGCGCTCCATGAGAGAGACAATCATGATGTTCATTATGCCTATCCCAGCCACGAGAAGCGAGATTGCCGCAATACCGCCGAGGAAGAGCTCTATAGTTGAAAATACGCTCGCGAGGATTCGAAGCACGGCTGTCGAAGACGTCACACTCACCTCGCCTCCGAAAGCCTCCTTTATAGCTTGAGAAGTGCTTTCGATTGTGGCCTCGTCGTCGCTTGTCAGCTTCACTATGATCAGTTCACATTCATCTGTTCCAAAGAACTCCTGAGCCTGCTCGACAGGAATGTAGATGCTTAAGTCTGATGGTCCTCCAACGCTGAGCCCTCCAACTTCCTTCAGCACAGCTGCCACCTTAGCCGTATAGGTTTGGTTTATCGGGGGTCTGGCGGTTGCGTTAGTCCATATAATCTGAATAGTGCTGTTCACCTCGCAGAATATTGTCCCATTCTTCCAAGGGTCGTTTACCTGTTTTCCTACGACGAGACCTTCATCTAGAGGGTCTAGGGGAATGTTTCCGCTTTCGGCTTCAAAAGTGCTGTACATGTCTGCATATCTTTCGAAATCCACTCCTACAACGTACCGAACAAGCTCTTCGTCGCCGGATTTTGCTGACACTACTCTTTGAACTATCGCCACTGAGGATTCCACACTGTCGATTTGGTTGATTATCTGCGTGTCATTGACCAGCAAAGTGAAGCCCGAGGTGGCCGTGCCTGCTCCAAGGCTGAAGCCCCCGCCTGCAGATACGATGAGGGTATCCGTTGCGAATCCTGCCTGAAGCTGTTCAGTTATCGTGCTCTGAAGACCTTGACTTATCGAAAGCAAGGCGACGATCGCTGCAATGCCTACTACTACTCCCAAAGTGGTTAAGCCTGCTCGAAGTTTCCTCAGCCTTATTGCGCCGAACGCGAAGGAGAAAACGTCGCTTGCCTTCATTTTAGTTCACCGTTTCCTTCACCACAACGCCGTCAAGCATCTGCACAGATCTTTTTGCTTGGGAAGCTATGCTCTGGTCATGTGTAACAATTATTGTGGTGACGCCTTTTTCATTGAGCCTCTTCACGAGGTCCATTATCTCTTTTGCAGTGTTCGAGTCGATGTTTCCTGTGGGTTCGTCCATTAGGAGGAATTTCGGGTTGTTCGCGAGCGCCCTCGCGATTGCCACTCGTTGACGTTCACCGCCGCTGAGTTCGCTGGGCTTATGATTCATTCTTTCTCTCAATCCCACCGTCTCCAGAAGCTCTTCAGCACGTTTCCTTCGCTCAGCCTTGTTAACGCCGGGTATAACCATCGTCAGTTCGACGTTTCCTTTTGCATCAAGTCGGGGAATGAGATTGAAGAATTGGAAGACAAAGCCTATCTGGCGTCTGAGGTCTGCTTGCTCGTTGTCGTTCAGTGTGGACGTGTCTGTTCCGTCTATGAAAACCTGCCCTTCGGTTGGTCTATCTAAGATCCCTATCATATTCAGAAGAGTGGATTTGCCGCTTCCTGAGGGGCCCAAAATCGCGATGAAATCTCCTTGTTCAACTTTCAGATTGACCCCTTTCAATGCGCTTACTGGAATCTGTCCTTGCATGTAGGTCTTTCTCAGACTCACTGTCTCAATAGTCAACGTCTTCATAGTCATCTTTCTCCTTGTCTCAGCGATGGAACGCCTTGTTTACCTCATCGATCTTCTTGGCTGCTTCTTCCAGTATTGCTTTCGTTCTGTCCGCAGCGTCTTCTGAATAGTGGTCATGCAGATTCTTCCGGAGTTTCCACAGTTCAATCATCAGCTTTTTGGCGCTATCGTGTAGCTTCAGCGCTCCTTCAGAATCAAGCTCGCCGTAGAGAAACTCGAAGGGCGGAGGCCCAGGAAAGAACGGTGGACCTATGAATCGGAACCGTCGCTGAATCTCCTCTTTTCTCTGTGCGTTCTCTTCGAGAAACTTCTTGCCCTGTTTAGTAAGAGCATATCTCTTGATTCCCTTCTCCGCCGGGGAAGTTTCTTCGACGTAACCCTTGTCTTGGAGCCACGCCATTAACGGGTAAATTGACCCCGGGCTAGGTCTCCAGTTACCCTTGCTCATCGTTCCTATCTCCTGCATTATCTCTGATCCTGACATGGGTTTCTCACTCAACAGCTTCAGCACGTAGAAGCGCAGGAAACCCTTCGGAACCATGGCGGTGTGTCTCATCCAGTGTCTGAGCATTTGGTATCACCTGCGATATCGCCAGTGATATCACCTTTGACACTTAAGCCTTAGCAACCCCAACTTCAATTGACTCAGCGTCGCCGTCAACTCGGAATAGATCACGTGGCTTCCGAGACGCGCCTCAAACACTCTAACGCGGACGTGTAGGTCGGAAAGCCCCGCAATCCACATTCAGGGCCCGCAAGAGCCACCCTGTCCGCGCCAAATCGGTCAACCACATCCCTCAGCCTCTTCTTCATGACATCCACGTCTTCCAGAAACGTCTCGGGGCTCGCAGTTCCCTTCGCTATCCTCTTCCAAGCGTCCGCGATAACCTCTCCCGCACTCTCTGAGCCGAGACTGGCTTTAATCAGCTGGTCAAAATCGGTCCGGGCTAGACTCGCCTTAAGCCACTTGTCGCCTTTTTCCAGTCGTTCTCTAGTAGCCTTCATCCTGTAGACAGGATCGTCTAGGTGGGACTCGACGATTCTGAGGGATTCGACGTCCCAAAACAGGTCGTCTGAGGTTGAGTGCAGATGGATACATGTCTCAACGCCCCTGCTTCTCGCAGTCCTCATCACTGTGTCCCACGAGGCAAGGAGGCTCTCTCTACCCTCAGCACCGCGGTCTATCGTGGAGTCGTCCACCAAGCCGAAAAGCGGCTCGTCAACCGCGACTAGGGTAACACGGCCCTGCTTCTTGTTAAAAATACTGTTCTCAATGATTTCTGAGAGCACCCTGCCTAGTCGCTGGTAGGTCTGGCTGTTCCTGTAGGGAAAGAACGAGGCTAACGTGTAGGGTCCCGTGACGCAGATTCTGAGCTGAAAGGGGCTGCCAACCTGCGTGGAAAATCTCTCCGCGTGGGCCTCGATCACCTTGACCTCTGGAAGCGCACTCCATCCCTTCTTCACTGCCAGCTCCCCCGTCTCCACGTAGCCGCCGGCTATCGGCTCCACGCCTTCGATGACGGAGAGAAACATTTCGTTCATGTCGCGGAACTGAGGAAGAGCTGGAACCACGATTCCCGCGTTCAACTTGTCTAAGAAGGCTCGAGCGACTGATTGTTCGAAGAAGTTGGCAGAATCGTCGCTGACCCCGAGCGCATAATGACATGCCCCCTCCGTGAATCTGCTTGCATTCCCCTCGAATGGGAGGCTTCCAACGTCACACGATTCGATGCCCAAAATGCTCATACCCCCTTGGTTCCACCTTCACCATTTTGCCTTCTTTCTCGAGGGATATGCCCTTCGTCGCCGTGGCTTCGCCGATTCTGATCAAGCGACCTCCTTCCCGCTCCGCTGCCTCTCGGGCTTTTTCCCACCCCTCAGGCTTGACCGTTACCACGAGCTCGTATTCTTCTCCCCCGTAAAACCCAAGCTCAAAAGGGTCGAGATGGTGTATCTCCGCGAACCTGTATGCTTCCTGAGCGATCGGCGGCGCATACAGCTTGAACCCCACTCCGCTCGCTCGGCCTATCTCAAACAGGCTCCATGCCAGTCCGTCGCTAGAGTCGATGGACGCCGTGACTGCATCAGTCGCTGCTAGAGCCAAGCCCTCGGCGAGCCGTGCATGCGGCCTCAGCACAGCATCGAGCAGTCTCTTCCCGAGTCCCTTCGGCACTTTGCGATTTTCCATCAGCATCTTGAGACCAGACGACGCCAACCCGAACAAGCCCGTAGTCGCCGCATAGTCTCCGTGCTTGGCACCACTTCTAAGGATCAAGTTCCCTTTCCTCGCTGTGCCGTAGAGAGCGACACTGATTATCAGGTCGTCTGCTTCGTTGGTGTCTCCGCCTAATACATGGATGCCATGTTCTCTGGCACCGGCGTTCAGTCCTCTTCCGACTTCTCCCACATCCCTCTCTGTCAGGTTTGGCGGTATGCCTAACGAGACTATAAGGGCTATGGGTGTGGCTCCTTTGGCGGCAAAGTCGCTGACGTTCATGACAACTGCTTTGCGGGCGGCTTGCCTGAGGCTCATTTGCGGGGGGATATCTGTTTTGCCTACGAGCATGTCGGTTTTCAGAACCGCCAGCCATCCTTCGTGTTCGACGGCTGTGACATCGTCGCCGAAGGGCACTGGCATGTTAGGCGGCATGTCAAAGTGCTTTCGGAGGATTTCGATTATCCTTCGTTCGCCCAGCTTCTTCGCCGTGGTCATAGTCAGTCCTTGCATGTTAGTGATTGTCGTGGACGACTTAAATGTTAACCGACGCGGTCATTTGCCCCGGCATGGAGGATAATGGTTAAATCTGCGCGTGTCGTGGTGCTGTGGGAAACCTGCTTGCTGAGGATACGGCGTTTTGTTCAGGGTAAGGACGACGAGAGCTGGGTTAGTGTGTGGAATGCCGCTTTCAAAGAGTATGAGGACATGCGGCAGATGACGGTGGAGGAGTTCAGGGCGTTACAGAAGTCACCTTACTACGACCCCGAGGGCAGGTTCATTGTAGAGCTAAACGGTCAGCCCATCGGCATCATTCAAGCTTACGTTGACAAGCTCAGAAGCGACAAGAAGGGGTTCATAAGGTCTTTCGGCATTGTTCCAGATTTCCGAGGCAGGGGTTTTGAGGCAAAGCTTGCACACGTGGCTATTCGGGAGTTGAAGAAGCGCGGGATGGAAACCATTCAAGCAGGCGCAACTGATAGTCGTGAGGACATCAGCCGTCTGTGGGAGAGTCTAGGCTTCAGGCTGGTCCGCGAGTTCAGCCTCATGAAGAGAGACTTGAGCGCGCTTCCGTTCGACATGGGAGAGAACAGAGAAGTCGCGCTGACGCCTCTGCGGAAGAACTCGGATGAGGATTTGAAGCTGCTCAACTGGCTTGACAACGAGTGTTTCAAGGAGCACTTCAACTGGAGCCCCAGCCCAGTCGAGCGGACGGTGTATTTCGTGCGAGAGGACCCGTTCTTCAACGTGCAGGAGTGGTACTTCGCCGTGTTACGCGGGCAACATGTGGGCTATGTCGGCGTGGGAGTGGATGAGAATTATAACGTGGAGAGGAACGCGAAGTGCGGTTGGATTCTGGACCTCGGCGTGCTCAAATCACACCGTAGGGCAGGTATCGGGACCCGGCTGATGTTGCAGGGCATGGAGCGGCTGAAGGCTATGGGCATGACTTCGGTGATGCTAGGCGTGGACGACCGGAACGTGACGAAGGCGATTAAGCTCTACGAGAAGGTGGGCTTCAAGGTGGACAAGAAGGACTTCGCTTACGAAAGGAGTGTCAAGTGAAGTCGGCTCTCTTGTGCAGGTGAGAATGTGGTGAATCAGTATTTCGCTGCTTGCTCTCCAACTCTGAAGTAGAATCCGTCGTCGCCTACCCATTTGAAGAGTAAGCCTTGTTGCCAGTCATAGTCTTCGTTAACGTGTGTTGCTTGGACTTCGCCGACAAACCATACGTGGTCGCCTATCTGTATCTCTTGAACAACTTTGCATTCGATGTTGACAGGGGACTCTTTGATGTAAGGAGCGTTCACCTTGACGCCTTTTTCTGGTGTCAGCTTTGCCAGGCTGAATTTGTCGCAATCTCTACCTGATTTTTGTCCACAGATCCTAACCGCGTCAATAAGGTTCTCGTTCACCACGTTGATCACGAATTCTCGGCTCTGGCGAATCAGGTTGTACGAGTACCTTGCCGGGGCAATGCCGATTCCCAGCAAGGTGGGGTTTCCCGAGAAGACGCCGCACATCCCGATGGTGATGATGTTCTTCTTGCCCTCGTATTCCATAGAAACCAGATAGACTGGTCTGATTGGCAGTTGTCTCAATCCTGTGCGGGTTGGTGTCTCTTTTTTCATGTATCGCACCGCCCTAGTTTTACGTATGAAAATTGGCTTCGTCCAATATAACTTTGGCTTGTGCTATTCTCTAACCATCTTCGGATGAACCAGATGTTGACAATGGGGGCACAGTATTCTTCCCGGATTGTAGCCGATCTGCCATTGTTTCCTGCAGTATGGACACTCTACTCGCATTAGTCTGTCGGGAAGGGCAAATCGTTGTCGGCTGAACGCGAGGACTGCTGCTCCAGAAATCACCATCGCCGCCGCAAGAACCAGAAAGTACATCAGTTTGACGCTGATGCTGGGATGCAAGTTGATGTTTTCTTCCCAGAGGGCTGTCCAGAAACCAGACCACGGCTCTGCGTCGGTAGACATCAGTGGCAACACTTCCCACAGAACGAAGAAAAGCGCGGCAACTCCAGCTATACAGAGCGCTATGCCAAGGACGTAGCCGAACGTATACCTTCGAATTGTCTTCTTCAGCTTCATGAGCCTCAACCTAAGTTGTCTCTGGTAGCGTCTTAAAGAAATTATGAATTAGGCATCAGCTTTGGCAGAGCCATGAAATGCGTCTGCACGTAGATGACGAGTTTCAAGCTAAGTGCGAATCACACAGAAAGCTCTCAAGTCTTCTGCTGCAGCTTTTTTTGAAAGAAGGTTTTGTGTCCGCCGCATTAGTCCAAGCTTGTTTGCGTGTGAGGTTTCCCGATGACAGTTCTTGCAGGTTCTCAGGTTATTCCTTCTCCCTTGCCAATTATCTCATCGTCTTACCCATGCTTTTGGCCGCGGAAGTCTATTCATACTAGTGCGACCATTATGTTTGGAGAAACATGTACGACAGTAAGCTGGTTTGCCTTTTGTAGGCTCGAAAGGTACCGTGGCAGTCTTACCACAGTCAGTACATTTGATCTCGAACATTTTTCTTTGGAACGTGAAAAATCACCTCTGTTATGCCCATACTAAACCCTAGAAGCGGTTGTCAGTCCAACACCGACTCGCCGATTGCGAACCTCTTTCCAATTCTCATCACTTTGAACTTGACGTGTTCTCCTTGCTCAGCGTTTGGCACAAGTATGATAAATCCTTTGATTCTTGCGATACCGTCGCCTCTTCTGCTCAATTCCTCAATTTCGGCTTCATACTCTTTGTCAACTTCAACCGGGGGGGTCACGCAAAATCTGGGTCGCCCACTACTTTGCCATTTCTTTTCTTGGATATATGAATACGACATTCTACTACCTCATTTGATTCGTCAGTCAGAACTGCTTCGGAACAAAAAAGCAAAAACGTGGTAAGCGTTCTAACCTTTTCGGAAAGCCTCTAACTGATTATCCCATACTACTCATGCTCTACTTATTAACCCTTGCATGCATTAATGATAACGATGCGCGCGCATGGAACGTTGGGTGTGTCCGATGTATCAAGGCTGTCCTCTATGTGACTTGGGAAGCAGATGCCCTGAGAAGGAGAAACTCACCGTTTACTGCCTAGAAGGAATCTGGAATGCGTGTGCATAAGCGGGCTTGCGCGGTTCTGCTGATGCATGCATCTCAAAACCCAAAACCAAACCGAAACCTCTAAATTTCATGTCAAGCCTTCTTTCGGAAACGAAGAATCAGTGCCTCGGTGGCTCAGCTCGGTAGAGCAACGGTTTCGTAAACCGTCGGTCGCGGGATCGAAGCCCGCCCGAGGCTCCTTCTTTGAGAAACCGGTGCGACTCGTGGCGTTCTGATACAGGCACATGACATCTTTTTATGTCTCACTGGCTACTCCTACAGAGGTGACAGCACCCTATGACCATAATCATTGATGATGCCGGTATCGGGGACCTCCTCTTCGGCGTGGTCATAGGAGCATTTCGCGATGAAGACGGACTATTCGCGTACGAGGTGCTGGACGTCACGTATTTCCGAGCGCGAGAGTTCCGAACGAAGGAATACCTGAAACAAGCCTCAACCATCCTGTTTCGCCTGCTCGATAAGCTCCAGCTCCGGACAGAAGAGCAGATTCACATCTGCACGAGCTACCTCTTTGACAAAGCGGTCGAAGATCTGAGAGGCAGGTACGGGGACAATCGGGTTCACCGGGTCAAGGTCACAGGAGATCCACAGTACCTGACGGAGACCGCGTACCTTGACGAGCTAAGGAACCTTGGCTACGAGCCGCTGCAGGAGAGGGACTCGAAGAGAGCAAAGAGCTTCTTCCACATGATGAAATGGCTGGAGAGGAACCCTGATAAGCTGAAGTATGCAAAGTCTGGCTGGCCACGCCTGTCAAGATACCGATTGTTCAGACACCATGGTAGGCGACACGCGCAGCGAGCAAGCGGCCGGTCATGAAGGCTTGTTTGATGTCACGGTGGGCGAAGACGTCAAGTTGATGCTGACATCTGGCGCCGCGCGCGGTGCCCGCGGATGGGGTTGACAGGGCTTTTCTGTGGCTACCACTGTTTTCCGTAGTTGGCGGCGGCTATAACAATGTCAAAGAGGTCGACATCGCCGTCGCCATCGATGTCAGGTGGCGGCACGGGCCAGACCGGTGGCAGGGTCTGTCCGTAGAGCAATGCCATGTTCACGATGTCGAAGATGTCGACGTCCTTATCTCCGTCAACGTCTCCGGGGACTGTTATGAAAATCTCGCCGTAGCTGATCACGTTGTCTCCTGTCTGTGTTTCGCCACTGACCGGATCGACCTGAGCGCTGACGGTGTAGCTGCCCTTTGCATAGCCCGAGGTGTTCCACGTGAACGTGAAGGTTGATGCTTGTCTCTCGGCTAAAGCTACGGTCTGCGTTGCGATTGGGATTGCGCCTGCAAAGGCTGTGACGTTAAAGAGCTCGGGGAAGTCGCCTCGGTTGGCCACAGTAACGTTTAGGCTAACGGCGTAGCCTTGCCCCACGATAGTTCTGCTGGGTGTGATGCTGGTTGCGGCCAAATCGTGAGCGTTCACAATTGCTCTATTAGCGGTGTAGGAGAAGACCGGCAGCCAACGCTGCACCACTGTTTCGATGTCTTCCGGGTCGGGGTTGAAAGCTTGGAGAATGCCCTTTTCCCACCACGAGTCCGGATACGGTCCAGGCTCGTACTGCCATGCCGCGCCGTTGGCGTAGATTTCACAGGTGAAAGCGTAGGTGCTTCGGGTGCCGTACATCCAGTCGTCCCACACTCCGGACGTTGTGTACCACTGTCCTGACTGATATGAGGGCGCACCCGTCAATGCGGAGAGATCGGCGCCTATTTCACTGAAGATTTCGTCTGCCGGTGCAGGAGTTTGGGTGTATCCCCATGGGTAGACAATGTTCTCAGCGCCTGAGTGGAAGCTCGCCGCATAGAGGAAACCATGTTGCAGTGCCAGGTCTCTCAGGGCTTGGGTCTCGGGTTCCGAAAACGGGGCGAGGCCTCGGAAATCTTCGTCCCACGGAAAGGGGCTGCCGCTGGAGACTGAAGCGTTCCATTGATATCCGTAGTTACGGTTTAGGTCAACACCGCCTACCCAGTCTTCGCCAAACTTGCCATCCACGTCGTTGTCCGGGCCTTCCCACCTCAGGAAAACATACTGGTGGCCGTCCCACTGCCAGAGGCCTTCCACGTAACCGTCTCCATCCTCGTCCTCAGCTGGATCCTCGTCCAGTGACCCATCGTTATCCTCGTCGAATGGGTGGGCGTTTTTGCGCTGCCAATGATTCTGCATGACAGCCGTGAAGCCGTCCACGTTCAGCGCGGGGACGATGTAGATTTCGGTGGAGTTGATCAAGCGTGTTAGCGTGGCATTTGTTCCGAACCCGGATGCCGCCTTCACCGCGAAGTAGAGCGGGAGTTCCGTGCTGATTGGTTCTCGGGCGTGATGATATCCCACGAATAGCACCTTAGGCTTAGGGGCAGTCGCGCTCTCGTTCGTCAATTTGATACAGTAAATCCCCCTGCCCTCCCAGCTTTCACCGATGGCGAAGACGTCCACGATGCTTGGGTAGGTGGAATTCAGATAGAGAAGCGTGTCAAGGATTTCATCATAGCTGTGGTAATGCGTCCAGTCGCCCCATGGGGCACTCAAGGGGCTCCTCTGAACGTGCGATTCACTAGCCCTTGGGTGGGCTCTCAGTTCATACGACACGCCAGTTGTAAGCTTGAGAGAAGATGCCAAAGCAAGTGACATGAGCAGAGCCAGCAGCGTTGCAGAAACTGCTCTTTTGAACAGCGGCTATCCCCAGAATCTCTTTTCACACGGGCGGAAATAACCCTTTGCCTTCAACGCCGTGCTGCAGGTCCATAATGTAGTTAATGATGTCTACGCATGTCGCCGCAAGGTACGGCTTTGTGCCTAGCGATATCTTCCTTCCTCTCCGCAGGACAAATCCCTCATCCTTCTTCGGCAAGCCCACCTGGTCGCCCAACACGAACACCGGGTGTTCGCCAAACCGCACCTTCCACACATCCGCGCCCTTCTCCTCCAAGACAAACACGTTCTCCTTCCGGCCCGTAAGCTCCTGTAAGCTCTCTTTGCCCACACTGATCCCTGCATGTACGCCGCCCGACAACACCTTCCTGAGAATCGTCTCCCAACTCCGCTCGTCCGTCCGCACGTCCCTCAGGCTTCTTCCGTCCACAGTCAACCGTACCGGAGGCCTAGGGGGACCACCCAACACCACGTGAAACACCACATCACGCCGAATAGCCCCCGACGTGAACAAACCCGTCAGAAGACACTGATAAACCACATCCAGCCTCCCCGCCTCTCTCAAACTCCTAAAGCTCCCCTCAGTCCAGCCTCGACGAGAGAACAACACAAACTCCCGCATAAAACAACAATACCTCACCAACAAGCATTTCTAGCTTTCCCCCCAACCCCAGCTTGACCACTTACCAGAACAACTGGATCACGCACAGAGCACACGTAACACCAATAAACCCCGAACACAACCATAAACTCATGAAACCCCAACCCACCACACCCCCATCGCTAACAGCAGCAGCCCACTTCAAAAAGGGCTATAACTGCGCCCAAAGCGTCCTCCTCAC
>CAYNAW010000021.1:0-25285 GCA_964395545.1 uncultured Candidatus Bathyarchaeia archaeon | reverse complement strand
CCCCCCCCCAAAACCTTACCCAACAACGAAACATCAGGAATAACGCCGTAATACTGCTGCCCACCCCCAGGAGCCAACCTAAACCCTGTGACAATCTCGTCAAAAACCAGCAACGCACCCTTCTCGCTACAAAGTTCCCTCAACCCCCGCAGAAACTCTTTCTTGGCTGGGATGCACCCTGCAGAGCCGAGGACAGGCTCAACGATGACCGCGGCAACGTCCAGCCCCCTAACTTTCCGCGCCGTCCCCTCCAAATCGTTGAAAGGCGCCACTACGGTGTCCTTCAAAGCCCCGTCGGTTATTCCCGCCGACTCGGGCGCATCGAAGGGAGACTTGACAGCACAGTGCAACGCGTCGTAGCCGCCGTGCCAGCCACCCCCAAACTTCACAATCGTGCTTCGTCCGGTGAAAGCCCGCGCCAGCCGAGTGGCATACATCGCAGCCTCAGTGCCCGAACTGCAGAACCGCACCATTTGGGCGCTCGGCACCATCTTGACGACTTGCTCAGCAAAAGCCACTTCGAGCTCGTGGCACACGCCGTAATGAGTCCCATGCTCTACTTGCCGCTTGACCGCCTCGACCACGTTCGATGGACTGTGTCCTAAAATGTGCGTATAGTGCCCCATCCAGAAGTCCACGTAGACGTTACCGTCCACGTCCCTTATCTTACTGCCCTTCGCCCAGTCGACGTAGAAGGGGTAGGGCTCGAAGAAGCGAATGAAGTATGAAACACCTGCAGGCAGCACCTGCTTTGCACGTTCGTAGAGCTGCTTCGACTTAAAGGTCCTTGAAGCGTAGTCTCGTCGCATACTGACTCAGCACCTGTAAGCATCTTTGGCGTGCAGAATTTAAAGAGGTTCCGCATCTCTGCCACTATCCTGTCAACTTTGGCTTGCCAACGTGCATCACGGAAAGGTATAAGACGCCTCTAATACAAGCCTAATACGATGAACGTCGAAAGGGAAATCCTCATTACCGTGCTCAAGCTGACGAAGAGAGGACCAGTGGACTATTCGCTCGTAGGCAAAGACGCGCGAATACCCGTTCAGACAGTTGAGGCTTCTCTAAGAAGACTTGCTGCCGAGGGCATTGTCAAACGGAAGGGGAAGGTTATACAGGCGTCTCCAGATCAGCGGGTGAGAATTGCCGTTGAAGCTTTGAGGCTTGGCGCTGACTCTGAGCGTGTCTGCGCGTTGCTCGAGTGGAGAGAGTTCGAGAGCATCGCGACCGAGGCTTTTGAAGTCTACGAGTATCGGGTTGTGAGGAACCTGAGGTTTAAGGATAACAGCGGAAAGCGGTGGGAAATAGATCTTCTCGCCTGCCGACAACCCTCAATTCTCTCTGTCGACTGTAAGCATTGGCAACACAAGTGGACGAAGGCGCCTATCGTGGCTGTAGCTGAGCAACACGTGGAGAGGACCAGAGCATTCACCGAGTCGCTACCCAGCTTCTACGAGAAAATCGGCTTAAGTGAGTGGGGCCAGGCTAGAGTGACTCCTGTCATCTTGTCGCTTATACAAGGTCCCATCAAGTTTCATCATGAGACGCCCATAGTTTCAGTGCTACAGCTACAGGGCTTTTTAAGCGAGATGCCCGCGTACGCAGATTCTTTAACACATTTTCGGCAAAAGCTAGTCAGAATTAATAGGAGAATAACTGAAGACTGGCAAAAGCCAGCTTAAGAGGGGCTGCCATAAGACCGAATTCACATTTTGGCGGCAAGCGACACTGATTCGATTGACGCGTAGCTTGGAAATTTAGACAAATCGACGCATAGATTCATACCTAGTATATTTCAGCTTTCCCTTTTGGCAAGAACAATTAGGCGAGAAGAGTCTTTCCGAAATTCTTGTCCATCATAATCTCCGTAAACCTTCTCGGTCTTCAGCCCTGATTTTTGCAGGAGTTTCTGCAGTTGAGATCGGGAGTAGAGCCGCAAGTCGTGGTTGAATACTCTCTGCGTCTTGTCTTTCTTGTCCACCAAGGTCCATCGAGAGTGCAGTCTGGAGCCGTCAGGCTCCAATGTGCGCTTTTCCATCATGTAGAAGCTTGGAAATTCGCCCCAATCTTTTTTCTGAAACACTTTGTAGAGGTGATCACGATTAGCAACGTCAAGCAGAAAATGACCGTCCTCGTTGAGGGTTCGTGCCACTTCTTTTAAGCTATTTAGGTCTTGGTTCTCGGAGGGCAAGTAGCCGAAGCTTGTGAACATGCTGATTGCGGCTGTGAACGCTCTTGTCTTGAACGGGAGATGCTGCATATCGCCTCGCACCAGCGGGTAGCTGTACTGTCTCTTCATTCTCTTCTTGGCGATGCGAAGAAGGTTGGGCGAGATATCGAATCCCACGATCTTCCACCCCTTGGTGCTTAAAGCCGAAGCGTGTCGGCCTGTGCCGCAGCAGAGATCCAGAACTAAACCTTTTGTCTTTGTTACCCTGTGGATGAATTCAACTTCTTTGCTCGTGTCTCGGGAATCTGAAATTTCTTCCCAGTACTGGTTCAAGTCATCGAAAAGTCGAGTGTGCCACTTTTCCTTACTCATTAGTCGTGTCCAGCTGGAAGTTACCTTCTTCGGTCTTTATGATGCGTTCCTGCTCCAGAAGGCTACGAGTCTCCCAGGTATCCCAACTGATTTGTCTGAAGATCCATTTTTTCCCAAGGTGAGCGGCGAGAACTGCGTGCTTCTGTTTGTTGGAAAGTGGTATGAGCTCGTCCAGGAACCTGAAGAGCTTGTCAATCTGTTTTTTAGGGAAGTAGGCGTAGTAGCTGGCGTTCTTCACTTCGAAAGCATAGACATGCTGTTCCTTGCGGGCAATCACGTCGGGAAGAGGGCTTAGACTGGGGTTGCTTACGGGCACTCTGACGGCGTTATAACCGTTCTTCTGCAGCTGCTTAACTAGCACAGTTTCACTGTAGAAGCCACGTCTCCGCCACTTCTTTAGGTCAGATAGCTTAAGAGGAGGCCTTTCCATACCCGCACGCTCAGTACTAATCATCCAGCCTCAAAATTATGCTTTTCCCAAATCAACATGGCAGCAATACCTAGCAGATTTTCAAGCCCTAAGGAAAAAACCTCAACTTTTACACAAAATACCTAGCCCACACAGCGAAAAAATGAAAGTTTCAGAAATCGAATCCCGCGGAAATCCTCATCCTCATTCTTCGGTCCACAGGGTTCACCTAGAATCAAAACGCCCAGCGCAACTATATGGCGCCCAACAAGGCTCTGAGAATCTGAAGCCGGCCGGGTCCGGAAGTACATTCTGGCAAGGCTCCGATCAGCCAGCCGATCAACGTTGATACGAGAACTCCTGCGAGCACCAGCTCACCCCTCAACCCTTGCCGCTCTCCCCTTCGTCTCAACTCTCTTCCTCCGCAAAGCTCTGTCGAGGAGTCTGTTTATAATTTCGTCGTAAGTTTCTCCCTTCTTCCCCACACTCTTCAAAGCATCACGAGTCTCCTTCCTAATCTTTATGGTAGTCAACTTCACTTCACTCAAACCAACATCTCGAGGTAAGCGTCGGTATCCACTAAGAGTACTCGGTATCCGCATTTATGTTTTTCCAGAGTTTCTCGCTGCCTCTTTAAAATATAGCTACGAAAATCCACAAACCCACACAAAAAACCCCCAATAACACAAGAACGCACCGCCCAGACGCAAATGCGCGAAAACACCACAACGCGCACAGCCCGAACAGAACAAGAAGATGGCGACAAGAGCGTCCCAGCAGAACGAGGCACACAAAGAACCGGGATAAAACCGCGCCAGTGAACGAACCGCGGGTATGCTTTTGTATCCACACAACCAACCGCCAGTTGTTTTCCTTCTGGTGACATCTACAACCTCAGTCAGATAGAGACACAGAAAAAGAAGCTCATCCCGAGGTTCTTCAACTCAACTGCACTCTTCTGAAGCAAAAGAGGTAGGCAAAACACCCCATATTATGAGATTCCAAAGATATCAGGTGGCATATATGGTGATATCAGTGATATAGATATTTCTGAAGGAATTCTGCGTCACCAGACCCTTATTGTCGGCCGTAGCGAGGTCAAGCAGGGAGATGCAAGCAGATCCCGCGAGCAATTTGGTGTTCAGGAAGCGACCTATACAGCGCTTGTCTGGATACAGAAGCATAACCAACCGGCGGTTATTCAGAGATGACGCTTACGACTTCGACTGCTTTTCTCTGTGCCAGAAGCCCTAACAAAACCGGTCAGAAGGCAATCACGATTCTTACGAAAGCCATGGTTTTCAACGAGCACAACGAGATGCTTCTTCAGCGCGAGACTATGTTTAAAGCCGACTTCTACAGACTTCCCGGTGGGCATCTTGATTATAGAGAAACGGGTGGACCGTGTTATCCGCGAGATAGAAGAGGAAGCAAGGTCGGAGGTAAAGGTTGAGCGCCGTCTCTCGGTCCGTGATTCTATCCGGTTCCCAGGATACTCGGTTGGACTCTTCGGTCTGGCAGCCATTATAGGGGCCAACTAAAGCCTGCCAGGACCGAGTTCTCCTTCATGAAGTTGGAAGAGCTCGGAAACCTGATCTTCTATCCCTAGCGCTTTCTTCCTGGCTGATGTCTCTCAAGGGCCGCGGAAGTCAGGCTGAGGTAAACCTTTACTTTAGGCCAGTGAACTGGCCACGGTGATAGCAACGATTTTATTCTCTCTTTCACCACAATCTCTTCTGAGGTATAGCTGGTGAAGGTTTTCAATCAAAGCATAGAGTTCTCGACGAAGGGAGAGATAGACTTCATCGACCTTACCGAAAAAGTCCAAGCGCTGGTCTCCAAATCACAGGTGAAGAGTGGAATAACCCATGTCTTCGCCCCCCACGCAACAGGAATAATCATTATCACAGAAGACGACTGGAACCTTTTGGAAGACATAAAGAAAGCACTCGAAAAACTGATTCCGAAACAGGCACAGTACCGTCACCCGTCGAACGCTCACTCTCACCTTCGCTCCATTCTCTTCTCTCCCGATAAGACGCTGCCCATAATCGACGGCAGACTCGCCTTGGGCACGTGGCAATCACTCTTCTACGTCGAGACAGACGTCCACCCCAGACAGAGAACGGTGATCATCCAAATACTCGGAGAATAGCCAGCCAAAACACTGCCAAGAAGCTACGACGGACCTTCGGTCGAAACACTACGCAAGGACACACACCAAAACGGCAAAAACCAATGAGGACAGAACGAAGATGATGGTTCTTTTAACACCAATGACTAAAGTCAGCAAGGTTCGAGGATATTTCGTGATTATGAAGCGCAAAGAATCATGAGCATTCAATGGAACATGCAGACCAAAGTACGACGCAAACGCAGACTCGTCCCTAAGTGACGGCGGTTCACTGCTCAACCGTGACAGAGTAGACCATGCATGCGTTCCTTCTCCGCATGGATATATAAACTTCGACAGAATTCGTGCGAGTCTCCGGCAAAACGTTCTCTAGATGACAGAAACAGATAATTATGTTGCCCAAGCTCATCTGAAAGGGGATGCTGCTTGCGGGCTTCGCTGGAAGAGTGGATTAGGAAAGGAGAGGAGAGCCGCTTCTATCGGCTCTTGGGTATGAAGATTGAAGAAGTGAAGGCGGATTATGCGCGGCTTTCGATAAGAGTCGACAGGAGGCACATCCAGCTCCTGAACACTGTGCATGGCGGGGTGATCGCTAGCTTGGCTGACTCTGCCGCGGCTTGGGCAATCTACGGCGCGTGGAGTTTGAAGGGGGTGCCAGTCACGGTTGAGATGAAAATAAACTTCTTGAAGCCGGTCAAGTCAGGCAGGCTTGTCGCCGAGGCTCGGGGCATTCATAAGGGCTCCAAGATTTCTGTGAGCGAGGTGGACGTGAAGGACAGCAGGGGCATCCTGGTGGCGAAGAGCCTCGTGACGTACTACATAGTTGAAGACAAGTAAAGGCTCTGTGTGTCATTCGTCTCGGTACTTAGCTTTCTTCCCGAACTGTCGTTCGTAGATTTCTCGGACTCTCTGGATAGTGTCCGCCTCTTCGGGGGTCTTGTCATCGCGGACGCGGGTGATCCTGGCGAAGCGCAGAGCCATGCCACATTCGTACTTTGGGCTCTTTTGAATCTCGTTGTACGCAACTTCCACGACGATATTGGGTGTGACTCTGACTATGTAGCCCTCTTCACTCTGGGCCAGTTGCTTCAGTCGTCGGGTCATCTCAGTTATCTCGACATCTGTTAAGCCCTTGAAGGTCTTTCCAACGGTCAAGAACCTGCGGCTTTCAGTGTCTAGGGCAGCTAGGTGGTAGTCTGAGAGCCATCCATGTCGCCGTCCATATCCGTACTCTGCGGCTACTATGACGAGGTCGAGCGGCTCGAGTATGCTCTTAATCTTGAACCAGCGTTTGCCGCGGATTCCAGGTGTGTAGAGGCTGTCAGGCTTTTTTGCCATTACGCCTTCGTGCCCAGCCTTCAGGGCGTCTTGGAGAAAGACCTCAGCGGTTTCAACGTCGCAGGCGATTATCTGCTTTGTGAGGGGAATTGACCCTGCAGTTCGTGCAAGTGTTTCTCTGCGTCGAATGTAGGCTTCTCTAATGAGGCTTCTGCCATCGACGTACAGCGCGTCGAAGAGGTACAGTCGTATCGGGACTTCTTCGGCGGCGAGTTCGATTCCGCGTAGTCGCCTGAGTCGGCGCATCAGATGCTGGAAGGGCATCGGGTTTCCGTTCTTGCCGACGGCGATGACTTCGCCTTCTAAGATAGCTTTGTCGGCTTCAACTTCATCTGAGACGAGGTTGACGATTTCAGGCAGGCTCTCGGTCACGTCAGTTAATCGGCGACTGAAAATCTTCACAACCTCTCCTGACTTGTGGATTTGAATACGTGCGCCATCCAGCTTGTGCTCTAGCGCTGTTTCTCCACCATGTTCTTCTAAGGCGTCGCTGACTGTGTCAGCCATCTGTGCTAGCATGAGCTTGATGGGTCTGAAGACCTTGAAGCCTAAGGCGGCTAAACCTTCTCGTCCCCTCGACTTGAGTAGAGCGGCAACTTCGCCTACGTCTCCGGTCAGCATGCTAGCTGTCTGAACCGAGTCAACGGAGACGTCGAAGGCTCGTGCCACTGCGAGTTCCATCAAGCCTTCGTGGAAGCCTGTCCGCATTCCGCTGATGAGGACCTTCACAAGGTATTTTGCCTCCACAGGCGTCGCTGAGCCTAAGAGAGCTTCGAGTAACCTCTCTTTCTTCTCTCTCGACCCTGTTCCTGCCGTTTCAGCGATGGCTTCGAATGTGTGATACACTTCTAGGATTGTGAGCTGCTTCTGGAAGAGCGTTGCCTGCTTCCTGATCGTGCCTCCCTCAAAAACGAGTTTGGTGGCGTCGCCAGCGTCGCCTGTCTTGCCGAAGGCTTGGGCGAATTTTACGTCATCTGCATTTGTTATTCTTCTTATTATCATACTTATGGTTGCCCAGCTGATTTCGAGGGTTCGTTGGTCCCACACTGGGAAAGCTCTGCCCATGAGCATCGACGTTGCATGTTGCACTTCGTCCTGGCTCAACTGCTGAATGAATTCGGCGACCCAGCCTACCATCTCATTACGTTTGTTCGTCGATTCGAGTCTCTCGCCGAGTTCAGCTAGACTTCGGAAGAGCGTGGGCATGAGCTATTGCTCTCAAGAAGAGGATGGATTGATTGGACATAAGCCTTCCGAGGTTGGATGAAGAAGGCTAAAAAAGCTGTGACGCCAGTTTCTCTTTGACTTCTTTGATCTTCTTCTGCAGTTGAGTGAATTCTTCACTTTTCTCTTTTTTCAACGCTTTGTAGCAGTCTACGATGTATTCGAGGGCGCTGACGCCGAAGCGGTCGAACCCCTTACCGAAGGAGATTTCGGCGCTCTTGTTGAAACGTTCTACGGCGGTTTCGTAGTCTTTAGTCATGAAACTGCATTCTCCCGCTCTATACATCATGTTGGACGCGTCGAAGAAGTTGTTCTTCTTCATGTAGAGTTCCGAGGCGCGAAGGAACTTCTCGGTCGCGTCGTCATACTTTCCCACTTCATAGAGGGTGTTTCCTTCTTTGTGGAGTTTAATCGGATCCTCTTTCTCGGCACTCATCAGACTTCCCTCGCAATTTCTAATCAAATCCATTAAGTCACATTTAAATGCTTCCGCCGAAAATTCACTGTTTCCGCAAAGTCTATGTGCGTTTTCTGAGGCACCAGGTTCCTTCGTGGTCTGCTCGAACGTACTTGTGCGCCCCGGATACGTAAGAGGGGTTGCGCGCAACGATGTGGTTACCAAGTCCAAGCGGTTTTCACAGCTCTTCCTGCCACTTGAACCTCCTGCGAGGGTGTTTTGACGGAATGGCGAAAAGCACCAGAGTACTGCAATGTTCGCTTGACGCTTCAGATTGGCTAGAAGCGCGCATAAAACATCCGAGTCATGGAATGCTAGCTACTGCTTTAAAGTCGTATCCTCCATTAGCTGTTACTGTGTATCTTGCATTTGCAACTCCACCACGATTAGTTGGGTGAGTCGCAAAGTGAGTCCAATTGCCGTTGTTAAGTGAATAGTAGAAGTCGACATTGATTCCAGCTCCAGCTGGTCTACCGTTGTTTCTGACTACGGCATTGAATGACACGTCGCTGTCTGAGGCTGAAAACGACAGAACAACTGTGCATCGTATATCCACGTGCACTATATTGCTGGTAATCCAAAACAAGCTATAAGCTGCTAAGCTACCTCCGACCAGAAGCAAGCAGACAACGACCAACAATGATTCTCTGGACGTTTTCAACTTGCTTTTTCACCGTGCCCTTCCTGCAGCGTAGGCTGGTAACGTGAAGACAGTCAATCTGAGGGATATAACTGGCTTATGAATCGAGAATAGTTACTCGCGCTGACCAACAAATATCGAACGCGCGCGCACATATCGATTTTTGCGTCAAAATCCTGCGGCACGTACTTTCAGGAAAAAGGGGAATTGTGCGGGAGAAATCTCCAGTTTCTACTTGTTTGGATGCTTCCACAACATCAACCGAAATATCTGGGGTCGCGTTTCTACGGGACAAAGACGGCTGCTGCTAGAACGGTTGTCCACAAACCCTTCTTGTCGCCGGGCGCTGACTGTGTCGAGTTGGTTGTCCTAATCATCATTCCACTCGTCTTGAAGATCTGCTTTCTCTCGTCCCAAGCGGTTTCGGGGTCAAAGGGGATTCCCATGGTTGTCGCCAGCATTGTGGCTGCCAAGTCTTCTGCGTAGTCGCCTGCTACCTCGTCTGTTTGCCCGAAGGAATGGTGCTCGGAGAGGTAGCCATACTTCTCTTTGCCTTGGGGGATAGCTACGCCAATCGAAGAGGCAATCAGTCTGTGCGGCTCGTTGGTGGAGTTCCTCGCCAATACCATGAAAGTTATCTCACCCGGCTTTATCATCTTCAACCCCTTCTCTCTGGTAATAAGCTTGCAGCCCGGCGGCACTATGCTGGAGACATTGACGATGTTGCAGTGGTGAATTCCTGCGCTTCTCAACGCTAACTCGAAAGACTGTAGAGACTCTCTATGTTTGCCCGAACCTTTCGTCAGGAAGAAATATCGAGGTATCATTTTCGCAATTAATCAAAAGACACTGTTTATTAATTTTTTGGTGTCCTACTCTTTTAGTAGGACGACGCAGAGAAGTAGGATGTTGCTCAGGAGAAGAAAGTCGTGTCAGTTGCAGTGAGAGAAGCAACGATAAAAGACCTGGAGACACTGTACCGAATAGAGCATGACTGTTTCACCCACGAGGCTTTCAGCAAAGGCTACATAGCCCATCTTCTCCAGAGACCCGACGCCATAAGCCTCGTTGCAGAGGTTGAAGGTGAGACTGTTGGTTTCGCTATCGCACTAGTCCGCACAAGAAAGAGCAAGAAAGTCGGGCATATTTTCACCGTGGACGTTGAACCGAAGATCAGAAAGAGAGGAGTTGGGCTCAGATTACTGACAGAGCTCGAATCGGCTCTGAAGAGGCAGGGAACCACAAAATGCTATCTAGAAGTCAGAATAGACAACACCGCGGCCAGAAGACTCTACAAAAAACTCGGCTACGTCGAGGCAGGAACGTTAAAAGACTTTTATGGCTTCGACAAAGATGGCGTTGTTATGAAGAAGACCCTCTAAGTCGATTTTCCAAGAGACCATAGGTGAAGGTTTCTACGAGAATCAAACACTCTCCGCAGGGCCCCGCCCTCAACCCTAACGAGCACGAGCTCAGCAGTTGCATCGACCAAGCAGCCGGGCAATACGTGGCCCCCGAAGGCCAATCCATCACGGTCACTAACCACAACATGACCATGAACCACCAGCTCGCCATTCTCCTTGACAGAAACGTTGCCCATGCACGACGCAACCTCCAAAGGACCAACCTTTTCGATGGACTTATACTGTCCCGTCTCATAGTACCCCAAGACAGCCTTCTTCAAAGTGCCGATTAAGAAGAAGAAGCCCGACGGAACGTTGTGTTGTTCAGCTACGGATGCGATGGTAACAAGCAAATCTTCACCCTCAAAGAGCCGGGCAAAGACTGCTTTCTCGACCTTGGACTCGACGGCTTTCATGGCAGTATGCCTCCTGCAATGCATCACGTAGGGCGTTAAAAGCCTTGTGGAACTCCTCTGATGCTGGACCTCGAATACACAACACTTATCTGAAATCCACTCTGATAGCGTGAAATGGAGAAACCCGTTGGTCAAGCTTAAAGCGAAAGTCATCGACTTGAAAGTGGGCAAACGAATGATTTTGCTGCACGAAAAAGATGCCCACGAAATCGGAACCCGTGCCCACGACTGGGTGAAAATCATCTCGGGAAAACAGAAGACGGCAGCCTTTGTCGACACAACGAAATCGTACATAAACCCCGGGGAAGTCGGCTTTTTCAGGGACGTCAACGAGGAGTTCAAAGTCAAAGAGGGCGCCCCAGTATCGGTTTCACTGGCAAAGCCACCCGAGTCGATCAACTTCATTCACAAAAAGAGACGCGGGTCCCCGCTCAGCAAAGAAGAATACCACACGATAATGGTGGACTTGGTCAACCAGAGGCTCAGCGACGTACAGATCGCCGAGTTCCTCTTAGCGGAAGAGTTCCACGGCTTAACGATGGACGAGATTGAGCACTTGACCCGCGCCATGGTCGAGACGGGCACAGTGATAGACTTCGACCGGCCATGCTACGACAAGCACAGCATTGGAGGCGTGCCAGGCAATAAGGTGACTCTTCTCATAGTCCCGATTGTCGCCGCGGCAGGACTGTTGATCCCGAAGACGAGCAGCCGCGCTATAACCAGCGCTTCTGGAACCGCCGACACGATGGAAGTGCTGGCAAACGTGGAATTCGACGCGCCGGAGTTGAGGGAACTCGCGTTGAAAACATCGGGCGCCATCGTCTGGGGAGGAAAACTGGGCGTCGCGCCAGCTGATGACTTGCTGATCCGCGTTGAACACCCGCTTGACATAGACCCATATGGGCAGATGTTAGCAAGCATACTATCGAAGAAACTGTCAGTGGGAGCAGACCACGTGGTCATCGACGTCCCAGTGGGGCAAGAAGCAAAGGTCAAGACGATGGAAGAAGCCCGAAAACTTGCACAAAGCTTCGTTGAACTCAGTGAACGCTTCAAGATACGCGTTCAATGTGGCATCACGTATGGCGGACAACCCGTCGGGCATATGGTGGGTCCAGCTCTTGAAGCCCGTGAAGCTCTGCTTGCACTAGAGGGGAAGGGACCAGCAAGCTTGATTGAAAAGTCAACGGCACTAGCCGGTATCCTCCTAGAAATGGGATTTGTCGCGCAGCCAGGCCAAGGCAAGGACTTAGCAAGGGACATTCTTGTCTCGGGAAAAGCTTCAGAGAAGATGCGCGAGATCATCGAGAACCAGGGCGGGAATCCCAAAATTCGTCCAGCAGATATTGCTGTGGGTCAACATCGAGCAGAGCTTAAGGCGCCTTGCGACGGATTTGTCACGAACGTGAGCAACTCGGCGATTACTGCCATCGCGCGGGCCGCCGGGGCGCCTCGAGAGAAGGGTGCAGGAGTGGCACTGCGATGGAAAAGAGGATACAAGGTGAAAAAGAATGACGTTCTGCTGGAAGTATACGCTGAAAGGTCGCCGAAGCTTAACGACGCCTACAATCTGGCGTTGTCACTCAACCCAGTTACCGTCGAAGGAATGCTCCTCCACAAAATACCGGAGTTCTAAGGGAACTGGAGAGTCCTCCCGCACAATCCCCTTTTTTCTGTGCGTCGTATGATAAGGCTGTCTCAAAACTCATAAAAGGGTCATGGCTTATTGCATTGTGGGGAAAGATGAGAAGCATAGTTACAGCTCTTATGGCGACTTTGGTTCTGGTTGGCACGCTGACGAAAAATGCTAAATGCCCCATTCCATACAAGAGCTGAAATGGAGCAAGTAGACGTGCCCCAGCAGTTGGAAAAGGAATCGCAAAGGCTAGTTAGAGCTTTCGCCATACTTATAAGAAACACTACTTGGAAATGCGGAAGAGTGGAACGGCAGGTGGTTGAGCATTTTAGGGCGCAGTTTACGAGATTCGGGCATGTTAGGCTCCCGATAAGAGAAATGATGCAGCACTTCAAGCTCAGTGGAAAGAAGAAGAACGAATTCCTGGACGCCATTAAACGATTAGAGAAGAGGAGAATAATCAAAATCGAAACCGTCCAATGATTCCCCCTGACCAACCTTTTCCATTCTCAGCATTCAGAAGCCTGCTGCAAAAAAGTTACACCCAAACCTACAATACCTGATTTGTGCGCAGCGATTCTCACAGAGCTACCGCTCGTACGAACAGCACTCTGTAAATTCAGAAAATGAAAGAGAAAAGGGGGAGTTACTTCTCTAGCACCTTTCTTTTCGCGATCTCTATGTCTTCCGCCTTTACAGTTTTTCGTCCTGCATGAACCGCGTATTCGATGGCTTCTCCAGCTATTTTTATGCCGATTTCTTCGAGAGCGACGGCGAGGGCCTGAGCTGCGCTTTCGCTTACTCGGTCAGCCCTAGCTTTTTTTATTATACGATGCATAGGTGCAACAGACAACTCTAAATCCGTCATTCAACCATCTCCGAGCCTCTTTTTCTATTTAAGGCAGTATTTAACCCTTATCCCAATTTCTCTGACAAAATCTTCCCCGTCTGCGATACAGCAATACATAAAACGGGCATTAGACACTGTGAAAGCCCATGAGATTCGTCGACGCCCACGTGCATCTGTCTGACCCCGAATACGAACCACACATTGATCGGATAATAGAGGAAGCCAGGAAAGCCAACGTTGTGGCCTTGGTGTCAAACTCGACGAACCTGAAAACAAGCTTGGACAATATCCGACTCGCCCGAAAATATCCCAAAACAGTGTATGCAGCTCTCGGAATCCACCCTTGGAACGTAAGAGAGTTGCGAAAGAACGAGCTTGAAGAGATCGTGAAGTTGACCATAAAGCACAAAGGACTCAAGTCGCTGGTGGCAGTCGGAGAAATAGGGTTAGACCCCAAGTGTGCCGAAGACGAGAAGGCAAAGCTCATGGAGAAGCAGTATGAGGTTTTCTGCAGCATGCTGCAGGTGAGCGAAAAGCTCTCTCTGCCCATAATCATTCACTCTAGAGGGACAACACAGGAGATAATGGACATTCTCTCGTCCTATAACACAAAAAAAGTGTTGCTTCACTGGTTCAGCAACCCAATCGAGTTACTGCCCCAAATCATAGAACGGGGATACTACATCACTGAAGGCCCCGCAACGACTTTTTCAAACCAAATACAAGGAATTGTGCGTCAGGTTCCACTCACAAACCTGCTGACCGAAACAGACGGCCCAGTCCGATTCTTCAAATCACCGTTCAAAGGTGGAATGACCACCCCAGAGGCAGTACCCTTGATAGTGGACGCGATAGCCAAGATAAAAGACGAAGACCATGAGACGGTGGCGGAGCAACTCGTGGCGAATTTCGAAAACTTCTTCGACTTGAAGTTGAGCTGACCAAATTCCTTTTATGGAAGCCCAGATTACTTAACAAAGCCATAGGAACCAACCGAGAGGATGAAGGGTCGATTTGGGCAAAGTGCGTCCAGAGAACGTCAAAAAAGCAGCTCGCAAGCTAGTGGAGCAGTACCCTGACAAGTTCACTACAGATTTTCAGACCAATAAAAAACTCCTCGGGTCTTTCACCAACATTCCATCTCCAAAACTGAAGAACAGGGTAGCAGGGTACATCACGCGGCTTCGGTCGATAGCGAAGAAGAGGGCAGAGGAAATCGAAGGTGAAGAAGCCGTCGAAGAGGATATGGAAGAGGATGAGGTCGAAGGAAAGGAGGAGTGATAGCTGTGGTTGCAACAAGCAGTTACCGAAAGGGATGGGCGCTACGTTATTTGCGAGAGGCGAGGGCAGAGTTGCTGGCGGCGCGGAAAACTCCCTCAATCGCTCAGAGCCTGATCCTCGAAGCTATGAGAAAGGCACAGGCAGCCATCTACTATAGCTTAGGCGATCCCGCCTTCATCGAGTCCATAATCTACCAAGCATTCTACACTCAACAACAGCCTAACGATGAGCCTGTGCTCAAGTGCCTTATCGAGATTGAGCGGATGATACAGAAGCTTTCCCAGTCACCCGAGTCAGAACTTCCAGAGACGATAAAGCAGGTTGACGACATAGTGCAGATAGCCTCCGACATCGTGGAGCTCTTCACGGGCGAGAGGGCATAACGTGGATAGGGCACACTTGAAGACGACGGTTGAAGTGGATTTCATAGGCGTTTTGGGAAGGCTGGCGGACAGAGAAACAGTTTTCCTGCAATTCGACGAAAACCCACGAGTCAAGGACGTTATTCAGAGGCTGACGAAATGTTTTCCACCCTCTTTCAAGCAGGCCCTGATTGACCCCGAGTTGAGCGACCCGAGGCCAAACGTGGTCATCTTGCTAAACAAGAAAGAAATCAGTGTATTAGAGGGAATTGAAACGCTGGTTCACGATGGAGATAAGCTAGTGCTGATTCCCGTCTCGCACGGAGGTTAGCATTCAGCCAGAAAGATCAGACGCTTGCAGGACCTCTCTCATCTTTACAAGGTCACCAAAGTCCATGAAGTCGCCGCCTACTATCTTTAGCCTTTCCTCGGCCCTGCGCTTCGTTATGGTTATGACGTTGTAGGAGTTGCAGAAGAACCCGCGAAGCTTCTCGCATGAAACACTGCCGGCGTGCAGCACTTTCATCTTCTCAATCTGCCACCTCCAAGGTCTATGCCGATGACCACACAACACGAGGTTCACTCCAGATTTTGTCAAGCTTCGCAAAACGTCGCCCGCGTCTATCACAGTGATTTGGTCGGCTCCTGTGTCTGGAACTGGGATGACATGATGATGTACGGCAACAACCTTGAACTTGTCATGGTACTTTTCAAGAGTGCCTTCGAGCCAGAGGTTTTGTCTGTGGCCCACTTCACCATCGTCTCGGTCTGGTCTTGCGGAGCTCACGACGGCAATGACCGCTTCTTCCAGCTCCGTCACCTGTGAAAAGGGAAAGAACCGTCGGAAAAGTAAGTAGCCTGTCGAACGGTAGTCGTGGTTCCCACTTACGTATATGATTTTTCCAGCCTTCAGCCTTCTTAGCTGCGTCGCGGCTAGTTGGAATTCAGCCATCAAACCGTCTTCAGTCAAGTCTCCAGTTACCAAGACCACGTCAGGAGAATTGGCGTTAATTTCTTTCACTGCCTCCTGGAAGACCTTCTTCCGGAACATCGGTCCACAGTGAACGTCCGAGATTTGAACGAGTAACAATTCGATCACCGATTGAACGTATGCATACTCGGTGTCTCTATTCGTCCTAATTACAATAAAGTGTTTGCATCAGTGTATGAGGGCAATTGTTGAACGTTGTCTGTGTAAGGTCTCTTTGTAAGGAGGGGGTTACATGAATCTCTCCAGTCGCGTCAGCCCGATCATTTCTTCGAATTCTAGTCCTAGCGCATCTAACACTTGATCGAATGTTGACTGTAGGTAGGCGACGTACTTGTCCACGTCGACTTCACCGTCTGTCGCCATCTCCACGGGTTTCACGTGAGGTTCTCTAGCTACCTTTACGAAGCTGATGAGGTCTCCAGCCCTCAAATCGATTCCCTGCTCTTTGAGCATCCTCGCCGCCCTGACGTGTTGAGGAGTGGTTTTCACATAATGTTCCGGAGCCTCACCCAACACCACGTGGAATGCCAAGTCGCTCAGGCGTTCCCATTCGCGTCTTCGAAGCTGCGTGTAGCGATCCAGTACTATTTTCTTTATGTCTCTCTTCGCGGTTTCGAACTCTGCTGAGGATCCTACGCGTCCGAGTCTCGTCTTCATTTCGTCGAAGGCGTCTTTGATGAACTTGGGGATGTGCTTCTTCTTTCCCGTCAAGCCTTTCACGTCGACGCTGCCATCCTCGAAGACGCCGAGATAGTTTTTATTTAGAGAGCTGAAGACGGCATACCGATAGACCTTGTCGACATCTAAGCCCATCTTCAACTCCTGTTCAGACCATCCGGCCAAGCCCTTGATCTGTGCTTCAGAAGGGTTCTTCAGGAACACGCTGTCAGTATCGCCGTACAGCACTTCGATACCCAGTTCCCTAGCCTTTCCCACGATCAGCGTTATCGAGTGACGACCCACGGCTGCAGTTGCCTCAGCCACGGGAGGACAGTACAGGTCAAAGGAGTCAGCGCCGAAGACTCCGTAACTCGCGTTCAGGATAACCTTCAACGCGCTCTGGATAACGTTATACCAGTTCCGAACCTCCGTAGACAACGCTTTGTCCTTTGCCTTCGACTTGTACCACTGCACCCTCAAGTCCCGTAGTGACCCGATAAGCAGACTTTCCAAGGCCTTATTCTTGCGGCAGACCCAGTGAGGCGTGTCAGGCACTTTGTTGTCCCTGCATTCCTTGTGCGGACAGAGTATCGTCTGGTAGCCCAGGTTCCAGACTTTGATGATGGATGGGTACAGACTTGGAAAGTCCATGACGGCAACGTTAAAGTGTACACCGGGTACGGGCTCGACTACGATGGCGCCCTTGTATTTCTTGCCTTTTATGATAGCAGTGGTGACTGCTTTGCCTTTCAGCGTCAGAATATCTGCCGTGTTAGGGATTAGCATACCTAGTCGACGATGCTCTGCGTGCAGAAAATTCCTGATCCAGCGGGAGACCCCTTGTCTGCTGACGTCTTCCATCGGCATCATGCTGATGCGAGTCAGCGCCAATATGAGCTTCATCGTGAGGTCGTCGTTGAAGCTCGTCAGCTCGAGGGTTATCTCTGCGTCGCGGAGACAGTAGCGCGCCAACTCACAGTAGCTCAATTCGGCGAATGGCTTGTCAAGCTCGATCTTAGCCAAGCCTACAAGAGCCTTGCCCACGTCGTCGAGAGTTACATCGCGGTACTTGTTGCTAAAAGCGTAGACTTGGATGGAACGGTTGTAGAAGAACTTGTACAGGTCTAGGTGCACGCCCTTCCTCAGCAGGCAGACTCGGCGCCCAACCTCTATGGGAATATTGGTTTTCTGCATGCCGAGGTTCAATGCTCTGTGAGTCAGGTATCGAAGGTCAAAGTCGTCGCCGTTGAACGTGATGACGAAGGGGTAATCCCACAGCACTTCAAAAATCGCCTGAATCAAGTCTTCCTCGCGTTCGAAGAACTCCACTTTCACGTCAGGCGGCATCCGCTCCAAGCCGTCTGCAGCCTCTTTACGCTTTAACATTAAGACTCGTTTCCCACGGTCTGTGGACACGAGGGATGCGCAGATGACCGGATAGGCTGCTTCTCGAGGGTCGGGGACGCGCGTTGCCACAGGAGACGTGACCTCGATGTCTAAAGCCACACGTCTGAAGGAAGGCGAGGGATACTCCAACAATCGTGCCCACCGCGCGATGTAGTCTCTCTCCTCCGTTCCCTCGTCGCCGAACATGTCTCTAATCGTCTCCACAGTATCATCTGCAGCCGCCACCTGCACAGGGGTCAACTCTCCTTTTTCGATGCGGTACAACATGCCGGGCATCAAGCCGCGATCGTAGATGTAGCATTGGTAATACTTGATTGCGGCTTCCCACACCTTGGCTTCCTGCTGCTCAGGAGCTGCTGTCTTAGCATGTTCTTCGGGGATGATGTCGCGAAGGCATCCTTGGGGTCTCCCGCCGATTGCCAGAGGGTCTTTGGTCACCACCTTAGTCACAGTGACCTTTCTGTCGAGGAGGGGATCGAATTTTTCTACCTGCTCAAAATGGTCGAGGCTGGGATGCGTTTTGACCCCTTCGATTTGGTCTAACTCGTACTCTGAGAGGTTGGTAAGGAGATACGGCTTGTGTCCGGTCGTGTCGTACCAGAAGTACACGCGTTGAGTCTCTGGCTCGTACAGCTTGATGCTCGCTACACCTTTTTTGCCGCTGTAAGAGGCCGAGACAAAGTATGAAGGCGGAAGTTGCTTCGGGACTTCCTTTTTCGGGATCCTCTTCCTCTCCGTCGGTTCCGTCGGTTCCACATGCGGCTCTCGTCTTTCGTCGACGACGAGGGCAGGACGCTTGGAAAACTCGTCCAGCCGCCGCTGCTCTGCCATCCTCCTCACTTCCCTTCCACTGTATGCGCATACTAAGGTTTTAATCTTAGTGATTTGAACTCGGCAGTAGTTAAGGAAGAGTGAGCTGTGGAGCAAACTCTATCAGCGCCAAGGAACATGACTGTGTTCATTAGCCACCGGTGCTACAGTCAACAGGAGTGACGTGAGCTTGCTTCGTGATGCATGGGCGTTAGCAGTAGAAGCCCTTTGCTGGATTGAGCTTAGGGGACTCAGCGAGAGGCTTGCCCTAATCAAAGCATCAAAGGAGCTGGACATTCAAGACCCGAGCGTCATGGGTTTAGTTCACAAACTTGTCCTGGAAACGACGAGAAGACAAAACCTCCTCGACCATTTGATCAACCACGTTCTGCAGCCCAAAACGGTCCACGACGTCCACCCCAGCGTCCGAGCCTTCCTACGTCTCTACACCTACCAAACAAAGATCGTAGGAAGTGACAGCTACGAGAAAGCCTCGTCGATGGCGAGGGCGGGGCGTTCGATCTTCGGGTGGCGGAGACTCGCAGATTATGAAGAAGCCCTAGGTATCCTGCTAGACGTGGAGCCCGCTGACACTCTGAAAGGCTTAGACGACGAAGAGAAAGTGGCGCTACAGATGTTCCAGCCCCTTTGGTTCGTGAAGTACTGTTTCAAGCTGCTAGGCCGCCGCGAAGCACTACGATACTTTGTAGGCACGCTCACGAACACTCCAACATACATTCGCGTCAACACGTTGCGAGCCGCTGAAGAGCGAACGCTAGAGAAACTCGCCAACGACGGCGTTGCCTTAGAGAACGTGGAAGAGCTACCCCATGTTTACAGAGTGACAAGCACGGAGCAACCTTTGTCAAGGGCCCGGGGCTTCAGAGAAGGCTTGTTCTACGTGCAAGACAAGGCGAGCTGCTTGGCGACCCAAGTCGCCGTACCAGAAGCAGGTATGACCGTGTTGGATGTCTGCGCTGCCCCAGGCGCTAAGACTTCGCACATCGCCCAGCTGATGGGAAACCGGGGCACAATCTACTCGCTAGACTATTCTTCCCGCAGGATGGACGTGTGGAGACGCGAGATTCAAAGAATGGGCGTGAAAATCGCTCTGCCCTTGACTGCAGACGCCTGCAACCCCTTCCCGCTCCACGGCTTAAAAGCAGATCTTGTCTTCCTTGATCCCCCTTGCACCAGTACTGGAGCCTTCGGCCATGCACCCTCAGCGAAGTGGCGGCTTTCCAAACGGTCAATAAAAGGCATGGCAGCGTTTCAGCGGAAGATGCTCAATAACTGCACAGAACATGTGAAAGAAGGCGGCAAACTGATCTATTCCACCTGCAGCATTACGGTTGAAGAGAACGAGATGTTGGTTGAAGGATTCTTAAAGCACAACCCCGAGTTTAGACTTGGAGAAACTGAGCCCCGCATAGGGTCGGCGGGGATGAGGGGATTGAGTGATTGCCAGAGACTCTATCCACACATCCATAAGTGCAACGGGTTCTTCATCGCCAAACTTGAAAAGAGGGGCTAAGCCTTCCTAGCCTTCTCGAGGGCACAGAGGACTTCGAACAGCACTCGTGCCGCTTGGACTGCCGTGTTCCCGTTGTCGTAGGGCGGAGTCACTTCCACCAAGTCTAATCCCACCATACGCCTGTCGCAGAGACCGTCTGTGAGGTCAAGCAGCTCGTGGGTGGTTAGCCCGTCTGGCTCTGGGTTCTGCACGGCCGGCGCAAAAGCAGGGTCAAGCACATCCATGTCAATGGTAAGGTAAGTCCTCTCGCAGTCTTTCAGCATCTTCCGGACGGCTTTGACCGTGGCTTCCACTCCCTCGTCTCGGATCTGGTTCCTCGTGAAGTACTGGATGCCCGCTTTCTCTGCGTAAGTCAACTCCTCTCTGCAGACAGCCCTAGTGCCTATTTCAACGATTCTTTTCGGCTTGACGCGCTCGTTGAGCCTTCGCATAAAAGTCGTGTGGCTCGTGGTTAGGTCCATGTATTTGCTGCGGAGGTCAAGGTGAGCGTCGAAGCTGATCACCCCGGTGTCTCTGCCGCCCGCGCCTCGCAAGGCACCCAGAGTGATCGTGTGCTCTCCACCCATCATCACTGGTGTCTTATCGGCCATCAGCAAGTCTTTCTCTGTGTCTTCCAGGCGCTTCATAGTTGTTTCCACGTCGTCGCTAACGTGGAGATCACCGAGATCGTGGGTTTTCAGGTCTTCCAAGTCGAGGTTTGAACGGAAGCTGAAGGTTTCGATGTTCAACGAGGCTTCTCGTATGGCTGTTGGGGCGAACTTTGCGCCCGTGCGGTACGTGCTGGTCAGGTCGAAGGGCACGCCGAAGACGACGTAGTCTGCTTTTTCGAAGGGGGTTTGGCATCCGCTGAAGACCGGGGAGGGAGAGACATGGAGTTCAAAGCTGCTCATGTTTGAGTGCACCACGTTTGCCAAGTCTGTGTGTTCAGTGATGATAAGGCTTTTTCTACCGCCACCTGCGAGGCTGAGGTATTAGCAGAGTCTTCTGGTTACAGGTCACGGTTCCTTTCTTTAAACCTGTGTGTCTCCCTAAGAAAAACTGCGATAAAAGCGCCTGCGATGAAGCCGCCGATGTGTGCCCAGTAGGCTACGTCGCCGCCCATGCCTAGGTATGTTTCGAGTAGCTGCAACAGAAACCAAACGCCTAGAAAAACGGCTGCAGGGATTGGCACGATGTAGATGAACCAAGCCATGACTAGCGTCAGTATCCTCGCCTTCGGAAACAACACGATGTATGCGCCTAGCAATCCTGAAATCGCTCCTGAAGCGCCCAGAGTCGGCGTTATGAGTTCCCCGTGAGTAGTGAGGCTCAGGATGTGCGCCAAACTCGCTACGAAACCGCAGAATAGGTAGAAGAGAAGGTAGCGCCAGTGGCCGCACGCGTCTTCCACGTTGTCTCCGAATATGTAGAGGAACAGCATGTTTCCACCGATGTGGAAGATGTCTGCGTGGAGAAACATGGAGGTGAGAAGCGTGTGCAGGCTCCGTCCTTGCAGTATGTCCGCTGGGATCATCATGAAATTCTCGTAAAGAGAATCCGTGAATGCCATCATTCGGCCGTCTGGGAAAAGGGTGATGTATAGGAGAGGAATGAACATCACTATGTTGACGAGTATCAGAAGTCGCGTGACGTGTGGTGTCGTCTTTGAACGGTTCTGGTCACGAAGAGGGAACAAGGCTGAACCCGCCCATTAGTCACTTACTGGCAATTCTATCTTAAACCTACTTCCCTCAACGTCTTCCCCTGTCTTGCGCGCGATTAGTGACTTTATCAGATCCGCATGAAATTTGCGCGTTCTGTCCCGTGGTTTCAGGGGCACATGCTAACATGGGTGAGGGTTTCGTCAGTTTCACCAGGAGTAGGGCCTTGAACGTCCTCAGCCCGCAGTGATTGGAGTGCCAGAAATGATGATGTTGTTGACTTCAACCATCCAAAGGGTGTCGGAGAGCTGTGTGAGCACGCCGAAGGGGAGAACGCCGCCTGCTGACTTGTAGCTTGTCCCGTGAGTCCTGCCGCTGTATATGGGGTTGGCGGCTGTGAACCAGTCAGTTTCAGAAATATCCCATCCGTCGCTTTGTGTCCATCGCTTGTAATAGACATGGTCGGTCGTCGGCTGGTTCACCCAAAAGGCGTAGATGGCGTTGTTTTCGGTTCCCAATCCCCATGTTGCTGCGCAAAAGTCACCGCAGTCGTCCACGAGGACACCTTCTGCTTGCCATCCGACACCCCACTGGCGGCATCGCCGCAGCAAGTCGGTCCCATTGTTGTAGCTGAAGTGTATGTCGTTATCTAACGCCACTCCGCTCATATAGTCACCGTGGCTTACCGTGTCTGTGCTTGCTTGCTCGGCATCAACCTCCCAAGCAGTCCCGTTCCAAATGCTGCAATAAACAAAGCTGCCGGGTAGGGCTTCGCAGTAAAGAAAAGCCATGCGCTCGCCTTGTAGAGTCAAGATGATGCATCGTTGCGTCGGCATATAATCGTCGACCGTTACGAACCTCTGGGGAAAGCCAGACGCGGTTTGCCATGTTCCGTCAGCGGTGTTGCTCGTGGTTATGTTCAAGTAGCAGTCCGAGCCGTTGTAGACGGCGTATGAAACCCAGGGGTGATGGGAGTTGTCGATGGCGATTGTGGGGCTTCCAGAAACGTAGTGGCTGATGATTCCGTCGAAAACCGTCTGCTCTGCCGCTAACCATGAAATTGTTCCGTTGCTCAGAGGGACTCCCCGTCGGTATACGAACCTGCAGTCAAACTGGGCGAGCTCTGTAACGACGTAATCAATGTAGGTGCCGTCATAAGCCACGGAGATTCCCTCTCCGTAGCCATTAGTCCCTGCGATCGTCGGCGCGCTGTGAATTGGGGTCTTTCCCATCCAATCAACGCCGTCTGCGCTCGATGTGTAAGTGAAGTCTGCATCGTCGGTCTGGAACAGCCACGTTCGCCCAGCCGCCTGCACGATTTTCCTCTGCAAGGGATCGCGAAGTGAACCTGACGAGTTTGTCCTCAGCGGGGTGCGCGCAAGCCAGCTTGCTCCGTAGCTGTGGGCGGCGATGACGAGGTCGAAGATGTCGATGTCACCATCGAGGTCTAGGTCACAAAGTCGGTCGTACCGTGGGTCTGGGCATTTTACCCCATATATGCTTGCTATGCGGACGATGTCATAGAGACTCACTTCGCGCGTGCAGACCGCTCCGCTTGCTCTAGCTGGCTGAACGTCCAACGTAAGCGTCAATGCGCTTGACATTATCATAGAAACCATGAAAACTGAAACCAAGACCTTCATGACTTCTCCCCTACTATGGTTAGCCAATCGACCTATTATCGGTTTTGACCAGGCCTCCAACAGTCCAAAACGAAAACCGAAGGGTTACACGCGCGCGTATGCAGAGCCAGTTCCCGGCGAAACCAACACCGTTGACAACGCTTTCGTCTACGGCTGGGTTCTGGTGACGATCCCTGGCGACGTGGACGGCGACCGCGACGTGGACATCTTCGACATCATCCGCATGGCAGGAGCCTACGGCGCCAAGCAAGGGAGCCCAGAATACATCGCGAACTGCGAACCTCGACGGCGACGGCGACAGCGACATCTTCGACATCGTCGCCGCCGCCGGCCACTACGGCACCAGCTGGTAGCCCCCGTTGCCCTCCCCTCCTTTTTTTCTGTCTCAACGCGCACGTACGGACCTGCGCGCGCGACAGGGCAGTTGTTCTATGCCGCGTGGGCGTGCGCCACTCTCGAAAAACGTGGGCGTGTAACGCCATCGATAACCATATAAGTAGTACACCTGCATTGTGCTCTGACAGAATTTGGTGCAGTTGAAGAGCATCGACTACAAGATTCTTGCGGCGTTGATACGGAACTCCAAGACGAGTGACCGGCAACTGGCGAAGGAGATTGGCGTGTCGCAGCCCACGGTGACGCGCAGGCGGGCGAAACTGGAGAAGGAGGCTCTTGATGGTTACACGGCTGTGCCCAAGTGGGCAGCGATGGGGTTTGAGATATTAGCCATCTCGATGGTCAAGAGCCATCCTTCGGCGGGAGTGCGGAAGAACGCTGAAGCGAGCATCGAGAAGACTGTGAAATGGATGAGAAATCAGCCTAACGTCCTTCTGGCGAGTGGCTGCCGAGGGATGGGCCGGAACGGCGTTTTGATGTCCGTGCATAAGAGCTACGCGGACTTTGACCGGTTCATGGTGGAGCACAAGCGAGAGCTGGGGGACTTGTATTCGGAAATCGACACGGTCCTTGTGAACCTCGGAGGCGCAGAAATCATCAAGCCGCTGCACCTGAAATATCTAGCAGATGCCAAATAGGCGCTCTGTGCGCACTTGTTGAGTAGGCTAGAAAACTGAAAGCTTTTGAAGTGAGACACACGCAGTTGTCAGAAAGGCTTTAAACGTCTCCTGAGTAGTTTTGTACATGATGGATTTTGGTGAAGAGAGACAACGTTGATTGCGAGTATCTTTTGAAGGACGGACGGTGCAAAGCCGTAGCTGAAAGTGAAGACGGAAAGGCTGCAAGAGAGAAATCCTGCACCAACGACGTGAAGAGTGCGTGTTGTTATTTGTGTGATAACCGAAGCTCTTGTGACGTTAGTTGTGCCTTTCTAGACACGCCTGAAGGGATGCTCAAGCAGAACATTGACGTGGAAATCGGCAAAACCCAGACGGCAGTTAAGAGACTGTCTGTGCTGTTTGCTGAAGGAAAGATGTCTGAAGAGTCGTATCTTACTTCCATTGCAGAGCTGGAGAACAAAATCGCTCGTCTCCGAGATGCCAAGACCAATCCAAAGCTGTTAGATGAGCAAGGCAGATTGCCTGAGTTGGAAAGCGGTTCTGTTGAAACCGAAAAACCAACAGGTCTGTGGTACTTGGTTGCGTTCTTCTTTGGAGTGATTGGAGGGCTGATTGCTTATGTGGCAACAAAGGACACTGACCAAGACATGGCAACAGCATGTCTCGTCATCGGGATATTGACAACAATGCTCTTAGGTTTTCTCGGGTGGTTGTATATCGCGATGTTTGCTCTGTAGAGAATATTGTTGGTACGTATCTGAATGCCCAAGAAAGAGTCGGGGCAAAACTAAAAAGGAAACTATCCAACCTCTATTGGGGGTCTTATGGACTTAGAGAAAGATGAGAGAGTGATTCTGGATGATGGTCCTTTGGGATTCAGGAAGAAACT
>CAYNAW010000020.1:19929-25870 GCA_964395545.1 uncultured Candidatus Bathyarchaeia archaeon | reverse complement strand
GAAAAAACTTGAAGGTTCTAGAGAAGGAGGTGGTCAAGTGACTGTGAGAATCGTAATCCCGGTAATCGATGAATCTGGTTCAGATGCTCGGCTATCCGAGCACTTTGGCAGAACACCCTATTTTGCCGTTGTTGAATTGGATGAAAACGGACAGGTGGTAAGCCAGAAAACAGTTGCAAACGTTGGCGAGCATTTCGGCGGCTCAGGAAGACGCGCAGATTTCATCCTGCAGCTAAAGCCGAACGTCATCATAACGTACGGTATGGGTCCACGAGGTCTAAGCATATATCAGGATGTTCGAGTGGCAGTGCTACGGGCGAACGCGAATACCGTGAGACAGGTGATTGATGCCTACAAGAGAAATGAGCTGGAAGAGCTAACACAAGGATGCCACGAAGCACGGCATCCTTGACTGGATAGCTGAAGGAAAGGGAGAGTATGAAAGCGAAGGTTCTTCCTCAGTGCGCCAAGTGTCCAGGAGCCTACTGCGAAGGGGCGCCATTAGAGAAAATCAACAGAGATCGACTTCCCGATTACTGCCCCATGAGAACGAGCCCAGAAGTGATTGATTCCGCAGTTGAACGATATGGACTTGACGACGTAAGGAAACTCTATGTTCCAGCAACGATCACCGAGAAAGAGGCGTACGAAGTTGTCAGAGGTGTACGCATGGCGGTACGACCACGAATCAAAGAGCTGATCGAGTTTGGCAAGTTAGTTCACGCCCAAAAGATAGGAATAGCGTTCTGCTCGGGCATGCGGGACGAAGCAGCAAGAATCAACAAAATCTTGGAAAAAGCAGGCTTTGCCGTCGCGTCAGTTATGTGCAAGTGTGGCGGCATCGACAAGACACAACTCAACGTGGCGAAAACATACAAAATCGGCAGCCCGTCGAAGTTCGAGGCAGGTTGCAACCCCGTGCTTCAAGCCGAACTCCTCAACGCCGCCGGGACCAACATCAACGTCATCGTCGGCTTATGCTTAGGACATGACATGCTCTTTACCATCAATTCGAAAGCGCCGGTCACCACGCTTATAGTCAAGGACAGGTTGCTGGGGCATAATCCCGTCATCGCCCTCTATAGTAACTATCATAAGCGGACAGTCGAGTCGCAGAAGAGAACGTGACTAGATGATAGTCTCGATAGCCAGTGGAAAAGGAGGAACAGGAAAGACAACCGTCGCCGTATGCATGGCAATGTCCTTGAAAGACGCTCAGCTTTTGGACTGCGATGTGGAAGAGCCCAATGCTCATCTCCTTCTGCATCCGAAGATAAGCGAAACGAGGCCAGTCTACGTGCGAGTTCCAGTGGTCGACGAGAAAAAGTGCAACTACTGCGGCGAATGCGCCAGGTTCTGCAAATTTAACGCCCTCTTCGTCGCCAATCGAAAAATCTTGCTCTTTCCAGAGCTCTGTCATGGCTGCGGAGGCTGCGCAATCGTGTGTCCAAGAGATGCGATCCGAGAAAAGGAGCGAAAAATCGGCATAATCAAGAAAGGAGTTTCGGATGGAGTGGAGTTGGTTTACGGCGAACTTGACATCGGCGAGCCTATGGCCACTCCCGTGATAGCGGAGGTGAAAAAGCAAACCCGACCTCATGGGACAGTAATAATCGATTCGCCTCCCGGAACCTCTTGCCCAGTCGTTGAATCCGTCTACAAAAGCGATTACTGCATACTCGTGACCGAGCCCACCCCCTTCGGATTGTACGACTTGAAAATCGCAGTTGAAGTCTTAGAAAGGCTGGGCATCCCACTCGGCGTCGTGGTGAATCGAGCTGGAATAGGCGACAGAAAAGTCTACGCGTACTGCGCAGATAGGGGAATTCCAATTCTGTTGGAAATCCCGCATGATAAAAGAATCGCAGAGCTCTATTCGTCTGGAACTCCCTTCGTGTCGAGAATGCCAGAGTGGAAAGAGAAGTTTCAGCAGCTCTTTGACGAAACAAAAGGTAGGTCCGCTTAGTTGAAGCAGCTCACTGTTCTGAGCGGGAAGGGTGGCACAGGCAAGACATCCATAGCCGCTTCTTTTGCTACTTTGGCGAATAACCCGGTGATTACTGATTGCGACGTCGATGCGCCTGATCTCCACATGCTTCTCCACCCAGAAACCATCGAGACCCAAGAGTTCAAAGGTCCAAAACTAGCCGAAATAGACCTGGACAAATGCGTCAAATGCGGCCTATGCCAAAAAGCCTGCAGGTTCGAGGCCATATCAGACTTCAAAGTGGACGCTATGCGCTGCGAAGGCTGCGGCACGTGTACACTTGTCTGCCCCGAAAACGCGATAACGCTGAAGGAACGT
This sequence comes from uncultured Candidatus Bathyarchaeia archaeon, assembly GCA_964395545.1. Classification (GTDB taxonomy): domain Archaea; phylum Thermoproteota; class Bathyarchaeia; order Bathyarchaeales; family SOJC01; genus CAYGVX01. The sequence goes on along the minus strand of CAYNAW010000020.1, from coordinate 23,565 downwards.
GTATCAGGACAAGCCTTCATCTCCAAGACTAAATATGGAATGATGTCTCACGCATTATTGTTTCCCGGCGAGTCGAATTCAGGCAAGCTGGTTACATTAGTGCGACATAACGCAAGGCAGATTGCGGAAAAGGAAAAATCAAACCTGATTCTAATCGACGGCCCGCCGGGTCTAGGTTGTGCTGTCATTGCCTCGGTGACCGGGATCGATGTGGGAGTTATCGTTACCGAGCCCACGGTTTCAGGAATTCATGACATGAAGCGAGTCTTGAAACTTCTGAACCATTTCAACGTTTTGTCGTTGGTCTGCATAAACAAACACGACATAAACAAGGAAAACACGCGAAAAATCGAAAGCTTCTGCGAAAAGCAAACGATAGGAGTTGTCGGAAAGATTTCTTTCGATCCCATGGTCACGGAAGCCATGGTCAATGAAGAACCCGTCGTTGATTATTCACCGGAAAACCTTGTCTCACGAGAAATCAAAGAAATGTGGGAAAACGTCAGGAGACTCATTTAAAGGAAAGCGAAAAAGTTGCTGGAGTTGCGAAGGAGAACCTAGAGGATGGCGAACGTTGGCACAAGAAGGTGAATGCGCGCGCCAGCAAGCACCGACTTATATTAGGCATCGAAATGGCTTTGGTCGGCACACAAGCAACAGCAATTCCCTACGCAATAGGAGAGCTTCTTTTACCGACGATTTGTCATGAATGTTGGGTTGAGGCTAACGTTGTCAACAGTCTATGGTCCCGTGCCATCGTGGCGCTTGGGAAGATCGCTGGGCGTAGATGTTATTCTGCCGCCCAAGAAGTGCACTTTTGACTGCATTTATTGCCAGCTCGGAAAAACCAGGATGCGGATTTCTAAACCCGAGGAAATCCGAGGGAAGCTTGTTGATGCGAAGAGTGTTGTTCGGGATTTAGACAAGGTCTTGAAACACCTGAGCGTAGAATCCATAGATGTAGTTACGTTTTCTGGATCAGGGGAGCCCACACTCAATCTGGAGCTTGAATCAATCGCGAAAGCAGTTAAGGAGAGAATTGGTGACCTTCCTTTGGCTATTCTCACCAACTCATCGCTGTTTCACAAGAAACGCGTGAAAGAGAACCTTGCTGTTTTTGATATTGTTGTGGCAAAACTCGATGCTGGTGACGAAGCGACGTTCCGCGTTATTAACAGACCTGCAGATGTCATGCTTACAGCTAAGGCAATTGCGGGTTCTATAAAGAGGCTAAAACGAACAATCAATGGTACAATAGCCCTGGAAGTGATGCTGTTGCGTTCAACGGACAATCGAGTAACCAACGTTCATGGAAAACCTCTGCAGGATCTTGTTGATACAATAGTCGACGTAAACCCGGAACGAGTGCAACTTGAAGTGCCCTACCGTCCTCCATCTGAAGGCTTCGTCAGAATCCCGTCACTGGAAGAAGTGAAGCTGGTGGCTGCGAAATTCTGGGAACACTTCAAAAAAGAGCAGGTCCAGGTTTATGGGCTTCAAGAAAAACTTGACAGAGACGTAAAATGGCATTCTCACGAATCTCTGGAAAAAGAGGCCATCGAGCTCCTGAAGAGAAGACCATGTAGCGTTATCGACGTTTCAAAGTCCATGGGTATCCCTCTTCCAACCTCAACAATGTTGCTGAAGAAACTGGCACGAAAGGGTCTGGTGACTGCTGACATTAGAAAAGGTGAGAAATATCACTACATTAGAAGCGGCCTGTCGAATTCGCACAGATAGTTACTAGCCTATTCAGATCTGCTCCTTCTTTCAACCATAACACAGATTCCATGGACAACCGCTATGTCATTTTTCCTGCAGAAGTTAATTGCCTCCTCAGATTCTGAACCCGGCTGCATCCACACTTTTCTTATGCCAAGTTTCTTGCAGGTCTTGACTACTTGTTCCGTTATCTTTGGCGGAACTACTACGTCCACAACATCCGGTTTCGTCGGGAGCGTTGCAAGGCTTGCGTAGCACTGGTCTCCTAAAACGCTATCTGTATTTGGATTGACACAGTGGACCTTGTATCCAGCATTGCGCAAGTCTCTATAAACTTGATGGCCATACTTCTCAGGGTCTCTGCTAACACCAATAACCGCATATACATTTGTTTTCTTCAAGAAATCGGTGATTATATCTTCGTTCATACCCTGCCTGCCGCCTCTCCCTACTTACAATTTTGCCGCACCGTCAAGTTTGAAGCCCCATCAATTAGCTATATTTTAGTCGCGTCTGCTTATCTCCCAACACATGCGTGATCTTCTCTTTCCATTCCGGTGTGGTCCACGTTCCCAAGGCGGTATGACTTGCGTAATAGCTTTGTGGGATGGGGTGTGTGCCTATTACAACGTCTATCCCGTACTTCTGTTTGATGAAACTATAGAAATGGTCAATGTGCGGGCATGGGGGGTAGCCCACAACCATGCCTGTTGCCAGATGGATGACGTTAGCACCGTTCTTCTTCATTTCCTCCACGCAGTATTCCACGTTTCCCCCTGGACATCCTCCGCAGGTAGTGTATCCGACTAGTTCCACTTCTTGGTCTTTGTGAACGCTGAAAGCTCCTTCTCTGTTTCTCAGAGCCTTAAGACATTTGCCGCCAGCGCAACTGCTGTAGCGATCGCAGATAATTATGCCTATATTTCTTCGGTTCTGCATCCAAGTCCCGTCATTACTGTGGTTGACTGCGTATTTTAACCGATTGGGGTATGATTCTCCATTAATGTTCGTGCTTATCCGCGCTAACCCTCCACGAGGGGTTCTCTGATCGATTCGGCGACTCTCGTGTTGGGTTTGACAGCGATTCTTCTAATGATGTGGTGGTCAAGCAGGTTTGAAGCACCTGGACCGAGTTCAGCAGTCATCACCAAATTCACTTTAAGGTCAGCTAAGGTCTTCACTGCAATTGGTCCAGAACCATATTCGTAAGATGCAGCTGGATTGTCGATTATCTGCACGTTCTTAACTTCGCCATCCTCAACATCGATTATCGTGAAAAATCTGGCTTTCCCGAAAACTTCTGAAACCACATCATCCAGACCCTTGCGGTCTTTGGTTGGAACAGCTATCCTCAATTTCGCCATACTCGCTTATCACCTCTCAGCTCCGTCAATTTCGGTTCGACAAAAAAGGAGAAGACTGGGACGAAGAAGGTTGCCACGTAAGTCTGCTGCACTGCTTCCTCTCGGTAACCCCTTGTTCAACCGGGGAATCACGGTGGCAAATTCGCTGCCGCTTGCCCAGTGGGATGATTCTGGAGGATGGTGGACTCGTCCACAATCGTCGCTTTCGAAGAGTGTCATGATGGGAGTCAACTGGTTCAGAGTCTTGTTACTTGTTTTTTCCCTGTTCAAGCGTCGCCTTTAGCGCTTCGATTCTGGACGCGATTTCACCCATTTCCTCTTCAAGGTCCGCTCTTTCTGCCTCTAGTTCTTTTCTGTAGTTTTCCAACGCTGCAACTTCCTGTTCCGGAGTCTGGGGTTGCGTTATCGGCAGATACGTTGGCGGATAGGCATATGGGTTCTGTGGTGGTGCGGGTGGATACATCGGAGGCGGATAGGGTTGTTGATATTGCGGGGGATAGCCCCACATACCCCTGCCAAAGCCTCTGCCCCAACCTCTACCGAAGCCTCT
>CAYNAW010000020.1:18351-19829 GCA_964395545.1 uncultured Candidatus Bathyarchaeia archaeon | reverse complement strand
CCTCTACCGAAGCCTCTGCCTCGTCCTCTGCCATAGCCGGGTCCTCTTCCATATCCAGGTATCGGGTTCATGAATCCTGGAACAGGGTAACCGGCGCAGTAGCCAGCTGCTCGTCCAGTCATGGGTCCTAAGCCCCAAGGTCCTGTTCTATCTCCTCTTGGCATTTTATGTTTCACCTCTTTTTGTGTTTATGCACACAATCATTTATGTGATAGTGCACAGAAATATATAAAAGTTACGGCGAGCCATTACACAGTTGATCGACATGGCCTGGCGACGCAGACGTAGATATGGTGGAAGAGGAAGATTCCCCAAACCAGTCACGATACCCACTCCCACAACAGTGGACAGACTAGTTCCGACACCTCAGACAAACCCCGGGACCGTTTTCGTTGAGCCAGCAGAAATCGAAGCATTGAGACTAGTCGACCTTGAAGGACTGTCTCAAGAAGAAGCAGGTCAGAAGATGGGAGTTTCAAGAGGAACCATATGGCGACTTCTTCAAAGCGTGAGAAGGAAGGTTGCTCAAGCTCTCACAGAAGGAAAAACGCTTGTCGTCTTGAAAGAAGAAGAAAGCAGAAAAATCCAACAATCAACCGGATAATTACACGCATAATGCGCGTGCATTCGCAGAGTTTTCCTGACGACGTTGTGAGAAAGAGGAGTTCGAGTGCGTGCCAGAAGTGTGACACGATGTTGCTCATATAAGGAAAAACAGAATGCAAACCGCCAAAATCAAATTGCGAATTCCCATTTACACCACACGTCCTTGGGATGCTTGTCTGGGGGGCAAACCAAGCAGTTCACTTCCGCTTTCGGATTCAAAGTCTTTGCAAAATTCCTTAGATATCCAAACCGCACCTTTTTACATGGAAACTCGCATAAGCCTTTGCTCAGACGAGCTTCCTGAGTTCTACATTTGTCAATGCTCAAGGTGGCCCGTTTGTCGCCCACATCGATATTTTTGAAAGGCTGATCCATTGCCCAACTGGACTTGCGCAAGAGATGAACGATTGTTGCCAAGTCTGGGTTTTCGCCGATTCTGAACATCCGTTGGAGGCTTTTGGCTTCAATTGCAGCCATAGTCTCCCAAGCACTTGCATCAATTTCCGTTGCCGCCTCAGTGCTGAATCGCTTTTCAATACCCAAGAAGTAGAGTCCGTCTACTCTCCATATATTGCGAATTTGCAAGAAGAAGTAGTCAAGCAGTTTTTCTATAGGCAATTCTGCCAACATCTTACGGTCTTCCACGCTTCCAGAGGGATATTCACTCATGCAGTTGCCCCCTTCACAGATCTTAATACATCGAACCCGTTCACTTAAAGCTATGCGGAATAAATCTGGTGGGTAGGTCGATAAGAGTCAATCCTTAGAGCAGGTAGCGCTTGAAAGTTGGAGATATCGCCGCGTGCACAGATCTTGATAAGACCTCGAACGCGTTCACTCCTCTCCCTTCTCGATGCATTGTACAGGCCAGA
>CAYNAW010000020.1:0-18251 GCA_964395545.1 uncultured Candidatus Bathyarchaeia archaeon | reverse complement strand
GCTGGTGGTAATGAAGTTGCTGATATAGTGTGTCCCTACTCTCTCTTTTGGTTCATGATGTGGAACCTCATTCCAGCAAGTAAGAACGCTGCTACGTAGAAGGTGAGGACAGCCACATTGGTTGTTAGCCCGAAGAAGTTCTCCCCTCCCAATCCAAGCCTGATTAACTCGATTGTATGAGTCAGGGGGGACGCTGCCGAAGCTACTTGACCCCAAGCGGGCAAATCCTTAATCGGCATGTATACGCCGCTGATGAACAGCAGAGGGATGCGAACGAAGTTAAGCGGCATCAAGACTTGGCCTGGTCCCTGGCCTGGCAGAGAGGCGAACATGATGCCCATCGCTGCAAAGCCGAAGGCGGACAGCCCCATTCCGATCGTCAGCGCTATGAGATCGAGGATTCGAGTGCCAAAAACGGCTAAACCCAGGGCCACTGGTATACAGGATATTCCGACGCCGTATACGAAGCCAGCGATCGTCTTCCCCAGCAGAACCGTCAGCAGCGATACTGGAGCGGACAGAAAGCGATCGAAGGTCTGCAGTCTTCTCTCCATCGGTATGGAGACGGGGCCAATAGATGACGCGGCAAAGAAAACCGTATGGGCAACGAGTACTGGTATAGCCTGCGATATAGGCATATCTCGTCCTATGACGAAGGATAGGAACATAGCGAAGGGGAAAAGAATCCCAAACATCAACGAGGGAGGCTTCAAGTAGTAAATCTTCATATCCTTCGTGGCAATTGCCCACGCAGCCTTCAGTTCCCTCGCAACGCGTTCACGTCTCATCCCTGCGTCCCTCCTCTTCTCCGTTGATGACCCATCAGTCCTTTGCGTCCACCGCCTTCTGGTTCCTCTCTAATCCCTGTCAGCTTCACAAAAACATCCTCAAGGCTGGGGCCAACGGTGTTCACAGTGATGAGCTTCAACTTCTCCGTCTTTGCATAGTCCCACACTGCTGCCAAAACGCTCGGCGGGTCGTTGGTGTAAAGCCTGAACTTGTCCCCTTGCTTGGTGACCTCATTGACGTCTGAAAGGACTTTCAAGTCGTTCAAAACATTCGGATTCGCAGTTTCGAAGGCAATTTCCACCGATTGGAGTCCTTCTGTCGTTCTCTTCAGCCGTTCAGGCGTATCGATGGCGGCGATTTTTCCTCGGTGAATGATGGCGATGCGGTCGCACATTTGACTGGCCTCTTCCATGTTGTGGGTGGTTAAGAAAACGGTTAGCCCTTCTCGGTTCAGCTGTCTTATCAGATCTCTGATGATTATGACGCTCTGCACGTCCAGCCCAGACGTCGGCTCATCGAGGAACAAGACTGATGATCGGTTGATAAGAGCCATGGCGATGCAAACACGTCGTTTCATGCCTCGTGAGTAATCTTCCAACTTCTCGTCGCGCCTGTCAATCAAATCGAACATCTCCAAAAGCTCCTTAGCCCTGCTTTCTCGGTCACTCTTGGGCATTCCATAGAGCTGCCCAGTGAACGTAAGATTGTCCCACGCTGATAGCTCGGTGTAGACGTTGGAGATGTCGGGCACGATTCCCATCGTCTCCTTCGCCTTCACAGCCTGCTTCTGAATGTCATACCCCATAATTGTCGCCCAACCGGCCGAGGGAATGGAAATGCCGGTGAGCATCCGAACTGTCGTGGTCTTGCCTGCCCCATTGGGGCCGAGGAACCCGAAGATCTCACCCTGGTCAACCTTGAAACTGATGTGATCAACCGCGCAGAATTCGCCATAGTATTTCGTCAGCTTTGATGCCTCTATAACGCTCTCAGCGCACATGCATCAATCTTCCTCCTTAGAGTTCATGTCGTCGCCAGGCTCTTCGACATCATCCTCGAGGAGGTCAACCCGTATTTCGCGGGTCTTCAACTTCCAGACCTTTTCCGGCGCCCCTCCTCCCACTTCCCGATAACCAGCCATCTCGATGATGCCGGCTGTTTCCAGCTCGGATAGATGATAATAAAGCCCTGATCTGGACAGGTCCTCTCCTGCTTTCTCTAACCCTTCTACGATTTCGTTTGTGCTTCTGGTTCCGCCGCCAATCAGACGAATGATGACCCACCGCGTCGGGCAGTGGAGAGCTCTGAAATACTTCTGAAATCGGCTAAACTCTTTCATGTTCCAACTACTGCAGTCATCGCCACACATCGACTAATCACCTAGTGGGGCTGAAACGTAGGAAGTCGCACTTCTGCATCAGCAGCGTGATAGGCACATGCACTACTTCTCTTTCAAATGCTTTTCAGCATAGCCTAACTCGACATCGGCATCCGCGACTTTTCCTTTGGACAGAAGCTTCCGTGCTTCGCTTATATGCTTCAACGCACAGCCTTTCATGTTACTTTCAAATTCGCACTTCTCTTCTTGCTTACACATGTCTTTCTACCTAATTCGTAATTTTATCAAAAATACTGTAATATTCTAGTCGCTTAAGAATCTTTCGTAGCGACGCACAGCTGCATGTCACCGTTCTTCATTCCGTATCGCCTCTTACCCGCGTAGTTGGGTAATATGGCGGGCTGATATCCCTGGAAGTGCTGGAGAAGGATCCGGAGTCATGCTCTCAACTACCTCCAACTCCGCAGGAACCCCCCGCCCATCGAGATCGAGTCAAAAGCCTCGACACTACGACTGCGGGCCTTGAGGCGCTCACAAAAACGGTGGAGGAAGGATAGAAATCAGAGCAGCAATCAAGCGGCTACTTCAAACAGTCAGAGAGTCGCTCTAAGCTCTCATGGGAGGCGACCTCTGATTTCAGAATGGCACGAAAGCACGAACGCGCACGCCAGTTAAGGAACGAGCATAACCTATTTATGTTCACGTGCCTTTTCCTGTCGTGGCGAATTAGATGAGTGAATATGGTATGCCTCTAATCGGCGAGAAGTTTCCTGAAATGGAAGTCAAGACCACACGGGGCAAAATGAAACTGCCGGACGATTACCAGGGACGATGGTTTGTTCTATTCAGCCATCCCGCAGACTTCACGCCCGTATGCACCACCGAGTTCGTGGCTTTCCAGAAGAGATTCGACGAATTCCAGAAGTTGCAATGCGATCTGATCGGGCTCAGTATTGATCAAGTGTTCGCCCATCTCAAGTGGGAGGAATGGATCAAAGAGAAAGTCGGTGTCGAAATTCAGTTTCCCATCATCGCTGACAATACTGGCGCCGTGGCGGCTAAGCTAGGCATGCGCCACAGGCAAGCGGAAGGGACGCAGACCGTGAGAGCTGTATCGATAGTGGACCCGAAAGGCATTGTTAGAGCAATCCTCTACTATCCCATGGAGTTGGGCAGGAACATGGATGAAATCTTGAGAATGATCAAAGGCCTGCAGACAGCCGACAAAGGATACGCGATTCCAGCCAACTGGCCAAACAACGAAATCCTCGGAGATCACGTAATTGTGCCGCCAGCAAACACGGTCGACATGATTAAGAAACGAAAAGAGCAACAGCAGGCTGGAGAGATCGAGTGCCTCGACTGGTGGCTATGCCACAAGAAACTTTGACACGGACATCCGAAAGACAACGCTCAAACAAAGCGGACTCGTAGTCAACAGCTCATTCTTGGCCGCAATGACTAGCTAGGCTTAGTGGAGTCGCTGACCGCCTAGGGGGGTCCCCCCCTCCCCCTCGGGTTCGCACATTTGCGTTCGTGCGAGCGAGCAGAGACGGGCGGCTCCTTTTCTCGGTGCAATGAGAGTCAGTGTTCATGCCTAACCCTTTCTTATTGCAGCTTCAACGGTCAGGTTGAGCACGATCTCTGCAATGTCGCTGGCGTATTCCACAGTTCTTCGAAGGCTTTCAATCAGGAGTCGAAGGCTGACGAGATGCTCGAGCTCTATCCTTTTCAAGGAGGGCTCTGCCTCTTTCTCCAGAATGACAAAATCCTTTGACTTTCGAACAACCTCCTCTGCTTGATCAAAGTCTCTTCTGAAAAGCGACTCAACGGCCCGCTCAAAGGCCGATACCGCCAAGTCGCTCATCTGTTCAATCTTCCGCAATGCTTTCGTCTCCACCGGCACTTTGAGAAGGAGTATACCCCGCGCGATGTTTGCCGCATGGTCGGCTGTTCTCTCCACCGATTTCGTCACTAACCGGTACCCCAGACACTCACGTGCATTGCCCAACCCGATTTCGCTGATTATCCTATGGTTTTGGACGGCCATCTTGAGTTGACGTATTATGTAGAGATGGAAACGGTCAACATCATCATCGGCTGCAATAACGGCTTCCGCCAGCTGCCTGTCAAGGCTCCTAAGCGCGGCAATCGCATCTTTGTGCATAGACGACGTTATGACGCTCATCCTCCTCAGCGCACTTAGGACAGACAGTTCAGGATAGCTTAGCAGAACCTGCAGGGTCAACTCAGTAGCCGTATCTGTGACGATTTCCGTTCCAATCAGCAGGCGACGCGCGAAATTCTTCAATATGCTTCTCTGGCTTGACGAAAGCTGCTGGTTCTTCTCCGACCTTATGTGGATAACGCCGTAACCCACGAGGTAAGCAGAAACCGTTTTCCTTATCGCTGAGTCAAGAGGGTCTCCCGAGAAAACATCAATAAAGGCCTCCTCTGTTCTCTCAGGCTTCGCCAATTCCGGGGCCAAGATCGCCAGAGAGTCGTCTTCTTCCTCGCGAACAAGCAACGAGCTGCCTTTCTTGAGCTTGTTTCGAACAACCCAACTCTTGGGCAACGAAAGAACGTAGGTCGACCCTCCGGTGACTTGAAGTTTCCTCGTTTCACCTCTTCTTGATGGAGTTCTCACCATTATTTTCGCGCTCTACTCTATAGTTTACGTAGCAGAATATATACTATTTGGAGTAACTATAAACCCGGCTCTTTCATTTACATCCTCTCTAAAACGTTGCGAGACGTGAGAGAATGGCAAGAGATCCGAATAGGGGCATGTCGACTGTGTACGTCGCCGTAGGAATGGTCATACTGATCATCGCAGGCTTTGCCGCAGGATACTATCTAAGACCAATCCCGGAAACCGCCCAAGAGTTCCCAGAAGACAGTGAATGGCGCACCGGCAGCATAGACTTGGCAGGTTCGACCACCGTTCTACCGATAGCAGAAGCTTGCAGCTTGGCGTTCATGAACAAGTACCCTGGCACCAATGTCATTTCCGTGGGCGGCGGGTCAGGCGTAGGTTACAAGAACATAATTGACGGAATAAGCGACATTGGATTAGCCTCTAGGCCACCCAAATCGACAGAAATCATGAACCCTAAGGCAGCGAACTTGTGGCTGCACCCCGTGGCTCTGGACGCTGTCTGTGTAGTGGTTCACCCTTCAGTGAACGCGAGCTTGAAACTCACTCTGCAGGAAGTGGGTAGAATCTTCGCTGGGAACTATACACGATGGAACCAAGTGCACTCTGGCCTGCCTGATGAGGAAATCTACGTAGTTGTTCGAGAAGAAGGCTCCGGCACTCGAGGCACTTTTGAAGAGTATACAATGGACCCATGGGACTATGCCGTAGACACAGCGAGAGCACACGAACAGCCGTCTAACCCAGCTGTAAAAGGCGCCGTTGAAACCACCTCCTACTCAATCGGGTATGTTGGCGTCGGTTTTCTAAGCAGCAACATGGTTCATGTAGCTTTGGCGAAGACAGAAGGCACAGAATATGTCGAGCCCACTCTGGCAAACATTGAAGGCGGAAAATTCCCGATATCCCGATTTCTATACTTCGTCACAAGCAGCCCATCCGTGAGCGGGTCGTTGGTTGACAGGTTCATCGACTTCGTTCTAAGCTCCGAAGGCCAGCAACTAGTGGCGTCAAAAGGCTTCCTGAAACTTCCACCAAGCCACAACTACCCCTAGCAGCAGTTCAGCACAAGACATGCCGAACAAAGAGGAGCGCTATCGAGAATGCGTAGGAACAAACTCGAAACACTCTCCCATTTTTATGCTAGGCTGAAATCTGAACCGATAGAGATCATCCTATTCCTCTGTGCTTCCTTCTCAATAGTTATTCTATTCCTCATGGTTCTCTTCGTGACAAGAGAAGGCGCCTTTGCGTTTTCCATGTTCGGCACCGATTTAGTCTTTGGTCAGATATGGGACGTCAAACGTGACCTATTTGGCGGCCTTCCTTTGCTATACGGCTCACTCATGGTCACATCAGGCGCACTGGCAATTTCCATTCCCTTAGGAGTATTAACGGCCATTTTCATAGCCGAGATCTTGCCGTTCTCTCTGAAAGATCCCGTCAAGTCAATCGTTGAGCTTCTAGCCTCCATCCCCTCTGTCATCTATGGATTCATAGGGCTGATATCCGTAGCGCCTCTAGTTGCCTCCTCATTGGGGCTTGCTTCTGGGCGATGCGCGTTGACGGCTTCATTAATATTGGCTATCATGACCATTCCCACGATTGTTAGCGTCGCTGGCGAAACGATCGCCGCCGTACCGAAAGACTACAAAGAAGCCGCTCTGGCTCTTGGAGCCACTAGATTACAGACGATCAGAGGCGTTGTGTTGCCCATTGCGAAATCCGGCATATTGGCGAGCGTAATGCTAGGCTTTGGAAGGGCAATAGGTGAAACAATCGCGGTGTCAATGGTTGCGGGCAACAGGCCGTGGGTGCCTAATCCACCTTGGAATTTCTCAGAGGCAGTGTACACAATACCAGCGTTCATAGCTGCCCGCATGGGCGGCGCGGCTTTTGGAAGTGTGGGCTACAGTGCACTTTTCGGATTAGCCCTCATACTGCTCATCATCACGTTCATCGTAAACACTGTTGCCGATGCAATAGTGAAACGAGGTGTGCAACTGTGAGTAGCAGGATTAAAGAGAGAGTGCAGCTTGTTGCTCTCGGAATACCTATGCTTATCTGTTTGATTGTGTCTTTCTGGATTGTTGCGACACTGCTGGCCGGAATAGGAACCCTCAGCTGGGAATTTCTGACCACAAGTGTACTCCAAGGGGGAGCATTTGAGATGATCGGAGGAACAATATACCTGTTTCTCGGTGCGGCTGGAATCGCCGGACCAATTGGAATATTCGCTGCCATCTACTTGGTGGAATATGCGCCCCGAGGCAAGTTAACGCGTGTCATTGACCAAGCTATCAACAACTTGGCGGGTGTTCCATCGATAGTTATAGGTTTGTTTGGGTTCACGTTCTTCAGTCTACAGCTGGGATTAGGCGTTTCCTTGGCTGCCGGTTGGTTAACCTTGGCTCTGATGATGCTACCGATAGTGATAAGAGGGTCGGAAGAAGCTCTTAGGATGGTTCCACCTTCCTTCAAAGAGGCCGCCTTGGCTTTGGGTGCAACAAAATGGAAGGCCATAAGGCTTACAACATTACTAGCGGCCGGACCGGGAATAGTGACGAGCATAGTCTTGGGCATAGCCAGAGTGGCGGGAGAGACAGCGGCAATACTTTTCACGTCCTGTGTGCTGTTAACTAGGGGTTTGCCAGATTCTCCCCTAGAGCCCATAATGGCCCTGTCCTTTAACATATGGTACAAAATCGTGGCGCTAGGCGAGCCTGCTGAAAAGGTGTTCGGCATAGCACTAGTCCTTTTTGTGATCGTTGCCGTTTTCGCTCTGTTCGCGATTGTCTTGAGAGTTCATTACAGGAGAAAGCAGCCGTGGCTAAGATGACAGAGAGAGCTGGTGGCTTTGGCTGATACTGCTAAGATAGATATAAGAGCCCTCAACGTTTGGTTCGGGGACAAACATGTGCTTAAAGACATAAACCTGAAGATTAGACCAAATGCAGTCACGGCTATAATGGGTCCGTCGGGTTGCGGAAAGACAACGTTGATACGGGCAATTAACAGGATGAACGAAGTGATAAAAGGCAGTCGAACCGCTGGAGAGATACGTATAGGAGGAGGCAGCATTTACGACGGTGGCGCAAATGTCTATGAAGTTAGAAGAAAAATCGGAATGGTGTTCCAGAAACCAAACCCGTTCCCCAAATCAATCTACGAGAATGTGGCGTTTGGACCGAAAATTCACAAAATGGCAAGCGGGCACGAGCTCGATGACGTGGTGGAGAAAAGCTTGAAGGAAGCAGCTCTCTGGGGGGAAGTCAGTGACCGGCTGCAGGACAGTGCTTTTGATCTTTCAGGGGGGCAACAGCAAAGACTCTGCATCGCGAGAGCGTTGGCGGTGAAGCCTGAAATCATATTGATGGACGAACCCTGCAGCGCCCTAGACCCCGCTGCTACCGCAAAGATCGAGGCTCTCATGCGGAAATTGGCCGAGAAATATACTGTGCTAATCGTTACACACAACATGCAACAAGCCGCCAGGGTCTCAGACTATACCGTGTTTATGTATCTGGGTGAGTTTATCGAGTATGGAAGGACGCGAGACATTTTTGAGAATCCAACGAGCGAGTTGACCGAGAAATACATAACTGGAGAGTTTGGTTAGGTGAAAGACCCATGAGCCGACTGATCGACACCGACATGGAGCAGTTAACACACATACTCCTCAAGATGGGCGATCTGGCCCACAAAACCGTTTTTCTGTCACTTAGAAGCTACATTGAGGGTGAAAGCGCCTACTCAGAAATAAAAGAGCGTTCGGACATTTTGCTGTCAATGGCGGAGGAGGCTGAAGATAGAACCTTTGAAATCATAGCTAGGTTCCAACCTGTCGCATCCGACCTTAGAATTCTGAAATCGTACATGAAGATATCTTACGACTTCGCCCGGTATGGAAGATATGCCTTAGACGTCTCCCAAGTCTACGAAACACTTGGAGGGCTAGCCCACTGCAAAGATTGGATAAGGGTCTCAATAGAAGAGATGGGTCAGAAAACCTTGGACATGGTCTACACAAGTGTAAGCTCCCTTAAGAGCCATGACACTCAATTAGCAGAGAGGCTGTCTGAAACAGAGAGACAGATGGATGAACTGTATCTACAATACCTGGGCAAGCTGATCAAGAAGGCACTTATCGCCGAAGAGTGCACAATTTCCAGCTTGCTTGTGGCAAAGTATCTGGAAAGAATCGCAGATCACGCGACATACATAGGCGAATCGATTGTCTATCTCTCCACTGGAGAGAAAGCAACGCTAAGATAGTAATGGAAAGAGCTCGAAAGCGAGGTGAAAAGGATGGCTAGAAAAAGCTTCGCATGGTTTGAAAAACGCCACCGAACTAATGCCTTAGACTTGGCTCAAGAACAGATAACAAAAGCTTTGGACACAACAAATTTGCTTCATCAAATAGTGAGGAATGTCTTTGAAGGACAGAAAGAAGAAGCAGCACATCACATTGAAAAATTGTTCGCAGTTGAAAAGGAAGTGGACAGCCTACGAACAGGAGTCTTCAAAGAACTATCCAAAGGAACGGCGTTGTTCTCTGACTACCGGGAAGATATAATGCACCTCGTGAACCGTCTCGACACCCTCGCAGACCACGTGAAGGATGCGACGAGATGTGTTAAAATGCTCACAGACTCGGAAATCCCAAAAGAACTCTGGCAGAAACAGGTCGGCACCACATCCACCTTGGTAAAATGCGCCCATGCTTTGCGCAGCAGCATTGAACAGATTATGCTGAATCCTGCAGCCGCCATAGAAGGCGCCAAGGAAGTGGAAGAAATCGAATCTGAAATCGACCAAGACTACCTCGAAACCAAGATCCTGCTCATCAAACACGCTGACCAGATGAACTGCGGCACCACTGTCATATTTGACCACCTGATAGAGTTCATCGAGCGAGCGGCCGACATGTGCGCTGACACAGCTGACTATATCGTCATACTTGCAAGTGGGCAATAAGCACAAGGACGCTATCGGTACGTAACTCCAATGCACGCGCACACTTTCTTGACGCGCTCGTTGGCCAGGTTACAAGCTTCTTCCCTTGTCAAAGTCACGCTGCCCCCATCTCTGCGGAGAAGGGCTCACTCCTCATGGGCTCTATACTACTCGAATTTCCCATACATTTGGTCTGGAGCTAACATGTCCGGATATCTATCTCGCAGCATTAGACGTGCAGAAAAGCACAAGTGGCAAGCGTCTGCATAAACCGCGTCATGCGTCAAACCAAACTTCTCAACCAATGCCGATGGGCCACCGTGGACTAAGGGTTCAAGGATTGGATTCTCGTACGGATCATACTCCCCAATTATCTTTGAGAACGGCTTTTGCCATGCGTTACCAATCGAGATGCCTTGGCACACATGCACGTAGCCGAAAGGATCAACGTGGACTCGTTCCTGCTTCGTGAAATCCTCGTATGGGCACCGGGTGAATTCACTCCAAGGCTTCTTGCTTGCTTGTTCCGCCAGTCTTGAGGCCGCTCTGCCCTTGAACATCAACTCCCATGAGTCAACTTTCGCTCCCTCAACTTCCGTCGTGCAGGAGGCCTCAGAAGTTGGGGATTTGACAGAGACCACTCCCGCTTTGATGTTTAGAAGTCTGGCCGCGCGCGCAGCGTTTCTGACCTCCTCGGCTATCAAGTTCTCTCCGTGATACAGGTCGCTGCTCAAACTCAACTCGACGTTTCTGGCTTCGGCAATCGGGATGAGCCACTCTACAGCATCTGCAACGCTGGTGGCCCAGTAGCAGTTGGAGAGGATCTCAACATGAAAGCCCAAGTTCCTGGCCTCCTTAGCTGTACTCACCATTATGGGATAGTATAAGAAGGGTTCACCCCCCTCTATTGCGATGCAATTTACAGTGTCCAGTTTTTCCGCTTCTGACAAGATGTTTCTCACTTGATCAAGAGTGAACGTGCCTTTTCCTTTAGGGCTCCCCCAGACAAAGCAGTGGTCGCATTCCAAATCGCATCGGTATGTCAGGAGGAGGTGGACTCCTTTTAGCTCCAACGGCAACACCGGATGAACCTTGGTGCAATAAGGAATTAAACCTTAGGATGATGCGCGTGTCCAAGGCTATTCCGAATCCTCCTACCTCTACGCGAGGTACTTTGCGGCATTGCCGCTATGGTATCCAAATGTTCCCACTCATTGCTCCGAGCTCTCGAGATCACGCCGATCATTCGTTGAAGCTCTGCAGGAGGGAGGCAGATCAGACCTAGAGAAGATCTACGTGTTGTTTCCTTTGACTGTTGTTCTCAACGCGTTTACATAGTCAATGAAATCGTAGCCGCTCTTGAACTGAAACTCTTGCCCAAAGTCGGAATAGAGTCCGTCCAGAATTACTTTCTCCACAACTCTCGCCCCTGAACTGAGAAATCTGTCCAATCCTTCCGCGAAAACGTCGAGCTTTTTGGGAATGTCCTCATGTGATAGGGAAAGAGTGCTCTCCAAGTACTGGTAGATGACAGAAGTGCCTGACTCTCCGAATACTTGTCTGAGTTGCGTATCTATGATCTTCGAAAGCGATTTCTCAAATTCGCGACTCGTCTCCATAACGTTCACCCTCATGTTTTCATTAATTCCTCAGTTAACTTAACGATTTCGATTCCTTCCTTTTCGAAGGACATTTGGTTGCTGAACAGGCTCCTCAGACTGGAGGCGATTTTTTGGTCGTGGGCACTGGGATTGAACAAGAATATCGAGGTGACATTTGCTGAGCTGAGAATCTCCAAGGCATAGCGCGCAAAGTTGTAGGCTTTGTCGAATCCCACCTGCAGAATGAGGCTGGTGAGACTGTCAAATACGAAATTGGAGCTTCCGTTTCGGTGGCTCTTGACCGCCTTGCTCAAAGCGTCAAGAAGAAGAGATGTGTTATTTGCGGGTACCAGAAGACTTTCTGGATGTTCCTCAGGTTTTGGAGTAAAGCTGGTCAACAGCACGAACTTCACATTCTCCTGATCATTCAGGAGGGTGTGCAGCGTACTGCCTCGCCCGGTGAATATGATGGCGGACTCGGCGTTTGCAGAGGCTTCCATGACAAAGTCGCGAATCACGTCCTCGTAGTCTGCGGCTGGGTCGAATTCCAGCAGAAGATTCCTACCAACCATATGCTTATGGTTGACGCCGATCTTTTTCGAGAACTTGTCGGAGTATTCAAGCAAATCCATTGATTTGGTGCCTAGGAACCTGAACTCCTGAATGACTCTGGGATCCAAAGCCTCAATGTTGACTGCTCGGAGCTCAATCATGAAGGGGTCCATCAGCTGAGTGTTGGCTTCTCTGAGATACTCGAAGTACACGTCCTTCTGGCTCCCTAAGAAGCTCAAGTCTCCCATATCGAAGAGGTCCCTCTCGTGCTTGAACCTGCTCTTTCTCGTATCGGTTTTCAGGTCGTTCCAGAAATTGATAAGCTGGCTCTTGTTGATTACCCCGTTCCGAATGTAGACGTGTGATACGCCCATCAAGACAAGTGAGCCGTTCCTCTCGCATTTCTCAACATCAATTCCACATTCCCTGAGCTTGGGTCTGACAACGTCTGTGTCTGGTTCCGAGAATGCGTATATGACTCTGTCACCCTCTCGAATTCCTTCGTGGATGTACGTGGAGAAAAGCTTCCATTTGTCTACTTTGCTAGTGTAGAATACAACCAAGTGTTCGCCTTCTCTTAGGCGAAGGGAAGGACACGCCGGTTTGAACAGTCCTTCCAAGGTTGTTGTCCGTTTGAAATGGTAGGCAAGTATTCCGAAATACAACACGTAAAAAACAGAGCTTATCTCGGTTAGCTCAATGCCCAAGCCTCTTAGTAGACCATGGAAAAACAACAAGGTTCCCCCAGTGAATGCCCAGGAAATTCCAAGCCACCAGAGCGCGTCTGACACTTGCTTATCGTTACATCTGCGGCTTAGCCGAATGAAGATCAGGCACGGGTACAGGATTGTCAATATCAGTAACGTTCCGAGCAAAGCCATGTACCATGGAGAGTAGACCGGCCCCTGAACGAGGTTGCCCCAGAGGGTCAACACGTATTCCACCTCCCACGGCATCGCAACCCATGTCACAATCAAGACGGCGAAAGCGAATGTTTTGAAAAGCAACGAGAGCATGTTGATCTGGCTCGCGAAGAAGCTCTTCCTTTGAGTCGCGCCTTGTTGTTGTTTCCACAAGACGAAAGCCGTATGTTCCAAGGCCAAGGCGCTTATGATCGCAGCTGAGGTACCCCACAGAACGTAGGGGGTTATTACTCCGCTCTCCGTTATGAGGTAGTTCTTAATCATGTTTGTGAAGACGAGGGACAGTATTCCGGAGAATGCGACGAGGAGCAGTACTTGCACCGACTTGAAGTAGGCGCCTTTCTGCCGTAAGAAGACTATCGCCAGTGTCAGTAGCGCTCCGAACGCGGCTGTGAAAAAGAACAGACCCATCATCCCGTTTCCCAGCCGTTACATGGTTGAAAACGGTACTATTCTCAATCCACTTTCGTTTATTATCACGTCGTGATATGTCCTGCTGTGGCTTGTTCCCCGCATCTTTCGGATCAGAAAACGCGTTTTCAGCTCTGAGTCGATGATTACGTTCTCAAGAACAATCACCGAGTCTGCTATGAATTCTTCTATTCCCAGCCCTAAGGTTTCTGAGCCTGATGGTACGCTGCAGGTCATTATCGTTGTACAGCCCATTTTTTTCAGTATCTTGTAGAAAAGGTGCATCAGGGTTCTGTACTCAAATTTCTCCCCGGTTCCTGTGAGAAAAGCCGTGAGAGAGTCGATAACCAGACGTTCTGCGCCGAGTTCTCTTACGACTTTCAGAATGTAATCCAAGTTGGCGTTGAGACCTACTTCCTTCATCGTCTGCAGTCCAATCACTCTGACTCGTTTCTCTTTTTCCAGCCTTTCCAGATCCATGCCTAGCTTTGCCATATTTCGCTTCAGGCTGATCTCGTCTTCTTCGAACGTTACGTATACGCCCTTTTCGGCGTAGAGGCGTGCGCCGTTATTGATGAACTGTGTAGAGAGGATTGTCTTGCCGCTGCCAGTGCTGCCTGCAAGGAGGAGCACTTCACCTTTTATGACTCCTCCATCAATCAGCTCGTCAAGCCCTTCTACTCCTGTCTTTGTGCGTTCCATGATCAGGTCCCTTAGCCTTTGAGCGCGCTTCTGAAGCGTCTTTGCAGATTGCTTTCAAGAGGCGCTGTTATTCTCATTTATGAAAAGAGAATACGAATTCACGATAATCTGCTAATGCAAGGGGAAGGGCGGCAGGTCACTGAGGTTCAGCGCTCGGTGTTCGTCAAGTCCAAGGATATCCTTGTCTCATATCCGCTTCCCCTCGAGCGCCAAACGTTTAGGTTTAGGTTGCTCCCTCCCGGGCCTGGCCGGGTTCGCCTATCTAACACAGAAACCTTTTCCTTACGGAAACGGTTCCGTGACCGTCAGCCCCGAGGGACGGATGCTCATCGCAGGGATAGGCCGGACTCGACGTTCTTGGACGCCTCAGCCTCAGCTGTCAGTCCGTCGTATAGAGGATTTACGGTCAAGGCTTGACGCCTTTCAGAGGACCCCTAGCCCTCCACTTGAGGCCCACCGCCCAGTGGTGTTTGTTTGGTTGGTGGTTTATTAGCTTTTGTTGCTAGGGCACTGGGCGTGTGCTCAGGCACGATTAGCCTGTTCTATTTGGATGCTAGTGCACACGAAAAGCAAAATCTTCTCCACCACTAAAAACCAAACATCCACTTGAATTTCAGGCCTATGCGCAAATGCCCGCGCGAGAATCTGGGTTGCTGACTGGTCGGTCGTAGGTCTCTGTCCTACGGTGCCGCACGAGTGCCTTTGCGTGAAGTCGCTTCATTATCGACTCTTCGCAAAAGCTCCACCACTTTTTTACCCTTTCTTCCAAGCTCACCTGCTGAGACCGTCTTTCTCATCGGACAAAGATGATCTACCACTATCCCTTTCCGTTCGCTGTAGACTACTGGATAGACTCGACATCCCAAAGGCCTGTATTTGTAGACCCTGCAGCGATGTTTTGCGGCGTCGTAGAACACGCAGAACCCCATCCGATTTCGCAGTCTGACAAAACCATGCCTGTCAAATCGGGCAAACTTCTGCCTATCGTATCCTACTTTTCCCAGACGCTCGACGTCTTCGTTGGAAAGCAGCATTTCAGTTCGTTCACAACATAATCCGCAGTGCGAGCAACGCATAGACAGACCTTACTCCGACTTTCTCTTATCGTTTTTGTTCATCCCGCCAAAAGCCGACTCTGCTCGCCAGATGCTGTAGGCGTGTTTACTCTAACAGGGCTCACTTCCCTGCAAACCATCGCCTCTTCATTCACGCCACACCAACGGCTGAGGCTCCACGCAAAACCCCGGAGAACAAGATATCTAGATTCTTGGATTCTACGGTTGCTTTCTAGAAAAGAGAGGGTACGTGAGACAACTCCAGCATGGGCACGGTTCGAGTATCACAATTGCTTTCTAAGAAACGCAGCAGTTATCTCACGTTTGCATGGGGCGCTAGCTTCAACGCTTCTCTTTGCGCTTCTTCTTTTTCTCTTTTCTTTCCTTCTTGGTCATTGGCTTTTTCTTAGAGCTCTTTCCCATACCCATCTTATTCACGCGTATTAAGTATTAACAGAACAGTATTAAATTTGTGGTCAATACACGCGCAGGCAGTTCTCGGAAGGCTCGTCAAAATTCGACAGGATTATGATTTCAGACCTTGCAGCATTTTGCATGGTTGACACACATCGCCCATCGCAGGTTCGCCACACAGCCTGCAGGTGCCCACATCTTCTCCTCCTGCAGCGTCACTCATCATCGACCACAATTTTCCAGCCGAACCAAAAACTGTATACTTCACTCCCGGATGCTTTTCCTCCATCCTGTTCAGCATAGCTCGCGCATCGTTCCTCAAAGCCGACGACGCGTACGGGCAAGGTACACTCTGAAACTCGATTCCCTTCAAAAAAGCGTACAAGGCCGTTTCTCTTTCCAGAACTTCGCAGAAGGGCTTGATGCGACACACAAAACTCGAATCCTCAAACGACGAGACAGGCTTGGTTCTCGCGATTCTCAACGGATCACCATGCAAAATGTTCAACAGTACGGTCTGTGTCTCGTCGTCCAGGTTATGGGCAGTCGCAAGCTTTGTCGCCCCCATGTTTCGAGCCGAAGAATTAAGCGCCCGCCGCCGCAGGACACCACAGTAGGCGCAAGGCGTTAAGCCTTCACTCCTTTTATCCTTCCTACGCACCTTTTCAACAAGCTTATCTAACCCGAGCCCGAACAGCTCCTCAAATGACACGACGGTATGTTTGACCCCGAGCTCTCGACAGCCCTCCTCCGCAATCTTCAATGCCTCATCCCTATAACCCTGAATGCCCTCATCCACGGTAATGGCAGTCAATTCGGCCTTCGGAAATGACTTCTCTAACTTCGCCAAAATGCGGAGAAGTGCCATACTATCCTTGCCACCGGAAACTCCGACCGCGATTCTGTCGTCGAAGCGAAGCATCTCGTACTCGGCTATTGTTGCCCTAACCTTATCCTCTATAGATTGGCAGAAGCAGCTGGTACACAACCTCTCGCCCGAGTAGGGTCGCATGTAGACCGCGTCTTTGCGTCTGCACAGCGTACACTTCTGAGACATCGTTTACCGCCCGGGTCCTCGCTTTATGTTGAATTAACGCTTTAGTATAGGTTTCTCTAAGAAGCTGAGAACATGGCGAAGAAACCGCTTGGACGCGCTGAACGTTTAGAGATCCATTACAGCAAGAAGCATTGGCAGCTACTGAGAGTTCTTCGCCTTGAAGCAATGCATCTCATGGAAATTCTGAAACGGACAAACTTGGCCTCAGTCACGCATGGGAGTATAGCCCGAGGCGATGTCACGGCGAAGAGCGATGTAGACGTCTTCATAGCCGACCCGTCATCTTCCTTCATGATTGAGACCGCACTCGAGCGGGCTGATATTGTGCCATCTAGACGGCTAGTCGTGCAAGCGACCCCCTACTACGCCGTGAAGGGCTACATCGAAATCGACAAACAGCGCACTGTCTCCTTTCCACTGGTGAGAATGCGGAATGTGGAGAGAGAGTTCTACCGATTCGGCGGTGAAGTTACGCTGGAAATGCTTCAAGAAGCGCGACGAGTGGTCGGCGTCGACAAGAGGCTCATGCTCATCGAGCCCACGCCAAAAGGACACGTTGAGAGTAGCATCGTCAACCGAGAAGACGAAGCCTCCAAACTTCTGGGAGTCTCGCTGGAAACAGTCTTGGACCGTGTGCACGCCCTGATGAGACGAGACGAGGTCGGGCGAACAGGTGTTTTCATCGAAGCAGAATTGTCGCCCGACGAGACTTTCGAGATGGCTCTGAAGAAGCTCGCAGAAACCAAACCCGAAGTCAGACGTCGCCTTCGACTCGGTTAGAGGTTCTGCCCCACTGAGAAGCGCAGAAGGGCCGCTACTCCGCTCAACGCCAAGAGCTTCTGGCCAGCCTCGTGTTCCACGCTTACCACCAAGACTGTTCCCCTCTTTCCCTCAACTCCCTTCATCAATTCCTCCAAAACCCGCCTATCCTCGTCTGAAGCGTCTCTCAAAGCGAAGTCTGCCACAAGCAGAGTCTCCACGGCTCCAAACGAGTCTGCCTTTCTCACCTGCCCCAAGCCGTAGGTCACGTCGCCTCTCTCTTTCCCCAGTCTCGCCAACACTTCCTCAACGACCCGACTCTCCTCAGCCACACGAATGCTCTTCAACGCCGTATCCAAGACGCCAGAACGCAAAGCCTCGTTAATCCCAGCCAAGCCGCCGCTGTTTACACTCTTCATGTCCACCACGGCCCCTGCAACTTCCCCTGACTCGCTCTGTACATACTTGGCAAACTGGTTCTTCACAAAACCCACACCGATGATGACAATCGAACATCGACTGCTCTGCCACACCAGCCTCAACGCCTCCGAGACAGCTCTAAAATACTTCAACACAGCTTCCGCCCTCTTGTCCGCCTCCAATTTGCCAGGAAGGCTCACTCTTCCCTCAGCCCGCACATCAACCCCGTATTGTCTGATCAGAGCGATGCAATACTCATCGCTGTCAATCGACACCACAATGACAGGCGGCGCCTCAAAGCGTCTCGCCCTCTCGAGACGGTCCACCTGATGGTCCAGCCACTTCTCTTTCACGATTGTCAAGGGTTTGTTGACCATCACGTTCAAAGTGTGATGGCTTCCCCTTCCCGCAACGTCGTCGGGCGCGTCATGAATTCTGCCCGAGAGTCTGAGTCTGTTCAAACTGCGGTCCCACACAACCTCCTCGACCGCTATGCCCATAAAAACCGAGACACGCTTGCCCTTCTGAGGCCTTGCAAACTCTCCGTCAACCTTCGTCTCCCTCGTTGTCCGCGCATAGACCAAGTCGCCCCGATGGATGATGTTGTACAGGTGCCA
>CAYNAW010000019.1:0-26269 GCA_964395545.1 uncultured Candidatus Bathyarchaeia archaeon | reverse complement strand
ATGGCCGTCGTTTTCACCCTCTATGCCTCCACTTCTACAAGGCAGAGCGGTGTCACATCCGCAGCAGCGTTGCAACTCGGGCACTACTCTGTCTCCTTAAACTGCAGAAATACCCTCCGACGGTTTAAATAGGTTTCCGCAAGACAGAAGAAGAGAGGGGTCTAACCCTCTTTCTCCACTTGTTTTATGGCGTCTTCGATTATGTCTAATCCCGCGTCTACGAGTTCTCTCGTTATGACGAGTGGGGGAACGAGGCGTATAGTTGATTTGCCGCAGGTTATCACAGCTACACCGCGCTTCCAACTGCGCATCATGACCTCTTCGGCCTTTTTCGAAGCAGGTTTTTTACCTGTCTTATCCTCTACGAGCTCGATGCCAACCATCAAACCCTTCCCGCGGACGTCACCCACGACTTCGCTCTTTGCCTCAAGCTCTTTGAGACGCTTCATAATGTGTGCGCCTTCCTTTGCAGCGTTCTCCCGTAGTCCTTCGCTCTTGATCACATCGATGACTGCAGACGCCGCAGCACAGGACACGGGGTTGCCTCCAAAGGTGCTCGCGTGAGAGCCTCCTTCCCAATCCATCAACGCAGCTTTTGCCACAGTTGCTCCGAGGGGAAGACCTGCGGCGATCGATTTGGCGACGCAGACTATGTCTGGCTCAACGCCCCAGTGCTCGATGGCGAACCACTTGCCAGTTCTTCCCATCCCCGCCTGCACTTCGTCATCCATCATCAGTATTCCATACTTGTCAGCCAGCTTCTTGAGCCGCGGAAAGTAATCGGGCGGAGGCACGACGTAACCGCCTTCGCCTTGAATCGGCTCGAAGACGAACGCTGCAACTTCTTCCGGCGGGAGGTATTTCTGGAGCACGTACTCATCGATGAAGTCCACGCACCAATAGCCGCAGTCAGGAAACGTGAGCTTAAAGGGACAGCGGTAGCAATAGCCGTAGGGCACGTGTGTCACTCCTGGAACCAGTGGAAAGAAGTGACGCCGCTGAACGGGTTTACTAGCAGTAAAAGACATTCCGCCGAAGGTCCTGCCGTGAAAAGCGCCGATGAAGGCAATGTATGACTGTCGTCGTGAATGCCATCTTGCAAGCTTCGCTCCCGCCTCAATCGATTCGGCGCCACTGTTGCAGAAAAAGACCTTCTTCTCCCCTTGGCCCGGAGTTATCTGCACCAGTTTCTCCGCCACGTCTACTACCTCGTGGTATAGGAAGTCGGTGACAGAGTAATGTAGAAAGCGATCCAGCTGGCTCTTGATTGCCGCTGTGACTTTAGGGTGGCTGTGCCCAACATTTAGGCAAACGAGGCCAGAGTTGAAGTCGATGTACTCATTGCCATCCACATCGCGGATTATGCATCCTTTCCCACTCTGTATTGCGAGCGGGTAGAATCGAACGAAGGACTGTGAAATCACCCTTTCATCTCGCTTCGCGAGCTCTCGTGCCTTAGGTCCGGGCGGGGTGACTACGATCTTCGGATAATCTGCCATACTATCTCACCTTCACGTTGAAGACTAGTCAATACGGAGAACCGATTCTTATAGCTATCTGTTAGAGTAACAAGTAGGAAAAGTGTGGGTCTGGTCCTTGTGTCGTCGTTCGGGGACCTGGGACCCGACTTTGGAGCGTTGCTGAGGGAAGGTTCCACGGTCTAGGGTCGCGACATCATTATCTCGATGGTTGAGACGTTGCTCTTTCTTCCCTCTTCTCTTTGTACCTCTTCGGTCCCGATAGCGATGCTCTCCAGTGCTACATCTTTAACGAAGGCGCGTCGCAGCAGTTCGACAGCGTCGACAGCTGTGCTGATTGCCCGTCCTCTAGCTTTGATGCAGATATTTTTCTCACCCGAATTGAAGAAGGTGAGGCAGGCAACCACATAGTTCATCACTGGTTTATGGCCGATGAGGACGACGTTGTTGCTCGTCTTTACCACCTCTTTAGGCTTTCTTTCTGGTTTTGCTGGTTTTTCTTCCGTCACGTTTTCTACCTCCTCAAGTCACTTGAGGACCGTGAAGTCTATGATGGCATCTGTACGCTAGATATTATACCGTGCTCTCAACGATTCGTTCGGGCTCTCTTAAGGTTTTCTCACGTCTCAAACCCAACAGACATGGCACAGGTTTCAACACTTCAGCGTCCGCCGTATTCGAGTCCCTTCTCGAAAGCCCGTTTGTTTACTCCTAGGAACTCGGACTTCTTTGCGAAGAGCTCTCGTACGCCCTCTAGGAGGGTTTCTTCTGAGACCACCTTTGTATGTGCTATGTATGCGCCGAGCATGACCATGTTTGCCGCTCTTTTCTCGCCGACTTCTGCGGCGATGTCGTTCGCGGGCACAGCTATGACTTCGATGTCCTTCCTTGAAGGTTTCCGAGTTATCATGGACGTGTTAAGGAATAGCGTGCCATTGGGCTGTAGGCGTGGCTCGAAAATCTCCAACGAGGGATTGTTCATGATTATCAAGGCTTGGGGAGAGGTTATCACGGGTGAGCCGATTTCCTCCTCAGATATGACTACCGTGCAGTTGGCAGTTCCTCCGCGCATCTCTGGACCATAAGATGGTATCCAAGTCACGTGTCTCCCTGCTTTCATGGCACTGTATGCCAGAAGCTTCCCGATGAACATCAGTCCCTGTCCGCCGAAGCCTGCCATGATAACGTTGGCATAGAGAGGTTTCGCACTCGTCTTTTCCACAGCCTATTCCCCCTTCGGCGCCTTGAATTCGCCGAGAGGATAGTAGGGAACCATGTTCGTTTCGACCCACCTAGCGGCTTCAATAGGGGCCATGTGCCAATCTGTCGGGCAGTGCGACAAGACTTCAACCATCGAGTAGCCCAAGCCTCTTATCTGGGTTTCAAAGGCCCTCTTGATGGCTCTCTTGGCTTGAATGATGTTCCTTGGACTGCTCACGCTCACTCTAGCTATGTACGCTGCCCCGTTCAAAGTCGACAGGAGTTCGCACATCCTTATGGGAAAGCCGGCCTGCTCCGGGTCCCGCCCTCTAGGAGAGGTTGTGGTCTTCTGTCCGACAAGCGTAGTGGGTGCCATCTGCCCCCCGGTCATGCCGTAGATTGCATTGTTTATGAAGACTGTCGTGATTTTTTCTCCTCGTGTTGCAGCATGGATCGCCTCGGCAATTCCGATCGATGCGAAGTCACCGTCGCCTTGGTAGGTGAACACGACCAGCTCGGGGTGTACACGCTTGCAACCCGTTGCGACTGCAGGTGCTCTGCCATGGGCGGCTTCGTACATGTCGATGTCGAGGTAGTTGTAGATGAGGACGGAGCAGCCCACTGGGGCCACGCCGATGGTTTTCTCTCTTATTCCAAGTTCGTCTATGACTTCAGCCACGAGGCGGTGTACTATGCCATGCCCGCAGCCGGGGCAGTAGTGAGTCGATACGTGTCTGAGTGTTCTCGGCCTTTCAAAGACCCTTTCGAGTTCAGTCTGCATCTTGCCTATCCACCCTCCTTAAACAGCGTCTCTGTTTGAGTCACGATTTCGTCGTAGCTTGGGACCATACCGCCAGTGCGTCCGTAGAAGCGAGCCTTTGCCTTGCCGCATATGCCGAGCTTTACGTCTTCCACCATTTGCCCAAGGCTCATCTCGACCACCAGAAACTTGTCCACCTCCTCGGCTGCTTTTTCGAAGGCCTCGTAGGGAAACGGGAAAACAGTAATTGGCCTGATCATCCCCACTTTCAAGCCCTTCTCGCGTAGGGTTTTGATGGCGGTTTTTGCGATTCTCGCGACTGTTCCATAGGCGGCGATTATCACTTCAGCATCATCGGTAAGGTAATTCTCAACGCGCACCTCGTTCTTAATGATTTCTTGGATTTTCCGGTTAATCACCAGGTTGTGTTTTTCCAAGACCGTCGGGTCGAGGTAGAGGCTCTTCACCACGTTCGGAGACCTGTCTCGAGCACCGGTGAGAGCCCAATCCTTCTTAGGAGGTTCTTTAGGTGCCGTCTGCTTAAACTCCACGGGCTCCATCATTTGCCCCATGTAACCGTCTCCCAGAACCATCACGGGGTGCCTGTATCTATCCGCCAAATCGAAGGCTTCGATTGTCAAGTTGACAGCCTCCTGCATCGTGTGAGGCGCCAGCACGAGCAAGTGATAGTCACCGTGACCCCCGCCTTTCGTTGCCTGGAAGTAATCAGACTGCGATGGCTGTATCCCACCCAATCCTGGTCCGCCGCGCATAATGTTCACGATAACGCAAGGAAGTTGAGCACCGACCATGTAAGAGATTCCCTCCTGCATCAGGCTGATTCCTGGACTTGAAGAAGACGTCATAGCCCTCGCACCCGCACCCGCAGCGCCGAAGACCATGTTAATCGCAGCCACCTCGCTTTCTGCTTGAAGGTAAACCCCGCCAACTTCAGGAAGACGCTTCGACATGTACTCGGGGATCTCGTTTTGAGGTGTTATCGGGTAGCCGAAATAATATCGGCAGCCGGCTCGAATGGCTGCTTCGGCGAACGCCTCGTTCCCAGCCATGAAAACCTTGTCCATCATTTCTTTCCTCCACTCTTCTTCGCTCTATACACTTCAATGGCGACGTCTGGGCAGGTTAGGGCACAAAGGGTGCAACCGGTACATTTGCCTTCAGGGTCGACTATCTCAGCCACGTAGTAGCCCTTCAGGTTAATCCGATCAGACAGGCGAATCAGCTTCAGCGGACAGGCGTGGACGCAGAGAGTGCAGCCCTTGCACATTTCTTCGTCTATAACAATTCTACCCATCTGCTTTGCATCCTGTAACCATTATTCATTTGTGGACACTTTCTTGTGTTCACGGGAAACATGTTTCAGAAGTTACAAATATCATAGGAAAGGGAAAAGGGTTTCGCAAAGACGAAAGAACGAGTGGTTAGTGTTTTTCACGGAAGGAGTTGATGATGACTTCCGACGTTTTGAAGCACATTCTGTGTGCCAGCTTTTCGTGGATTAAAGGAAAAGTGTATATTTGACTGCTCGAATGTAGATTGAAAGATTCGAGGAAGAATCGATGTTACAGCTTCAAGAGATACGATGGCATGGCAGAGGTGGGCAGGGCGCTTGGACCGCAAGCGAACTTCTGGCGAAAGCCGCCATACTGGAGGGCAAGTTTGTTCAGTCGTTTCCTGAGTTCGGCCCTGAACGCATGGGTGCACCTTTGGCTGCCTACACACGGGTCAGCAGCAAGCCCATCAGACTCCATTGTTCCGTCTACAACCCAAACGTGTCCGTGGTCCTCGACCCCACGTTGCTTAAGGCTGTTAAAGTGGCTGACGGGTTAACTGAAGACGGAGCACTTGTAATCAACACTCATGAACCTCCTGCTGAGTTGAGGAAGGAGCTAAACTTGGCGCCTGCTCAAAAAGTGTGGACGGTCCCTGCGACTGACATCGCCATCAAGACAATTAACGCCCCGATAACCAATACTGCCATGTTGGGCGCTGCAACTCGCGCAGCTTCCCTAGTGAACTTAAAGAGCATAAACGCAGTTATCAAAGAGCGGTTTAGACCAGAACTGGCTGAAAGAAACATGGCGATCATCAGAGAAGCCTACGAGGAGGCAAAAAGCGGATGAGCCAGAAGTATAAAGGCTGGAAAGAAGTCCCCATGGCTGGAGTTTGCTGGAAGCCAGCCACAGAATATCACACAGGCGACTGGAAAACCTTCAAACCCGTTCGAGACCCTGAAAAATGCACCAAGTGTCTGCTGTGCCCACTCATCTGCCCCGACGCCGCTATCAAGTGGAACAAGACCACAGAAGAAATCGAGTTCGACTATGACTTCTGCAAAGGCTGCGGCATATGTGCCAACGAATGCCCCGCTAAGGCCATCAAGATGATCAGAGAAGAGGAGGTCTAAACGGTGACAACTGTTCAACAGAAAACGTTGGCTTTGAACGGCGACGAAGCAGTCGCTTTAGCAGTTAAGCAATCAGACGTAGACGTGGTGGCGGCTTACCCCATAACCCCACAAACGATCATAGTGGAAAGGTACAGTGAATACGTCGCAGATGGAGAGGTGAACACCGAATTCGTGTGCACAGAATCTGAACACAGCGCCCTCACCGCGTGCATAACCGCCTCCGCAACTGGCGCACGAACCTTCACCGCCTCAGCCTCGGCGGGCCTTGCTCTGATGCACGAGATGCTTTACGTCACAGCAGGTTGTAGAGTCCCGGTGGTGATGGCAATAGTTAACCGAGCGCTCTCTGCACCCATCAACATACACTGTGACCATTCGGACACGATGGTGGAGCGCGACTGTGGCTGGCTACAGATCTACGTGGAAAACTCCCAAGAAGCTTACGACTCGACAATCCAGGCCTTCAGAATCGCTGAGCACACCGATCTGTCATTGCCCGTGATGGTTTGTCTTGACGCGTTCTTCTTAAGCCACACGCTTGAAAACGTTGAAGTCTTGCCCGACGATGTCGTGAAGAGGTTTGTAGGGGACAGACAATTCCCACTTGTAATCGGCCATGAGGGCGAGAAGGTTCCATTCAAGCTTGACCCAAACAACCCCATAACGATGGGTCCGTTGGATCTTTATGACTACTACTTCGAACATAAGAGACAGCAGGAAGAAGCGATACGGAAGGCACTGCAAATCATCCGGGAAATCCACGACGAGTACGCAAAAATGAGCGGACGACAGTACGGAGGAGGGCTCGTGGACGCATATTGCCTTGAGGACGCCGAAGTCGCGACTGTCTGCGTGGGCTCGACAGCTGGAACTGCAAAGACCGTTGTAGACACGCTCAGGGCTGAAGGAGTGAAAGCCGGACTACTTCGCCTACGCACTCTCCGACCACTACCAGTAGAAGACATAGGGAGGGCTTTGAGAAACGTGAAGGCGGTTGCAGTGATGGACCGCAGCAACAGCTTCGGAGGACATGGAGGTCCCTTGTTCCACGAGGTACGCCATGTTCTCTACGACGCTCAGACGCATCCTCATGTTGTCAACTACGTGTATGGCCTCGGGGGGAGAGACATGCCCCAAAGCAGTATCCAGAACATCTACGGAGACTTGCAGGAGATCCTCAAGACGAAGAGGGTTAAGGAGGTTGTGCAGTTTGCAGGAGTGCGAGAGTGAAGAGGAGGCAAGAGGATGACTGCTAACGCTTGGAAGTTCACTGCCAAGGAGATAGTTGAGAAACCCGAACTCTTCACCTCGGGACATCGAGCCTGTGCAGGATGCGGACCAGCCGTGGCGTTGAGGATGATAATGAAAGCCACTCGAGGTCCGACGATAGTCACGAACGCGACGGGATGCATGGAAGTCGTCTCGACAATTTACCCCTACACCGCTTGGAAGATTCCGTGGATACATACAGCCTTCGAGAACGCGGCAGCCAACGCATCAGGCATAGAGGCTGCGTTGAAAGCTTTAAAGAGGAAAGGAAAACTCGCCGAAGATATTGACGTGATAGCCTTAGCAGGTGACGGAGGAACCTTCGACATAGGCATCCAAGCCCTATCAGGAGCAGCCGAACGTGGACATGACTTCCTATACGTCCTCTATGACAACGAAGCCTACATGAACACGGGCATACAGAGAAGCGGTGGCACACCCTTTGGCGCTTCAACCACGACATCGCCGGCGGGAAGAGTTGTCCCAGGAAAGCTCCAACCTAAGAAGCCCATAGCCGAGATAATGGTCGCGCACGAAATCCCCTACGTCGCGACGGCTTCGATAGCCTACTGGCAAGATTTGCTCATGAAGGTACGAAGAGGGTTGGAGGTCGAAGGCCCAGCGTTCTTGCATGTCCTAGCACCATGTCCGAGGGGATGGCGCCACGAGACTGACAAAACCATCGAGATAGCTCGCTTGGCCGTGGAAACATGCATATTCCCCTTGTGGGAAGTAGTGAACGGAGAATATGCTTTGTCCCCCCAGAGCAAGATAATGGCTCTAAAGCCTGAACGTAAGAAGCCCGTGGTGGAGTACTTGAAGATGCAGCGCCGCTTCGGCCACCTTTTTAGCCCAAAATTCGAACACGTCGCAGACGACATCCAGAAGATGATTGACAAACGGTGGAGCCAGCTGCTCAAAAGGTGCAACTTGGCATAGATGAGCCCCTTCAGAGAATAGTAAGCAACAGCACAAGGACGACCCCAGCCGCTGCGAACAGCGGAACCGCCGTCTTCTTCGCCTCTTGCACTGCTCTATCGGCTAGGAGGGACATTTCCTCAATCTGCTTCTCTCCAATGATCCTAACGTTGGGGACTGTCCCAGACCGCCACGCAGCAGAAGCGGGCTTCATATCGCTTAACGCCTCGGTCACCGTGGCCTTAATGTCGCTGATGAGTCTCTCGTGGGGAATTGCCTCGCCGAGTGGGTGATATCCGCGAGTAGTCATGACTACAGCGTTCACCGCGTGGGTATCTGTCGTAAGGATCTCGCCGTTTTGAATTCCTAGCTCTCGTAAAGATGCGAGTATCTTCTCTCGCAGTCCAGAGACCATGTTGTTGCCGTCAATAGTCACGTAGGCGCTTACCTCTCCACCCACTTTGAAGATCATGGCACATATTCCTCCAGGCCCCATCCCATCTTCGACGTTAAGTTCTTCAGGCACCGTTTTCGCTGCGCCCACTTCAAAAGGTGAGGGCTGCAATTCAGACGCGGTTTTCAAGGCTCTCAAGGATGCTTCTTTCAAAGAGCCGAGGACGGTGTTCACGTGGAAGAGACCATTGATGCTGTTGTGGGCGTTGATTATCACGACGTGTTCCAACCCGAGTTCTACTGCTTCGCCTACGATGGAATCGCCTACTTCCTGCGGAAAGTCCTCAGTAGTCTCAGGAGCCAGAGTCAGTGTGAGAAGAGCGCAGCGGCCGAACAGCTGGCAACTTGCACTGGCCGCACCCTTCTGGACCCTGACGAACTTCGTAGCCTCAGGAGCAAACTCGGAAAAATGTGCAGACGTAATGATTGCCTCCAACACCTTTTGGTTTTCCCTCTGTGACGATAAGTCGAACTCGTGTCCGAACAGTCCATGAGGAACCGCCGCAACACAACCGAGGCTCTTCTCCAGAGCCGCCTGAATCATAGATGGAAGAAGACTGCTACCCACGTTCTTGAAGGGACCAGGATGAAAGGAGGATACCACAATTACAGGCCCGGCGCTGTCGTCTGTCTTGAAGCCCAGAAGAGAAAGCTCAACCGTCCCTTCTCTGCCGAATTTGTCGAAGAGGCGCTCAAGAGGCCCTGTTAGGTTTTCCATCCAATTGGCCAGGAATGCCTTCAGAACCGTGGTTGTGGGCGTTTGAAGGGCCGTAACGCCGACGTTATCCACCGCACGGGTGAAAATTCGGGCGGTGATAATGGACACGGCGATCGAGGCTGCAAAGTAGATGGCAAATTCAACGCCTTTGAAGACATAGCCAAAAGAGAATGCTACAGAAAACATGGGGACGAGACAGATGACGGGTTGAGCCAAAGAGGCACCTATGGCTCTCACGCTGGAGGCAGACGAAGTCGAAGAAAGCACGATTAACCGCAGAGTGCACACTGCAGAGAACCCAATAGAGAAGGCGTAAACCCAAAAAAGAGACGTGAGAACCCGGGTGAGCAGAGAGCCTAACAAAAGAAAGCCGAACCACAAAAGAAGAGAGAATAGGGAGAGGGCAGCACACCGTCTCAGGTTGTAAACAGGGTCAGCCTTCAGAAAAGCCAGCCGAACGATTAAATCCGAAAGTGTTGACAGGAGGAAAAGGAGCAGACCAGACTGCAGGGCCAGAAGGAATAGGGCGTCTGCAAAGAGAAAGACCGTCAGGATGCTGCCGAGGATACATAACGACGATGTAAGCAAGAAAATCGTCCGGTACGACGGTAATGTAAACAGCGAAGAATAGTGCTTTGCTGCCCGGTCAATCGAGTATTCCAAGCTGCTGGAAGCCACCGATATCTCTCCGCAAGTCCCATGAAATAGCTTCCTCGAATATTAAAGTTAACAAATTCCAAGAGCCGGAATTGCCGAGGAGGGGGATAAGGTTTTATCTAAGGACAAGCATAGAAAAGTAGGACTGCTTATGCCAGCTAACACTGTTCCACCTCCCTCAATCTTCCATATGCTGGAAAGGAATGTTGGGAAACGAGTGTTAGTTATCCTAAACCAAGCCTACGGCTTCGAGGGAACCTTAGCAGCCATAACTCATGAACCGCCGGGGATCTGGCTCTCGACTGCCGAAGCGGTGATCTTCCGCTCAACCATTGCGAACCCCATACCCCAAATCGCGGGGAGAGAGGACCGGAGCGAGATATTCGTCAACCTCAACTCGGCTCAGAGGATAGAAATTCTCCATGAGGGGAAGTAGTGGGACAGATTCTTAGAAGAGCCAGCCGAAGTAGTACATCTGTGCCAACACGCAGAAAACAATCAGGGAGATGGCAAGGACTACGACGAGTTCGGGTTTGATCTGCACACCTTTGGTCTCCTCCTCGAAGAACCGCAGCAGACCAGCACTCGCAGCGGGCATCGGTCCGCTTTCCCGCTTTTTCTTTCTGCTCATATGGTGAATCCTTCGTAGTATGCGCTATACTCACCGAGCTTCAGCTAATTAATGTTATTGTTTCTTCAAAGCTTTTATGCATGCAAGGAGTTTCATAACCTCGAGGTCGTTTTCATGTCAGCGCATGAGAGCTATGATGAAACGCTTAGGCTGCTTCAAGAACATCACACATGGTTTCAAGAAAGCCTGCCCCTAATAGCGAGCGAAAACATATCCAGCCCGGCCGTTCGCGAGGCCATGGCGAGTGACTTTGGCCACCGTTACGCTGAAGGCTGGCCAGGTGAACGTGTCTATGCCGGATGCGCTTACATAGACCAAGTCGAGTTACTCTGCATTGATTTGATGAAGAAGTTGTTTAAAGCAGAGTTTGTCGATGTGCGCCCGATTTCAGGCGTTGTCGCAAACCTTGTGGTCTACACGGCTTTTACGGAGCCCGGGGACGTTATGATGGCGCTGCCGATTCCCTGCGGCGGGCACATAACGACTGGGAAGAAAGAGCTCGGAGGTACTGCAGGGGCGGTCAGTGGTTTAGACGTCCAGTACCTCGCCCTAGATTACAAGGAGCTGAACATCGATGTGGACAGAACCAAGGCGAGGGTGCAGAAGCTGGTAGATGATGGGAAACCGCCGAAACTCGTGATGTGCGGGGCAAGCGTGTTTCCATTCCCGCATCCTGTGAAGGAGCTTGCGGAGGTTTTTCACAACGCAGGCGCTACAGTGGGCTACGATGCCGCTCATGTAGCTGGGCTAATTGCGGGTGGTACCTTTCAAGACCCTCTCCGTGAAGGGGCCGATGTCGTCAGTTTGAGCACGCATAAGACCCTCTTCGGACCGCAGCACGGAGGCGTCGTCTCCTGGAACAGGCATGCAGATGCTATAAAGAAAGCCACATTTCCAGGATTAGTGAGTAACCATCATCTCCATGCGATGGCAGGAGTGGCCGTGGCATGTGCCGAGATGCTCGAGTTCGGGGAAGAGTACACTCGTCAAGTGGTCAAGAACGCAAAGGCATTGGCGCAAGCGTTGTATGAGCGTGGCCTCAAGGTGTTAGCCGAACATAAGGGTTTCACCGAGTCGCACGTCGTGCTCATCGACATCACACAGCAGGGAGACGGAGGCACGATAGAGGAAACTCTGGAGAAGGCGAACATAATAATCAACCGGAACCTTCTGCCATGGGACATCAAGGAGGGACGCCACTTCATGCATCCAGGAGGAATAAGGCTAGGCACCTCAGAGGTTACGAGACTGGGAATGAAGGAGCCGGAGATGGTGGACATCGCCGAGTTCATAAAGCGGGTGGTAATCGAGAAAGAGGATGTTAGCAGAGTCAGAAGAGATGTTGCCGAATTCCGGAAGAGCTACCAAACGGTGCACTACTGCTTTGAAAATGCTACAGAGGCTTACAAGTACGTGCGCATCCGATGAGCAGGCCCATACCACATGAACGGGAAGGAGTCCATCTTGGTTTCCATCGCAGAATTCCAACACATGATGCGACGCATCTACTTCTCAAGGGACGTTCAGCGGGGCGCCAAGGGAACACATGAATGGCTTAGGGACGAGGTCGAGGAGCTGGGCGAGGCCATGCAGAGCACGGACAGAAAGGCCCTCGAAGACGAGTTTGCGGACGTCGTTGCGTGGCTCGCATCGTTGGCGAACGTCTTAGAAGTCGACTTGGAGAAGGCCGCGTTGAGAAAGTACGCTGATTGCTGTCCAAAATGCCGCGCGTCGCCCTGTCGCTGTGTCCTCACGAGATAGGAGCACGCGTCGACGACGCCGCCTGCAAACGTTGTTGACCGGCGCCTGTGAGTTCCCAGGACCGAGGCTTCTTACCGACCTTGCGCGAGACTATCTTCTCGACTTCCAGAAGCCTAAGGTGGTGCATAACAACCGGGTAGTTCAACGCGGCCTGTTTCGCCAACAGACCGGCTGTGAAGCTGTTTTTCTCGAGAACTCTGAGGATTGTTGTTCGGGTGACAAGCCCCCTTCGAATGTTCCTTGTTTGACTCAGGTACGCGTTTGGGTGGAAAGTCGGCTTAGCCATTGACAATCGATTACATATTCAGTGTTCCTTCTGAAAAGGTTTAGGCAAAGCTTGCCAAGGTGGCTTGTTTGGGCTTCTTGCCATCAAACAGGGTTGCAATCTCCTCGTCCACCAGCGCCAGACGGTGAAGGTAGTATTTGGGCAGGTCGTACTTTTCAATCAGGTGTCGAGCGGCTGCAAGGTACTTCTCGATGCCTCCCCGGTATACTGTTAGCGACAGTGCTCCGCCGCATTCGGGGCATTTGCCGTTTAGGGGTATCCTGCGGGCGCGCTTGTTGCAGTGTTTGCATCTGAAGCTCTGCGCTGAAAAGGCTCGAAGGTTCCCCGCGATGTCTCTCAAGAAATGAGTGGTCAAGACTTTGAGAGCCACGCGTCTAGCGTCGACGGCTTCAATCTTCTCTGCAAGTCCCAGTTGACCATCCAACTTGTCGGTCATCTTCCTGAGCTTCTTGTAGATGCTCTCCCGATTTCCTAAGTTGACGTCTGAAACAGGGATTGTGTACCCGAAACCCTCAAACTGCGCATCAGTCCCAAGCTTGTGCGCTATTAGGTCGACCAGCTGCGAGGCCTTCCACGGAACAGCCTTCTCCCAAGTCATCTCGTAGAACTCCAACGGATAACTGCTGGCAACATCGAACTCGTGAGCCTGCCGCTGCACTTCTCGTGGGTTAACCACTGGGATTATGAAAAGAGGAGCGTCCATGATGCCGCCGATATGAGAGGGTAAGTAAGCTTTCGAGAAGTTCAGCAGAGTGTCGAGCGCAAGCATGAAGGCATCTTCATCGCCATCACAATCGCGGCGTTTCGCTGAGTGCCAAAGCGGATGCGCATAACATACGTCAAGGTCGGTGAACCCAATCACGCGGCCCAGAATCCCTACCGAAGTGTGAGGCGCCAAGCCGACTATGAGATGCCCTACCAACTCTTCAGCTTTCCCCACCCGGTAATAAGGCGGAAGCCCGTAGACTTTTTCGAGGAGTTGATCGATGAAGCTAGCTACCCGAACGAAGTAGCCCGCGCTCTTGCGTGGAATGACGACGTCTTGCATCTTCAACTCGCAGACCTGAGCATGACTCGTCAGAGGGGCCCCTAGAACGTCTTCTGTGTAACCAAGACTGTTGAGCCGCTCCACCGAGACTTTGATCTCAGCAGGCTTGAAGTGGGTCAGCGGGGCGTTCGTAGCGTCAAAGCGTATCGTCCCGTCCTTGTAGACCGACAGGTCCTCCCTCGCGCGGAGAATGCCCTTCTCGATTATTTCAGCAATCTTCTTCTCGTTCGCTAGACCTTTCACTCCCTTAACAACTTCCGGGGGGTTAACACGCAGCTGCTGGCAAGCAACGCCAATCATTGATTTCAAGTCTATTGTCTGCAGCCCGAAACCACGCAGCGGACCCTTGCAGGCGGGACATGTGTCCTTGTCAACCTTGACGCCGCACCGGGGGCAAGACCGCTCGAGAAGCGTTTCAACCCCGCACGAAGGACACTTGGATGTCAGGACTAGCCGATGGCATTGGGGACAGCGTAACTTCACCAGCTCTACAGTGAGTGCCCCCTTCTGCGCAGCCGTCATCAGATTGCGCTTCGAGCCACCGGCTAGCCCCGTGGGAAAGAGGAGATGGACCAGAGGTTTCATTTCCCGCCGCTTCGCCTTCTCAGGTCTGCCCATGCGCGCTCCCACTGTGGTGGGAGACTTTGCCCTAACCGTAATGCCTGAGAGACACTTCAACACCTCGAGAACGGATAGATTCGTTTCGACAGTGACTGAAGGCGAGTCAAGGCCTAGACAGACGGAGAGAATTGAGGCTTCACTGCTCTCAAGGACTAGGTGGTCACCGGCAACCTTGTGCGGAAGGAAAAGGCACTCCAACGTCTTCTTTGTTCGCTCATCGCGCGCACCGGTCATTCGGACGATTTTCTCGCTTTCTCGGTCAACTTGGAAGGTTAGTAACCGGAGGCGAAGCTCCTGTAGCTCTTTCACGCTTATGTTTGTCCAAGAGTAGGTATATTCGGGGTGAAGAGGCACCGCTAGCCCTCGTGCTATGGATACAGCCTCGTCAGCAGTGGGGATCTGTCGGAGGGGTTGCCATAGAAGTTCCTCCAAGCGTTTTGCCGGAATGGCTGCGGTCGCAGCCGCCGTCTCGAGGCTGTCGCTGAAACGTTTCTTGATGCACGCTCTTAATTCGGCACTCCACCATTCCTCAGTGTATCCGGAGGGGCGAAGCTTTTTGTTGTTGTAGAGGAAGTCCCCGAAGCTGATGAGAAGATCGCCGAGGAAGAGAATCTTCTTGATGTTATTCTTCACCAAGGCGAAATTGCGATCCGAGACGCGGACTACTTCACCGTCTTTCAGCAGAACTACGGGCGGCTCTATAGTGTCAACAGGCATAACCACCCCGCCCTTCCCGGGCAACTCGATGCGAACTTGTGTGCCTCCGGCCAAGAATTGGCCGAGCACCATCATCGTCAAAGGGTGTACGCCGACAGCTGCTAAGCCAGTGTTTCTTGCACGTCCGTAGCGAAGGCGAAAACCGTTTGGCTGAGAAGGGAAGGCGAAAACTGGGCGCCCAGCGATTATGTCCTCCATGAACCCCGCAGTCTTCTCCTTGTCTTCCGTGCCTCTCGTCTCGCCTAGGTTCTTCAACCAATCCCACCCTTCAATACCCAGCTTGTCAACGATTGTGAAAACTTTAGCAGCCCTGCCTATCACCCCATCGTTCACTACCCGCAGAGCCCCTCCTCGTACGCGGTTAGTCTCCACTCTCGGCAGGTTGCGAAAAGACTGGACTTCCACAGGGTCCGACTCGGTGCCAGTCACCTCGACAGGTATCGCCTCAATAGCCAGTCTAAGCTGAGAATCTTTAATGTGATACTGGAAACGACCCACACCACGTTCGTAGAGCCGCATCTCCTCGATGAATCGGCTCACCTCTTCCTCAGTCGGTTTGTATCGGTCCAGCCCGAGGAGACGCCGTACGAAGTCGCCCACAACGAGAGTCAAGGCTTGGTCGGTGCCCCCGGCGGAGCGGATTGGTCCAGCGTAGTAGATGGCCAGATATTTCGTTTTGTCGAGGTTGGTTTTGATGAGAACCTTGGCGACGCCTTGCAACGGGGCCGCCGTGATGCCTTCTGTCAGTATCGCCAAGGCTGTTCGCACAGCTTGTTCCGCCGCAGCTTGAGTCTCCATGTGACCGAATTTGCCGTAAACGATTTCCTCGGCAATTTTGAATGCCAACTCCTCGCGGGGAAGCTTTTCGCTCAGTCCCCGTATGCTCGCGGCAACGCCTCGCGGGCCAACTAACCCTTCCACGAGCTCTGCGAGGTCTGTCGCCACCTCTGACTCGGGCCTCAGAGCCGGGTCCAGTCCTTTCTCCCGTGCCTGCTCGGCGATTTCATAGAGCCTGCGGAGCTCAGTCTCAAGAGTGGCAACGTACTGCTGATATTCCTCGCTCATCTGCACGCCCAAGATTGACACCCCACTAACTGCGTCTGCGGAGCCTATTTGGGGTTTTCTCACAGCAACACGTTCAAAAGCCGTCGCGGCTCCACGCTAGTACATCGGTTTTGTGGGCAGCAATCTGTCTATTTTACCGGGGACTTCGGCTGAACGGAGGCGATGGGCTTCCGATTTTTTTGTTTCCCTAACCGTGGCCACGATTTTCTCGAACTCGCCCAACGCGCAAGCGTCCTCAGTGATGTTGCCCGTAACTATCATGTCGGCTCCAGCCATCACTGCGGTCCTTGTTTGTTCAGTCGTACGTATCCCGCCTCCCACGATTAGCGGGACATCTATGACCTGTTTCACCGCTTCGACCATCGCAGCGGGGACAGGGTAGCGTGCTCCCGATCCAGCTTCGAGGTAGACGAAACGCATGCCCAGATATTGAGCAGCCAACGCGTGGGCCGCGGCGAGTTCGGGCTTCGAGTAGGAAACGGGAGTTGCTTTCCCAATCGCTCCCGCAGTGCCGCCCTCTCCCACGATGATGTAGCCAAGGGGAAGTGCCTCTAACCCGTATTTTCTAACGCTAGGAGCTCCGAGCACTTGGGCTCCAACTAAGAAGTAGGGGTCAGATGAGTTGAGGAGGGACATGAACCATATTGCGTCAGCATGCTTGCTGATTCCAGCCGCGTTGTTTGGGAACAAGATAGTTGGGATTCTAACCGTGCGCTTCACGGCTTTCACGATATTGTCGAGGTGGCGCGTGGAGTTCGAAGTGGACCCGCCCACCATGATGGCCGTGGTCTTGCAGTCTTCGGCTTTTCTTGCCAGCTTAGAAGCAGAAGCGGCGGTGACTTTTTCCGGGTCTATGAGGGTAAGGTGGATAGAACTTCGGCGGCTTATATGTCTAAGGAGATACGTTTCTACGGGACCAGCCATGGAAAACCCTGGTCTCATAGCTCGGTGGGCATTGCAGGCTTGGAGGCCTTTCTCTCAGCGTAGTATTTGTCGGCGAACTTGCAGTAAATGTCGATTTCCTTGTAGGACTGCTTCGCGGGAATTCCGTCAGTCAAGCCGCAGCCCCCGCAGTGGATCGTTGCTTTCTCGTGCTCCTTCTCAAGGTCGACCCTCATGGCTTCTTTCCCACACCGAGGACAAAGGAAGACCTGGGGCAGATGTTTCTTTGGAATTCGAACGACTTTTCTACGTCTTCTTCCCAATCTTCGAGCCTCTGTCCCCTACCTCTAAGCCGTCACGCTTAAATACTTACCCGAATGACGCCTGCCGTGACCCTAGACCGCATAGTCATCACGTTCACTACTCTTTGGGCATAACGAGGTCCGCGATGTCCACGCTGTTGCCAAAGATACGGTAAAGGAGAGAGACGGCGGTCAGGATTATCGGAACGATCTCGGCAGACTGCTTCTTCACAGCAGACTCGATCTCGTGTAGCATGTCGTCCATCATAGCTCGTTCACCCCTCACTTCCTCAGCCAAGGCGACGTGCCGTCCGAAGAACGCCTTCAGCGCCTTCTCTTGAGCGTCGAAAGTCATCGAGTGAAACTTTGCGGTAAGTTGCGCCACTTCGGCTTGAACCTTCAACTTTTTCAATGCTAAGGCTTTGTGGGCAATTTCCACTGCGCTGTCTCCTATTGCCTCAACAAAGCTTGCGCACAAACGATAATCGAGACAGTCTATCGCGCGAATGCCCAGCTTGTCTCCTACCGAGGGGTCCTGGATGATGGTTCGCAGGATCCTCACGAGGAGGAAGTAGAGCCGGTTCACTTCGTCGTCGCGGGCGATCACGTTTTTTGCCAGATGTACGTCGCCGTCCAACAGGGCGCTTACAGAGTCTTTGTGCATGCTCGCGGCGATGTTATACTCTCGTCTCAGAATCTTCTCGGGTGGAAAGGTGGTAGGTTCTAGAAGGGATTGCAGAATGATTCGTGCGTAGTCCTCTTCCACGACTTCCAGGCCAACGAGTCGACTTGATGCCTGTTTTATGAGGGCTCGTTCTTCAGGTGAAATCCGATTCTTAGCCTCGACGCGAAGCACGTCGTAGCCGAGTAGGTAGTTCCCCATGATCTCCCTGCCGAGGTAGGGCGTCGGCTTCAGCGTGACGCTTAAAGGTTGTCGCTCAGCGTCGTATTTGGGGTCTAAGCAGAGTCTTCCGTCACTGGACTCGGATGCGGCTAAGACTGCCCCCTTCCTAATGCCTGCACGCTCTGCCCAGTCTTTTGGTAAGCAGACGAAGAATGTGCCGCTGTTTGTGCGTTGGACCTTTCGAAGTTCCATACGGCTGCCTCAGGGTACACGGGTCTAGAGCCAAAGTGCGCTATATAAAGATGGTCAAGGAAGATAGATATCTGGAACAAAGTTATAACAGGTCTGTACGAGGCTTGGATAGTGGTTCAAACAATTGAGCAAATAGGTTTAAAGGCAAAGGCGCGCGCCATAACTGACAATGTCGGTGAAGCTCGCCTGAAGAGAGAAGGGATATTTTGCCCAGAATAGCGGTGACAGCCTAGCATGAGTGAAGATAAGAAGGTTCAAGAGGCAGTTGCTTTCTCGCTTACAGCAGGATACCAACTCGAACGTGATGCCTTCGACTTCCTCAGCCTCGTAGCCAAAACAGAGGATCCCTTAAGACTAGTGGAGGTCACGTTGGAGCGACTGGAACAACGTGGGAATAAGCCTCTTTTCATAAGCAGGACTGTTCTCGAAGAGTCAGCAAAGGAAGCCTATCCCGAGTCAAGAGAGATCGGCGATCTGAGCCCGCTGTTCATGACTGAACTGGAAAAGACGGGAAAGGTTAGAGAATCCTTCTATCCACACGCAAAAGACATCGCCAAAGACGTAGAAGTGATAGAGGACCCGACTGAGCAGACCCGCTCGACCGGCTCGGTTGACGATTATTTAGGGTATTTTCAAGACCGCTTTCGACGCTTGACACGACTGC
This sequence comes from uncultured Candidatus Bathyarchaeia archaeon, assembly GCA_964395545.1. Taxonomy (GTDB): domain Archaea; phylum Thermoproteota; class Bathyarchaeia; order Bathyarchaeales; family SOJC01; genus CAYGVX01. Next base: position 7,312 of record CAYNAW010000019.1, on the reverse strand, counting down.
TGCGGCAACGCATGGATTCTCGGAGTGCAGGCACGTTACGGGACGCGTTTCGCGCGTCCGCAGGGTCAAAGATCAAAGTAATCTGTATGGTGACCGAGAAACGCGAATCGAAGTACGGCACGGCCCTCAGGGTCGAGGACACGGAGGACTGTGCCACCGTTCTATTGCCCCGAAGCGGGTCGGCGGAGCTCCTGGGAAAAGCAAAGACCCTACTGCTCGACCAAGTCGTCTGTTTGGGTCTGTCGAAGACCAAGAAGAACTTGCTCATCGTCAACGAGCTCTTCTTCCCCGACATCCCTCAGAACAAGCCGCAGAGAGCGAAGGAGCGGGTCTACGCTGCTTTGATCTCCGACCTCCACGTGGGAAGCAGAGAGTTCATGCGCGAGGAGTTCACCCGGTTTGTGCTGTGGCTCAACGGCAAGTACGGAGACGAGCGACTGAGAGAAGCCGCGAGTCTCGTGAAGTATGTAGTCATCGCTGGCGACCTAGTCGACGGCGTGGGCGTCTACCCCAATCAAGTGAAGGACCTGGTAATTCGAGATGTCTTCAAGCAGTATCGGATGGCGGCAAGGTGCATCGAGCAGATACCCGACTACATAGAGGTGGTCGTGATCCCAGGAAATCACGATGCCGCGCGAAAAGCGCTGCCGCAGCCGGCTATTCCGAAAGCGTATGCCGAGCCCCTGTACGAGGCTCGGCCCGTGTGGTCCCTGGGAAACCCAGCCACGGTGCGTCTGCACGGCGTAGACCTGCTCATCTACCATGGGCGAAGCTTAGACGACGTCTTGGCCACTGCGGCAGACATGAATTTTCATTCCCCCGAAAGAGCCATGAAAGTCCTGCTGCAAAGCAGGCATCTAGCGCCCACCTATGGCCAGCGGACGTCAATAGCCCCGGAGCAGCGGGACTTTCTCGTGATCGAGCGGGTGCCAGCCATCTTCCACGCGGGGCATGTGCATGTGATGAAATGCGAGGCCTACCGAGGGACCCTCATGGTCAACTCAGGCGCGTGGCAAAGGCAGACAAGCTACCAGCGCAACTTGGGACTCGAACCCACCCCGGGAATATTCCCCGTCGTAGACCTCCAGTCGCTCGCCGTGCTTCCGGTGGAACTCACGTAGCTCGGCTTAGCTTGAGCTTCAAGCAGTTGGGTGTGAAGTCGCCCAGCTGCCCCAAATGGTCGTCGTTAGCGTAAACTTCCTTTAACGGACTTCGCGGCATGGAGAGACTGATCTTCTTCGTGCGGCCGTAGCGCCCCCTGCTGATTACCCGCGAGTTAAGCAGCCCAATCGTGTCGAGTTCGCTGATTAACCCGCTCACGCGCCGCTGGGTCAGCGGCGACAAACCGGTTTCCTTACAGAGTTCCGTATACACCTCGTAAATGTCCCCGGTTATCGCGGAGTACACGTTGGCTTTGCCCAGCAGGTAAACACTGTAGAGCACCAGTTTCGAGTGCAGGGTCAAATTTGTCAACGCGTCGACCACTCGGTCATGCTCAATCCGCTTCTCCGCCTCCCGCACGTGGTCTTCGGTCACGGTCTTCGCGTTCGCCCGTTCTGCCACTTCGCCGGCCACGCGAAGCAGGTCGAGCGCACGCCGAGCGTCCCCATGTTCCGCGGCCGCCAACGCCGCGCATAAGCTGACCGCGCCATTGAGGAGGAGCCCGTCGCAGAAGGCCATCTCTGCCCGCTTCCATAGAATATCCTGGATTTCCGATGCGTCGTAGGGCGTGAATAACACTTCCTCCTCGCTCAGCGCACTCAGAACGCGGGGCTCCAACAGCTCTTTAAAGCGCAGATCGTTGGAAATCCCGACGATAGAAAGCATGCTACGCTGAAGAGACTCGTTAATACGAGTCAACTCGTAGAGGAGCACGTCGCCCCTCGCCTTAATCAACTCATCGAGCTCGTCCAACACGACAACGAGCATCAAGCCCTGCGCTTCCAGCGTGTGTTTAAACCGGTCGAAGACCTCACCGACGGCGAGGCCCGTGAAGGGCACGTGTATGTTCAGAGCGTCGCAGAGCCCCGTGAACACTCGGTACTCTGTTCCTGCCAAGTGGCAGTTGATGTACGCCGCCTTAACAGGGGTGTTAAATTCCACGGCCTTCTGCACGAGGCGGTTCAAAACATGCCGGATAACCGCGGTCTTACCCGTGCCGGTTTTCCCGTAGATGAAAACGTTAGAGCACCGCTGCCTCTTCAGAAGAGGAGCAACGGTCATACCCAGCCGGCCGATTTGTTCCTCGCGATGAGGCAATTTGTCCGGCACGTAGTCATGGCGGAGTACATCCCGGTCTTTGAAAACCCGATTACCATTGAGGAACTGCTCGAAGACGGCATCAAGCGTGTCTGCTTCTCTGTTCAAGGCGTCACTCCTCTCCCTTCAGCAACTGCACTTGCCAAACCCTTGTTTCAAGTGGAAAAGATAAGCACTTTCGTACAAAAAATTATAGAGCGGCTCTAGAACCTGAAACAGTGAGACCCGTTGAATCCTATTGCCTCAAAGAGGCCTCTCCAGACTCACCCCTTGCTTTCCTGTGGAGGCTCTGAAGGGAAAATGGTGAGAACAAGTAACTGGAAGGGAATATACTCTGAACGGTAAGCTGATGTACGAGAATATAACACTGTCACTAAAGAGGAATAGAGTAAATACACGAGGGAATTGCGCCGAAAGAGGTAGTTCTACTACAGATCCCAAATACTGAGCAGCGTTCAGACTTTCTACTGGAAGAAGAGGGGTCGGCTTGTGTTTTGTACACTTCGGGTGAAGTGTCGTTAATTTGGACCTGAATATGCCTCTTTTTCGTCAGCGTTTTTGGCCGGTTTGGCTGTTTTGTGCCTATTTTCTTGTGAAGGAGAGACCCCTGCGTTTCCTTTGGAAGTGGAGGCACGCCTGGGTCTTGGCAGCTTATTCCTAATGCGAGGACCTGTGAACACTGTCAACGCAAAATACTTGCAAAAAGAGGTTCTTTCAGAGATTGGTCGGTGTTTTAGCCTTATTCTTCCAAGGGAGTTCTCTCATAACACCTATAACTTGTGAAGTGTAAAGGGAAGGTCCAGCTACGGTGGACGCATTGCCTGCGAAGAGAATGCGCGTCGAAGTGTTCGATGACCAGGGAAATCGCTACACCGTGGGGTTTGAAGGGGCCGTTACTCGCGAAAAGGCTCTTGGCCTCCTTGACATTGTCGAGTTGCTCGGCGGTGTCCCTCATCAGCCAGAGGTTGTGACCGCCGTGGGCGTGCCGAAATTCGACAAGACACGGTCCCTCGTGAAGAAATATTTTCCTTTCACCTGGTTCTCTTCAAAGGACATGTTGGATGCTTACGAGAAGGAGTTTAACGAACCTATCTCGCTCAGCACCGTGTCAACGTACCTCGCGAGGATGGCTGATCGGGGGTACCTTCTGCGGCGAGGGGCCGCGTCCAGAAGGACGTACATGATTGCCACAAAACTAGCGCAAAAAGGTCTTTGTCTACCTGAAGACCGATAGGCAAAGCTGTTGCAAAGGAATTTACGTCACGTGTGCTATCATCGATAGTAGCAGTCGAGGGTATCGTTGATGAGCCAGGAGATTCGAGCCGACTTTGCCGAAATGCTAGATGTGTTGGCGAGTTATGTTGAGAAAGGACAGGCCGTTGACTTCGTGGACCTTAAGGATGAACCTGCCATAGCCGTCAAACCCGCCGCGGGGAATTTCATCCCGTTAGCCGAAGTCGAACGCTGCGCTGTACATTTCTTTGCCGTCGACTGTTCCACACGGACGTTGAAGCGGGCAAACAACTGGGGCATATACCTTTTGCGCACGTCGTTTGCGACTGTACGAGCACGTGAAGTCGACTGGGGCTTCAACGAGCGAATTAGGACTGTACGAGGGGACCCTCATGTACGTCGCAAAATCCTGCAGGAACTGCGGCTGCAGCTGGAGAGCGAAATGGCGCTCAGCATCTTGGGCCGAGCCGAGGCAGGCGACTATGTACTGTTAGACGGCGCCAGCTACTTTGGGGGCGAACGGAAATTTAACGCCCTGCTCTATGAGCGGTGCGAAGAGACGCAGGTGCGGCTGCTGGCGATCAGTAAGCAGTCTCCCACGTTGCACGATGAACGAGGGCGTGACCTTATTGCGGCGACGTACATGGTGGCTCCGCCCCATGGTCGGTGGGTCTACTACCCGGTGAAGAAGGCCGACGTGCACGAGCACCTTTACGGCGACGTATCTATCATTAAACTCTGTAGCGAGAGCCCTCGGGCGTTTCGCTGTGATGTGATGAGCTACCTGACCGGGCAGGACGTGAGTGCGCTTCTTTCGCCGCTCACCACGATTTCCGAAGACCCGCGCTGCTTAGGCTACCCGGTGGTGCTGTGGTTGGCGCACGATTTTTCCGGGGTCGCTGCGACGAAGCTCTTGCAGTTTCATGGACAAGTGGAGGAGGAACTGGCTGCGGCGGGGCTGCTGGAGATGCTTCGCCAAGAGGAGGTTGCGTGCAATTTCACGGACGAGCTTCACGGCGCGAAGTACGCGTTCAATTGGGAGTGGGTGGAGCGTGTCTAGCGTCTTAGGCTCCGTGTGCGAAGTGAAGGGCGACAAGGTGTCCTTCTATTTGAACAAGGACGTGCGCCTCGCGTTTGGGCAGATCGTTCGCATCGACTCGAGCGGCCGCAGCTTCTATGCGCGCGTCGTGGACGCGCAGAGCCAGTCGACCCTAGACACGGGCGAGCAGCTGCGCGAGGCCGAGGGGAAGGAGACCTTCGGCCCGTACTCCTGCTATAAGAACATCGACGCCATCCTGTTTCTCGAACGCAAAGACGGCCGTGTGCGGTCGCCCACCTTCAACCCCAACTACATGGACAAGGTGCATCGGGCCGCCGAGGAGGACGCGACGCTGTTGCGGCTGGCGGGCGAGCTGGAGCTCGGGTTCCTTCGCTCTGGCGAGCAGGCGTTCGGGTCCGTGGGCATCGATATCGACGCGATCCCGCGGATGATGGGCATGTTCGGCATGACCGGGTCTGGGAAGACGAACACCGAGTTGATAGTCAATGCCCAACTGGTCGATCACAGCCCGAAGACGGCGGGGCTCATTTTCGACTTCGCCGGGCAACTGTTGGAGGGGAAAGAGCTGGGCAACCGGGGCCTGCGCAACCACCCGCTCTTTCACAGCCGCGTCCGTTTCTACAGCACGAAAGAGGAGAAGATGCGCGTGGGCCTGCGCACCCTCGTGCCGTGGAAGCTGCGCAACCTGTATCCCGACATCACCGATCCCCAGTACCGGTTGGCGCAGAAGTTGCATGGCCAGCTGGGCGAAGAGTGGATCGAACGGGCGAGTGACGAGTACGAGGTGAAAGGCCCCGGCGGCGTGCACGCCTTGGTCCGCGCGCACAAGCAGACGATTGATGCCTTGATGCAGAAGCTCACCCATCTGGACCGCGGGCTCTTTCCGCCGTCGAAGTACAGTTTCATCGACGAGGTGGTCGACAACATCGGCCGCGGCATCACTTGTTTAATCGACATTTCCGGGCTCACCGCGGAAGAGCAGCACCGCATTGTCTGCTTGACGGCTGCCGGCGTCGCGAATCACTACAAGCGCATGTGGGAGGGCAATTATGACCAGTGGCAGCGGCTTCCCACGTTGCTGATCACGCTGGAGGAAGCCCACGAGTTTCTGGACCCGGCGAAGGAGCGGACGATCTTTTCGGCCATCGCCTTGACGTACCGTAAATACCGCGTCGGACTGAACGCCGTGACCCCGCGGCCGTCGCGGATCAACCCGGACGTGTTCGCGGAGCTCTGGACCAAGGTCATCATGAAGACCGAGTTGAAGACTGACCGGGACTTTCTCACCAAGAATACGCCGTACCTCGAGTACAGCGACACGGAAGTGAAAATGCTGGACATCGGCGAAGCGTTGCTGATCTCCGAGCCGAAGATCCGGTTCGCCGTGCCCGTGAAAGTCGCCCACTATCCGGAGTACGTGGACGGCCGGGGGCACGTTGACTATGACCTGCCGCCGTCCCCGGCGGTGGACACGATGGATGAGAAACTGCAGCGTCTGCGAAACGCCGGCAAGGACCTCGGCGACCGCTAGCTCTTCTGTTCCGGCTTCTTGAGAAACTTCTGCATCTCTTCTTTCAACCGGTACTTGAAGGGGACGCGGTTGGCGCTGCGCTCCAGGTAGCCTTCCTCGTAGAGTTTCTTCATCAAGCGCGCCGTATGTTCTCGGCTCAGTCCTATCCGCGCTTTGATCTCCGGCGCGGTCTTCTCGCCCTCGGACGCGATGAAGTCGAGCACGGCGAGCTCGGTCGCAGTCAATGAGGCCAACGCCTTTTCGCGCTTGATGGGAATGGCCGACTCGACTCGCATCTCCGGCTCTCTCAGGCGCGGTTTCCTTCGCTCGAGGTCGCCGACCCGTTGCTCCAACGCTTCGCGCATCGCGGCCAGCTCGTTCACCTTGGCTTCGACAGAAGTCACCCGGTTCGTCACGTCGTCTTGACCGCGGATGGAGTTCACTTGCTCGCCGAGCATGCTTACCGCCTTCTTCTGTTCTTCCACCTTCTCCGCGAGAAGGTCGTTGCGGCCGTGAAGCACGTTCATTTCTCGCGTCGTCATCTCGAGGCGCTCTTCTTGGGACCGCACCTGTCTGTTGAAGCTCAGGACGATATCGCTTACCGCCTCTTTGGCCTCGACGTAGCGTGCGTGCGCTTCGCTGATGCGTTTGCCGTAGAAGAAGGCCACTGCGATCGAGACTGCTGCGAGAGCCCCGGCGAAGATGAACGTTTCAAACACGTTGACCCCTGCCTGTGACGTGGCTGTGATTCGCTGTGACGTGGGCGATATCACGCTAGATGTCACATTACTGCATGATGAGAACTTAAATCTTATGGTAATTGGGCACGTGGTTGTGACGTCACACGTCACAGTCGGTGGGAGTCCTGCGATGACTGCGCGGCTCGTCGGGAGAAGAGGCGTTTTTTACCGCGTTTTTCTGGAAACAGGCGCTGGTGCGGCTTGTTTGGCGTGTCCTCTCCGAATGTCTTTGCGTGGTGCGTGTGTGATGTGTGATATCACGAGCGGGAGCTCCAGGGGTGTGCGAGTTGGCTGAGGGTGGTTTCGAGCTCTTCACGGAGCATTTCGATGATGCGGGTTTGTTCGGCTGCGCTTTTCGACGTGCTGAGCATGTCCCGGTAGGCTTCGGTGTACGTCTTGAGTTTGTTTGCGACCTCCAGAAACGGGGTCATCCGGGTGTCTTCGAAGATTCCGAAGTAGCCCAGCAAGATGACCGTGTAGACGGCTTGTATCGCGTTGATTTTAGCCTGT
>CAYNAW010000018.1:0-26947 GCA_964395545.1 uncultured Candidatus Bathyarchaeia archaeon | reverse complement strand
GCTGCGCCGATCTCCCTGCAGTTCAGCTCTTCCACTTCTCGTCCCTGAGGGGCTCTCGCCACGAACTTCGTGTTCGTCACTTGCTGCAGTTCTTTCAGTATCAAGTCTCCCCCACGGTCACCGTCGAGAAAAGCCGTCAGCTCCTTCTCTTTAGACAGCTTTATTATGGTTTCCGGCACTTTCGCTCCTTCCAGAGCGACGACGTTGAGTATTCCGCATCGCAGCAGGTTCTGGACGTCCGCTCTGCCTTCCACCACGATTATCTGCTTTGACGTGTCAATTTCTGGACCTGCCGTAAGCTCGTCTTTGCCATACTTCCCGACCTTCGCGGTTCGCAGCGTTTCCGAAACTTGCCGGTAGATTTCGTCGGTATTCGGCATGGTCTCGATGTTCCATTGGTGCAGAATTTCCTTGGCTCTGTCGATGATGAGCTTGCGTCTCGAGTCCCGTATGTCTTCAACCTTCTCCAGCGTGACTTTGGCCACGCATGGTCCTACGCGGTTTATGCTCTCTATGCTGGCTGCGAGTATAGCTGTGGAGACTCTGTCTAGGCTGGTCGGTATCACGATGGTTCCTGTGGTTTTGTCCTGCTTTGAGGACAGGTTGATTTCGATTCTTCCGATTCGTCCCGACTTTTGCAGTTCGCGCAGGTCTAGTTCGGCTCCGAAAAGGCCTTCGGTCTGCCCGAAGACTGCTCCTATGACGTCGGGCTTCTCCACGACGCCGTCAATTTCGAATTTCGCGTGGACTTCATACTTTACTGTAACGGTTTGTGATGATCCCATTAACGTCACCTCCAAGTGATATGTGTAAGGATTAACATCACGCACTAACGTGAATGTGAACTGTATTCGCTTACAGCTTGCTCTCTATTATAGTTTGCGACTTTCCACTCTTACTCCTCAAGGTCTGCAGGTAAGGCAGCAGCCCCTCCACTTCATTGACCTCGTTGCCCACGAGTTCCTGCAGTTCATGCCAGAAGAACGCGTTGGGCTTGACTGCAGATCGTTCAAGGTACTCGGTCAACCGTTTGGTCCACTCTTTGCCCCGTCTGTCAAAGTCCATCAAGAGCAGCACTTCATCCGAGTCTAAACGTTCAATCTCCGTCGCCAGGGCGAGGAAGGACTTTCGCGTCTTCGCCGCGATTATGTCGCCGTTAAAGGCCAGTCTTCGGAGTGCATCGACGTCTTTCTTTCCTTCAACGACTATCGGAATGCCTTTTGCCGAATGAGCTGCAAGTCTCTCGAGGAGCTCCTCAATCTTCTCTAGCTTTTCTTTCAAGTGTGTGGACAATGTTGTCCTACCTTGTCACTTCGATTTGTTTCATCTTGTCCAGTTTCTCAGGATGGTCCTTGAAGTGTCTTCGAACTGGTTCTAATATGCGTATTAGGGCTTCGGCAACACCGTTCTTCAAGTCAAGCGGGTGGATTTTGCCGTCTCGGTACGCCTCTTCGAGCTCAACGTAGCTTGTGAAGGTTTCAGTACCGCCGTATTTGGGGGGGCGCGTGATGGTCAACTCTGTGGTGTTCGTGAAGACAGCGAGTCTTGCTGTCTCGAGCAGCGGGTTGTCGGCGACTTGTTTCGGTGGGCAGTATGCATCGTTCAATTTGCCTTTGATGGCTTCGGGCGAGTCGTGGACGAAGATGCATGTTTTCGGTTGGCTCTTGGACATTTTTGACACTATTTGCAGGTTCAACGCGGCGTCTTCGTCGAGCTGCTGTTCGCTTTTGGCTGGCCCTTGCAACCCCATTAACAGTGGGACGTGAACGCACTGAGGTTTCTGCCAACGCAGCTTTTCTGCTGCGTCTCGGGCGAGCATGTGTGCCTTGCGTTGGTCGATGCCTGCACAAGCTACATCAAGGTTCATGTGGAATATGTCTGCTGCCTGCATGCAGGGGTAGAATAGCCAGGCGGTTTCGACATCCGAGAGGTTCATCTCCCTGCCCATAATGGGGAGAGCTCGCCATATCCGCTGCACTGAGGCGTTCTTCGCTACTTTCACGACTTTTTCCCAGTATTCGATGCCTTCTGCAAGATCGGCTGCCCATCTGTACTCGACACCCTCTATCCCCAAGGCGGTGAAACACTCTTTGAAGTATTCGCCGCACAGGCGTATATTGTCCATCTGGCCTCCGAGCTTGTCGTTTATCCACGAGTGCCAGTCGGCTAGGAAGATGATGAAGTGGAAGCCCGCTTTCACCATGTCCTTCATCTTTGCGCCGCAGACGAGTCCAAGCCCAAGGTGCATAAGACCGCTCGACTCGAACCCCCAGTAAGCTCTTGGCTTTGACTTCGTCTCGAGCAAACTACGTAGCTCATCGGGTGTCACGATTTCCACGGTGTTGCGTGTGACTAGTTCGAATCTTTCCTCAACGTCCACCTGTTTCCCTCAACTGCGCGGTAACATTCAACGATTGGAGACTTAAGAGTTCCCATTCTCTTCTCGCGGGTGATTGTATCCCACGTCAACCTAACACTCGACTTCATCGATGGAGCGTCACGCTCTTCTCGGCTGAGCTCTCTCCGGCGTGGGAGTTTTGCACCCGCGCCCGCCGTGTCTCGCGTTTGGGTAAGCCCTTCTTCATGAGCAAGCCGATGGGCCAGCTTCTGTCGAGTCCGTCGGCGCGAGCCCTCAGAGAGGGTTTCGGCGGGATTAGTCGCTCGTCTCATCGCTCAACCAGATTAAGCGTAACAGGTTGGGAAAAAGGTTTCTCAGCATGCCAAGGCTTCGAGGTCTACTTCGAACGCCGAGGTCGGGTTTTCCAGCTCGAAATTGTTCAAAACCTGTGGATGCACTTCGCCGAGGACTCCTAGTTGCCTGTTTTCCACGCTTATTGCTGCTGCTCTTCCTTCGATGAAACTTGGATGCACGGTTGCACCTATCTTCCATCCCTTGACCCCCACATTCGAAAACAGGGCTTCAACCGCAGACCTCATCTCGGTGAAACCTGCGGCGGCGTGTGAGGACACAGCAGCTAAGTGGAGGCGTCTTTCGCATCCTGTCTCCTGTCTGCTGTCAAGCCAAACCACATCTGAGGCTTCGAAGAGTCTCTGCGGGAAACTCTCATGCTTATTCTCTGAAAGGTTCTTCATCAAGTTCGGTAACAGGTCTTGTCGCATTATAGTGTATTCAGACGATACGGGGTTGGCGAGCTTGACTGGTTTGCCGACTTCTATGCGCATCTTTTCATAGTGCCGGTTTTCGTTTGTGAGAGTGAAGTTGACCACTTCAGTGAAACCCATGCCTATCATGACCTGCCTAGCCTTGTTGGCGGCTACGTATGTCCTGTGTCTTTCACCGATTGTCACTGCGCGTGGAAATGTGGGTTTGAACCTGTAGTAGCCGTAGCCAATAGCTACCTCTTCCACCAAGTCCACTTCATGCAAGATGTCGATGCGGTAGGCTGGAACCTCCACGTCAACAATGCCCTTTCCGGCGTTTCTAGCACCCAGTCTACACTTCTTCAGACATTCGATTGTCTTCGACTCTGATAGTCTAATACCGAGTAGCTCCTCGGCGTAGGCTGTATGAAGTTTTGCCTTCTGAGGTGTCAGGTCTGGCGAGAATACTGTGCGGTCGTGGTAGTTTACCCTGACCCTCTCGACTGTGCCTCCCATGTCTGCTAGAGCTGTCGCAAGTATGTTCAGGCTTCTTTCAACTGCGGCGTAGTCAGGCCCAGTCACGTCGAGAAACAAGTTCCGCGTTCTCTCGTCCACTCGTGTGAGTTCACCGTTAATTATCGGCGGCATCGAAAGCACCTTGCTATCCCTGTCGACGAGCAGTGGATACTTGGGCGCCCAGTCGACTAGATGCTTGTAAATCATGCCCTTCTCATGTTTGTCGAGAATCTCCTTGAGGCTCATCTCATCGGCCTTGTCGAGAGGGACGAATCTGACGCTTCGAGGCTCCACAGCCGTGTACGTGAAAGGCGACGTGACGGCGTCAAGATTGTGCACTCCGATTGAAGCCTTTTTGCGGTCTCTACCGATCCCCCAGTGCAGGTCTTCCTGCATCTCCATCAGGTCAGCAACGTCTTCAGAGTCAAGTTTTAGCCCCCGCACAACTGCCGCAAGCATGTAAGGTCGCACGGAGGAGACAGCCTTGTCGATGTTAAGCACCGTTTTACCCTCCCGCACCACATACTTTGGCAAGTCAACTTCCCAGCCTCTCAAGCCTTTGAACGCTCGTGCTACTCCTGCATGGCTGCAGAAGTCGACGCGGTTGGGGTTAAACTCCACTTTGACAGAATCCGTCCCGACTTCCTTGATGTCAAAGCCCAGCCACGGGAACCACTCAGTCATGTCTGCGACACTGAGCTCACGTCCCACAAACTTGGAGAAGCGTTCTCTTGCAATTGTGATCACTGGCAAAGCGGTGTCCTCCTGATCCATCCCAGGCGGTTTCCATACAGCAGCCTAATATCCTCTAGCCCAAGCTCTAGCATGGCAATCCGCTCCAGTCCTCCTCCCCACGCCAACACGGGATACTTGATTCCCATGGGAGCCAAGACCTCCGGCCTGAACATGCCCATTCCGCACAGCTCCATCCACCTCTTTAGCTTCGGAACATAAACTATAGCTTGCGCCGACGGCTCAGTGTACGGGAAGTAGCAAGGCCAAAACTGCACCTTCTTCAATCCAAAGCGGACATAGAAGGTTTTCAGAGTGCCCATCAAATCCCGCAGCGTGACACCCTTATCCACGACGATGCCCTCGATCTGGTGGAACTCCGCCGTGTGTATGTCGGTCACTTGTTCGTTGCGGTAGACTCGGTCGACCGAGAAGATCTTGATCGGAGGTTTCTTGTGCCTCGAGAGGTATCTTATGGTCTCAGCAGTCGTGTGTGTCCGCAACACCAGCCTTCTCGCTTCATTCCTGTTCCACTTGTAACCCCATCCTCTGGAACCTGTCGTCCAGCCTTCCTCGTGAGTCTTTGCCACAGCGTTCACGACGCCCTTTCCCGGTAGTCTTCCCGCCTTAGGAACGGAGACATAGAATGTGTCCATCATCTCCCGGGCAGGATGGTCTTGAGGCTGGAACAAGGCGTCAAAGTTCCAGAATGCCGTCTCCACCAGCGGTCCTCGTATCTCGGTGAATCCCATCTCTAGAAAAATCTCCTTTGCCCGCTCGATGATCTGCTGTAGCGGATGCGCTTTGCCCGGGTAGGTAAGCGGACCGGGCGCTGCAACGTTGAACTTCCTCAGTTTTGTCTTTCGCCACTTTTCCGTGAGGATGAGCTCAGGAGTCAACTGGCTTGTTTCTTCGGCAGCTTCAATTCCCTCCTCGACCAACTCCTTACCCTTTTGGGTGAGCACCAATGTTCGGACGACCTTCTCTTGGAGTTCCAACAACTTGCGTTTTTTCAGGGTTTCTATGGCTTCCCGTTGCTTGTCGCTGAGTCCTCCGACGATCGTTGAGCCCGCTTGCGCGAGGACTTCGAGGAGTTCTTCGTCCTCCCCTCTTGCGGATTCGCCTAAGATCTTCAATTTTCTTTCTTCCTCCATCTTGGCCCAGCCCTTCCGTCGTAGCCAGCCTAGAGCGATGGGCACAACGTGTTTCTCCACGTCTGCTTTTCTGACGACTTTGTCGATTTCAGCCGTGCCGCCTAGGTTGGTTAAGGCTGTGACGAGTCGGCGTTCTGGCAGTCCCTTCCTCGCGTAGTCTTTTCCTTCCTCGTTTAAGGTTGCTACTATCTGTTTGTATTCGCTGAGTTGAACGAAGCTTCTTTCTGACAGGGTGAGTGCTGCTCGCATGACCGCTGCGTGGGCTAGCCCGCTGGTTTTTGCGACGTGGTCCACGTCGGCTTTGCCGCCCAGCCTATCCAACGTTAGGAGCGTTTTTTGTTCGTGCTGACGGAATTCAACCACTGCCTTTGCCTCCATTCTTCGCAGGGGTTCCAGTGTAGTTTAGCGTTGTCTGAATAAAAAGTCTCCACATGTCAAAATTGTTTTGAGGATGCTCCGAGCTGTCAACAGTGAAAATCGTGCTGCGGTCTAGGTAAATTGGCGGGACATCCCTTCACATCACTAAGGCACAATGATACGTGGTTATTTATGTCTTATTCCGTTATGACTGTGCCGACCTCTTCTCCATCTATGGCTCGTCGAAGGTTCTTATGATCGTTCCCGTTGACTACGACGGTTCTAATACCCCTGTCCTTTAGGGTTTTGACCGCCACGGGGTCTAGGATCTGGTGTATCCCGGCCTTGTGGCGATCTTGTTCCAGCAGTCTCGCAAGGTCTTTGAAGGTTATTCTGTCGAGCTTCTTCGCATCTTTGTGTCTCCTCGGGTCTTCAGTGTAGATGCCTTCCTGATCGCTGGCTTTAATCAGCAGGTTCGCCTTCGTCTTCTGAGCGATATAGGCGGCGACGGTGTCTGTCGTCATTCCAGGCTTCAGTCCGCCCATCACAACTACTTTGCCCCTTTCTAATGCTTTAACCGCCTCGCTTATGGAGGTGGGCACGGTTCCTGTTCCGTCCTTGCCCAGCTTAAGAGCGATGAGGAGGGCGTAGAGGCGTGAGACGTTTATGGCTAGCTTGTCCTGTCCTTGTTCGTTTAGGCCAAGTTTGTTGCCCGTTCGGATGAATTCTCTCGCTAGGGCGCCGCCTCCGACGACTGTCACTATCTCGTGTCCTTCTTTCCTCAACTGTTTGAGGAGTGTTATGTATTGTTGTATGAGTTGGGGGTTTACTGGGGAGGCTATGACTGATCCGCCTATTCGGATGACGACGAGCATATCTACACGGGTCCCCTTGCTGGGCTACTCTAGGATCTTTTCACGTAATAAAGCTAATGAAGAGCATGCTTCCAAAATGAACGTTGTATGGAGGCGGGCGTTCTCTACCGGGCTTTTTCTGCGCCTATTCCCTTGTGTCTGAGTCCCCTGACTTTTTTGCCTGCGCTGGTGAGTCCTCTGTGGGCTCGTCCTTTGTGCTGTTTTTGGCATATCCAGTTGATGTCCTTGTCTGCGATAACGGTAGGATGCGCCGGGTCTGCCATGATGACTTCGTACCATTTGAAGCGTCCGTCTTGTCCCACCCAGTAGGAGTTGATGACTTCAAGGTTGGGGTATCTTCGGGCTGCCCGCTCTTCTGCGATTAGTCGAGCGCTCTTGGCGGGTTTGAAGCGCGTGACTCCCATGCGTCTGGGCACTCTGCCTGATCGTGGTCTTTTTTTGCTTAGACCGCCTCGTTTTATCCTGACGCGTGATACGACGAAGCCTTGCTTGGCCTTGTAGCCCAACTTCCGCGCCTTGTCCAAACGTGTTGGCTTCTCTATGCGTATGACTGTGGGCTGTTTGCGCCATTGGATGAGCCTGTGCCACATCAGTTCTTTAACGTAGGAGGATTCTGGCTTCTCCCAGGCTTCGGCGATGTACTTGTACGCCAATGTGGTCTTTCTCCAGCTTGTGGTTCAACCCGCATGAAGGGGTTACATTCCAGCGGACGTTATCCGCTAGCAGTCTCTGTAACAAAGGAAGAACACTAATAAAGCTTTTCCACGGGTTTTGTGGGCAGTGGGTTTATTAGCCCCGTTTCAGTAGCCTCTAAACCGAGTGAAAAATGGAGACCTGGGACCTAATCATAATCGGTGCTGGTCCTGCAGGGCTGGCGGCGGGAGTATATGCTGGCAGAAGCGGGCTGAAGGCACTAATTCTTGAGGAAAAAATGTCCGGCGGCGAAGCCGCCGTTGCCCCTTGGATAGAGAACTATCCTGGCTTCGAGAGCATAAGGGGACCTGAACTGGTGGAGAAGATGACGGCTCACTGCCGAAAATCCGGAGCCCAACTCAACGAGCTGGAAAAAGCCGTCTCAGTAGATTTCAGAGGCGAAAAAAAGCTTGTGAAGACGGCGAAGGGGGAATATTCCGCATCGGCAGTGATAATCGCGTCGGGCACGAAGCATCGGCTGCTCAACGTGCTAGGCGAGCAGGAATTCCTCGGCAGAGGAGTGAGCTACTGTGCCCTATGCGACGGGGCCTTCTTCAAGGACAAAAGGGTCATCGTGGTCGGAGGTGGCAACTCAGCCGCGATGACCGCACGTTACTTATCAAACATCGCTGCCAGCGTTAAGCTGGTGCATAGGCGGGAAGCGCTCAGAGCGGACGCCGCCTCCGTAGAAACCCTGCGAGAGCAGAATGTGGAGTTCCTGCTCAACTCTGAAGTCAAGGAGATTAGAGGCGATACCATCGTGAAGAGCATCGTCTTGCAGAATAAGAGCACTGGCGAGTTGAAGGAGCTGCAGACTGACGGCATATTCATCCAGGTTGGAGAAGAACCCAATATCCAGTTCCTCAAAGAGGCTGGAATCACCACGGACGAGGGAGGCTACGTAATAGTTGACCCTCGCCAGAGAACGAATATCCAAGGCGTCTTCGCGGCAGGAGACGTCACCAATAACACGGTCAAACAGGTGGGCACCGCAGTCGGTCAAGCCATCGTAGCCGCGACCGAAGCTTTCCGCTATACCGAAAAACCCTACTACTACAAGGGCTAAAGACTGCTAATCCTTTAGAAGAATTGTCTTTTCGTCTATTGTGACACAAAGGTTCAGGAATATCGTCTTGACATTCGACGTACGCGCACGGCTGAAACATGTTGGCGCATTGTGGAAAATGTCGCGCGAATGTATATACTTATATCTCTTAAGGCGCTTCTTGATTTCTCTCTCACAGACGCTCTGTTGGACGGATACTGGTCATGTATCAAATCGTTGGAAAGAAAGAGCTAGCGCAGAAGATCAAACTGCTTGAGATTCATGCGCCGGAGATTGCCGAAAAGGCTCGGGCGGGGCAATTTGTAATTCTGAGGATAGATAATCGGGGAGAGCGGATTCCTCTGACCCTTATGGATTGGAATGCACGAAAAGGGACAATAACCCTGATTTTCCTTGAGGTCGGGGCTTCGACTGAGAAACTTGGTGCTCTAAAGGTAGGAGAAGCTGTGTTGAATGTTGCTGGTCCATTAGGTAATCCCAGTGAGATAAAGCGTTATGGTCTTGTCTGTGTCTTGGGCGGTGGAGTGGGCACTGCCTCAGCCTTTCCTATCATGAGAGCTTTAAAGCATGCGGGCAACAAAGTAATTGCGATTATTGGGGCCAAAACTGCTGCGTTGCTGATTCTTAAGGATGCGATTGCAGAAATTGCCGACGAGCTTTTTATCTCAACAGACGACGGAACAGAGGGGCATAAGGGATTCGTTAGCGACGTGTTAAAAATGTTGATTCAGAAAGGCTACAAGTTTGATATTGTTTATGCAATTGGGCCAACGCTTATGATGCGTGCTGTTGCCGAAACTACAAGACCGCATAATATTAAGACTATCGTGAGTTTGAACCCTATTATGGTTGATGGCATGGGCATGTGTGGAGCATGCAGAGTGACTGTGGGTGGGAAAACAAGGTTTGCGTGTGTCGATGGACCTGAGTTTGATGCTCACCAGGTGGATTTTGGAGAGTTATTGAAGCGACAACTGGTCTTTCTTTCAGAAGAAAAGCTGGCTCTGCAACGGTGGCAGGGGGAGTGCGGTCACCATGAGCGAGTCTAAGCCAAAACCGAAAATCGAAAAGACGTCAGTGCCCATTCCCAAGCAGAAACCAGAAGAACGCAGAAGAAACTTCAATGAGGTCGCTCTCGGCTACACCGAGGACCAGGCGTTGACTGAAGCTAACCGCTGTCTTCAATGTCCAAAACCCCAGTGCGTAGAGGGTTGTCCCGTTGAGATTGACATTCCTGCTTTCATCAGGTTAATGAAAGAAAAAGACTACCGCGCGGCAGCCAAAAAGATCAAGGAGAAGAATTGTCTTCCCGCCATCTGCGGGCGCGTATGCCCACAAGAGGAACAATGCCAAAAATTCTGTGTGCTTGGCAAAGTTGGTGACCCGGTAAGTATTGGGCGTCTAGAAAGGTTCTTAGCGGATTGGGAGAGAATTACCGGGGTCGATGTCCCCAACAAGCCCTCGCCGACCGGAAAGCGAATCGCTGTGATCGGTGCTGGCCCGGCAGGGTTAACTGTAGCCGCAGATATGGCGAAGTTGGGGTATAAAGTTGTCATCTTTGAGGCGTTGCATCTTCCTGGCGGCGTGCTCATGTACGGGATTCCTGAGTTTCGTTTACCTAAGAGCGTTGTTCAGACGGAGGCTGATTTTGTTCAGAAGCTTGGGGTTGAGATTCGCACTGATTGTCTGGTCGGTCGGACGCACACTATTCCTGAGCTTCTGAAGAAAGGGTTTGACGCCGTTTTCGTCGGCACTGGTGCTGGGCTGCCTCAGTTTCTCGGGATTCCAGGCGAAAATCTGGGCGGCATTTACTCTGCGAACGAGTTTTTGATTAGAGTTAATCTGATGAAGGCTTATACGTTTCCAGAGCATGACACCCCAATAAAGATTGGAAGGCATGTCGTGGTCATCGGCGGCGGTAACGTGGCAATGGATTCTGCCCGGTCGGCTTTGCGTTTAGGCGCCGAGGAGGTCTGCGTAGTTTACCGACGTTCGAGAGAAGAGTTGCCGGCGCGAAAGGAGGAGGTTGAGAACGCTGAGGAGGAAGGCATTGTTTTCAAGTTTCTAGCCGCGCCTACGAGGTTTATCGGCGACGAGAAGGGCTGGGTCAAGCATATGGAGTGCATTCTCATGGAGCTGGGCCAACCAGACGAATCCGGCAGACGGAGACCTGTGCCTGTTAAGGGTTCAGAATTTGTGAAGGACACCGACACGGTTATTATTGCGATTGGTCGCACGCCTAACCCCATTATTCAAAGTACCACTGAAGGCTTAGAGGTTACAAAATGGGGTACGATTGTGACCGATGAACATGGGAAGACAAGCCTCGACGGCGTCTATGCAGGCGGAGACATTGTCACCGGTGAAGCCACAGTTATCAGTGCTATGGGTGCTGGAAAGAAGGCTGCCAAAGCGATGCACGAGTATCTTACGAGTAAGAAATAGCATACCCGTCTCTGGTATTACTATGGTTATTAAGCTGGTTGTCTTCGACGCCGACAAAACCCTGTGGTCCCACCCCAACGTCTCAAACTTGGCTCTCCCATTCAAACTCGTCGACGGAGACACAGTCTCGGATGCCGATGGTGTGACTTTCTGCCTTTACGAGGGCATGCGTGAGCTGCTGAGCGCGTTGCAGCGCATGGGAGTCACGATGACTATTGCTTCATGGAACAAGCCAGAACCCGTGAAACAAGCACTCACACTGCTCAGCATAAACCGTTTTTTCAGGATAGTGAAAGCCGAGTTTCACGAAAACAAACACTTGATGATCGCGAGCACACTTTCAGAGCTTTCCCAAGAAGGCATCCCGCTCAAGCCAGAAGAGATACTCTACGTCGACGACCGAACGCTGCACATTGAGAACGTTAGGAACAAAGTTGGAGCCGTTCACTTCATCCAAATGTGGATCGACGCCAAATCGCCGCATAACATTTTAGAATACGTCAAAAAGGCATGAGGTTGAGGGCGAAGGAAAATCAAGAGGGTCATTGGAGTATTTTGTTGACTACTTTGTCGGTCTTTATCTTATGGGTGTCGAGCGCCAGTTGCTTCGGATCTACTCCCAAAGCCAAAGCCAACAGCTCCGAGTAATGCAGCACTGGTATGTCGTAGTTCTCGTTGAACTTCGACCGCACTTGCATTTGTCCGATGTCTAATGCCACAAAGCAGAACGGACAGAGGGTTGCGATACAGTCGACACCAGCTTTAGACGTGTTCGCCAGCTTCTCTCGGGCAAGGTCTAATGCCAGGTCATCGGAAAAGCCTCTCAGAAGCCCGCCGCAGCACTTCAACTTATTCCTGTACTCCACGTTCTTAGCGCCCAGAGCCTCAATCAATGTCTCAAGGATGCGTGGACGCTCCGGGTCGTCGAGCTTCAGCAGCTTGCTCGGTCTGAGGGCGTGGCAACCGTAGAACGCCGCTACCCTAAGACTCGTTAGAGGCTCAGCTACACTCTTCTCGATGCGCTCAAGCCCCACGTCGTCCATCAAGACTTGGAGGAAATGCTTAACCTCGACGCTGCCCTTGAACTCCTTTCCAGCCTCAGACAGAACCCTATTAATCCTACCCTTCAGCTCTTCATCCTGCCGCAGCATCGAGTTCGCCATGGCAAGCGACTCGAAACAGCCGCTGCACAAAGTGAGCAGGTCTACGCCCGTCTCCTCGGCCAGGCAGATGTTGTACGCGGCGACGGCTATACTGGTCTCCAAATTTAGCGACTGGATTGGGGGTGGGCAACAGCAGGTCGTGTTCGCCAAGTCCACAAGCTCGACGCCGAGTTTGGCTAGAGATTTTCTTGCTGACAACTCGTAATTGGGCTGGCGGGCAGGTATAGTGCAGCCTAGGAACAACGCGTACTTCTTCACTTCGCTTTTTCCTCCTTCTTAGGCTGCAACTTGTTAAATCCCGTTGCGGAGAAGATTCTTTTTAACGCCTCAACGCCAGTGGGCTGAAGAGGCGGCAAGCCGAGTGTTGGTCGCTTGTTCTCCACGAACTGGGAAACCTTGGCTATTCGGCCATCATTCAGGATGGCGGAGGCGAACTCGGAGTAGATGTTCGGCATGTATCCCTTCTCAATGGCAGTGTTTCGAAGTGCGTAAATCAGGTCTGCTATCTCAACCTTCTGGGGGCATCGTTCTTGGCAGTTGTAGCAGGAGCAGCACAGCCATATCGAGTCGCCTGAAAGAATTTCTTCGCTGTGCCCCAGTATTGAAAGCTTGATGACCTCTCTGGGGTTAAAGCGCGGGCTAATCTTCGCCACTGGGCAACTGCTAGCACAGGTTCCGCATTGGTAGCATAGGGTCAATGTTTCGCCGCCCAAGCGGTTCACGATTTCGTCGGCGAACCCTACGCTAGCCGCCTTCTTATGCCCCATTCGTCTTTAGCTCTCCTTAGCTCCCAGCAGATGCAGAGGACCGAACCCTTCCAGCCTCTCAGTCATCATCAGCACAGTCTCGGCGAATTTGTCTCCCTCTATGTAGACCATGTTGAACATCTCCAGCCTCTCAGGCTCGATGCCGTATTCCTTTAGCAGCATTCTCGTCAGCTTCACCCGCTTCTCAGCCTTCTCACTGCCGACCTCGTAGTGGCAGCCATCATTCTTGCATCCGACGACCATCACACCCTGCGCTCCAGCCTTGAAAGCCTCCAGGAACTGGTGGACTTGCAGAATGCCCGTGCATGGAACCTTAACGACTCTGATGTTTGCGGGGTACTGCATCATAGCCATGCCTGACGAGTCCACAGCCGTGTGACCACATTCAGAGCAGCAGAATGCGAGAATTAGAGGCTTAGACGTGCCGTTTACTGACAGCAGCCCCTCAACCTGTGCCCGCATCTGGTTCGGCCTAGAGTGCCTCAGCTCAATGGCGTTCAGCGGGCAGGTTCCGACGCAGATGCCGCATCCCTCACACTTCAGGTCTGATATTCTTGCAACAAAGTGGTCTTCGGTGGTCGGCTCTATGCTTATGGCGCCATATGGACAAGTGACTGGGCAGAATTCGCAGTCGCCACAGTAGTCCTCGTTGACCACCGCAGTTCTCTGGTCTTTGACGATCTTGCCCGTGTTCAAGAACTTTGCTGCCTTAATCGCTGCAGAGTGAGCGTGCAGAGATGCCGTCGGTGCGTCCTTCGGGAAAGTCGCTCCTCCAGCCAAAAAGATGCCTCTGAGCTTGGTCTCAGTGGGTCTTAGTTTGGCGTTGTACTCCTTGAAGAAGCCGTCCTCTTCTAGGTCCAGCTTAAAGAGCTCGGCCAACTCCCTCGTGCCCTCGGCCGGTACCATGGCGGGCGCCAACACGACAAGGTCTGCCTCCAAGTCTAGGAACGTGTGCAGAAGCGCATCTTCGACGTCTACGATTAGTCTACCCGTCTCGGGATCCTCTGTGACTTCGGTCGGTCTTCCCTTGATGAATTTTATCCCCATTTCTCGTGCTCGCTCATAGTAGTACTCGTGTTCTCGTCCCGTGGTTCTTATGTCAATGTAGCATATGCTGATGTCCGAGTCTGGGTACGCCGCCTTAATCAGCGTGGCATGTTTCAGAGAAATCATGCAGCAGATGCTGGAGCAGTAGGGCATCCAGCGCCTGTCGCGCGAGCCGACGCATTGGATGAAGACGATTTTGTTGGCGGGCTTGCGGTCTGAGGGTCGGATGACGACTCCGCCTGTTGGACCGAAGCTGTCTATCATACGGGCGAGTTGAAGGTTCGTTATGACGTTTGGGTAGTCACCGTAGTGGTATTCCTTTATGATGTTGGAGTCGAATTCCTTGAAGCCCGTTGCCAAGACTACGCTGCCCACATTGAGAGTGACACGTTTGGGCTTCTGGTCTAAGTTGATTGCCTTGGGTGGGCAGGTTTCAACACATTTGGCGCAGTCGCGGAACTTGCATACGTTTTCATCTATGACGTAGGCAGGCGGGTAGACGTTGGGTACGTTCGTGTATATGGCTTTGCGGAGCTTCAGCTTCGCGTTATGCTCATCAGGAACCTCTACGGGGCAGACTGTGGTACACTTGTCGCATTGGGTGCACTTCAACTCGTCGACGTATCGTGGCTTCTCCTCGATAGTAACCTTGTAGTTTCCAGGGGCGCCCTCAACTGCTACGACCTTTGAGTTGGTCATAATGTTGAGGTCGGGGATTTCGCTGAAGCCCGAGCGGTAGATGCATTTCCGCGAGGTGTGCGTGATCGTCTTAACGTCTGAGGTGGGTGACTGTATGCATATGGCGCAGTCGTCAGTTGGGAAGAAACGTCCAGCGCGAGCGGCTAAGCCCCCGAGGAACGGCGCCTTCTCGACTAGGTGCACCTCGAACCCTAGGTCTGCCAGGTCTATGGCTGTCTGAATGCCGGCGATTCCGCCGCCGACGACTAAGATGGATTTGAGGGCTGGGAACTCCAGCTTCTCCAAGGGTTCTAGGAGTTTGGCTCGTTCAACGGCGCCTTTAAGCATGGCTTTGGCTTTCTCTGTAGCCTCGGACGGGTTGTTTCGGTGGGGCATTGCGCAGTGGTCTTTGAGGTCGAGGAACTCCATTAAGTAGGGGTTCAAACCCGCTTCTTCCACAGCCGCAGCTATTTTCACTTCACTCAGCTTCGGGAGAGTTTCAGCCACCACGACTCGGTTTACCTTCTCGCTCTTAATGGCGTCAACAATCGTCTGCAGTCCCTTGCCCTGCCAGAACTCGGTGCTTCTTGCAACGTAAACCACGCCTTGAACTTCCTTCGCAAAGCTTGTCAACGCTTCAAAATCTAGGATTTCCGAGAGCTGTTTTCCGCCGTCGGAGAGGAACACTCCAACTTTGACTTCGCTCATCTTTATTCCTCCTTCATCTCCTAATCTTCTCAACCAAACGCCTCTCGCTGTCGTAAACATGGACTTCTAATGGCATTTCGCCGATAGCTGTGTGGGTAGCACAGGCAAAGCACGGGTCGTAAGCCCTGAACGCCATCTCCACCATGTTCAGCAGCCCATCGCTGACCCTGCCGTTCTTGATCAGACCTTTAGCCGCATTCTTGACTGACATGCAGATGCCAGGAGCGTTGTGAGTTGTTGCCACGACGAGGTTAACCTTCTTTGCAAGTGCCTTCTCGTCGAGACTGTAGTGGTGGATTAACGTGCCTCGAGCTGCCTCGACGATTCCGACACCCTCACCAGGTTTACCAGGCTTGTTCTTGATGTCTTTCCTTGTTATGCCCTCGTCCGTAATCAGCTCCAAAGCTCGTTCAGTCGCGTACATGAGTTCAATAAGCCTCGCCCAGTGGAAAGCTAAGGTGGCATGCACGGGTTTTCCGCCTAACGTCTTGTACATCCGCTCGTACTCTGCTTGAGCTAAAGGTGTCGTCATCCCTTCTGCAGCGTTCAACCTTCCAAGAGGTCCAACGCGGTATATACCACTGCTTGGACCTGTCGTGAAGCCTTTCCAGCCGACTTTCTTGAGGTAGGGAAACTTCACGTAGGTCCACGGCTCCACACGCTCCTCGATGACGTCTAAGTACTCGTTAGGCGTGAATTTGATGAACTCGTGGCCCTGCGGGTCGACGACGCGCACTTGGCCATCGTAGAAGTTCACCTTGTTGTCCCGGTCCACCGTACCCATGTAATAGGTCGGCAGGGCGTAGGCGTCGCTTGTGATGAGGTTCACGTAGTCGGTGTTCTTGAGCACCACATCGTCGAAGATTTTCAGGGAGAACTTTGCAAACTCCACACAGCTTCTGACCATCTTCTCGATTTCTTGCCTCTCTTCTTCGGATAGCGCTTTCGCTATTCCGCCTGGAATGCACGCGCTCACCGGGTGGGTGGGTCTGCCGCCGATTATGCCCGTTATCTTTTGTCCGTAGGCGCGGTGTTTGATCACCTCTTTGGCGATGTCTAAGCCGACTTTCTCTATCACGCCTAGGATGTTTCTTTTAGCTGGGGGTGCATCGGGTCCGACGACGAAGTCGGGTCCGCCGAGGAAGTAGAAGTGCAGGATGTGATCGTAGATGATGTAGCCGCTGTACATGAGTTCTCTGAGCTTCTTAGCCGTCTCCGTGGGTTCGACGTTAAAGGCCGCATCTAAGGCTTTAGCGCCTGCCATGTGGTGGGCTACGGGGCAGACGCCGCAGATCCGCGTGGTAATGATGGGCAGGTCTTCCGCCCTCCGTCCTTCACAAAACTTCTCGAACCCTCTCAGCTCTGGGACTTGGAAGTAGGCGTTTTCCACGTTTCCCTCGTCGTTGAGGAATATGGTTATCTTACCATGTCCTTCCAGTCTCGTGATGGGGTCGATGGTTATCTGCTTCACTTCTTCATCACCTTCCTCCGTAGGATTGAACGTGCCAAGGAATACTTGTAGAATGTTCCTATTGGGTCGACGACTTGATCGATCACTTCTGGCTTGGTAGCTATGGACGCCAGAGCACTGACGGCAGCTGCGCCTTGATCAGCCACTTGTGGGCCAGGTCCATTGCAGCCTGTGCAGGGGATGTTAACTTTCGGACATTGGGCCCCGCAGCCGGCCCGTGTTGCTGGTCCCATACATATCACCCCCTGATCCCAGAAGCATGTTTTGAAGTCATCGTCAATTTCGTAAATCCTCTTAACCTCTGACAGTTGCCTATTCTTCTTTTCTCGTGGGCATTCGTCGCAGATGGATTTGTTAGGCATCAGCACCGAGCCTTTCGGAGGTAGCTTGTTCATGGCTATGGCTTCTACAGCTTGAACTATCAGGGGAATCGGTGGAGGGCATCCGGAGAGGTAAAAATCGACGTCTACCGTTTGTCCCAAGGTCTTCACCGTATCATAGAACTCGGGGAGCCTCAATTTGCCTTCTTCAACTTCTACAGATGTTTCGGGTGTCACTGACTTGGGGTTGCTAGTCGAGGGGGTCTCGAGGTATGCTCTTTCGAACACTGTCTCTCTGTTCCAGAGGTTTGCGAGTCCCTTGACGCATCCATCGCAGGCGCAGGAGCCGAAGGCGATGAGGGTTTTGGCTTTCTTCCTGAGCAGTTTGGCCATGTGCTCGTTCTCGGTGGTGCGGATGGCGCCGTTGAAGAAGCAGACGTCGATGCTGTTGTCGGGCATGGCGTCCACGTCTCGGTATTTGACGTCCATGGCGACGGGCCAGAACACGATGTCCGCCAACGCCACGACGTCCAAAATCTTCTCGTTGATGTCCAACACCGCGATCTCGCAGCCACCGCAACTCGCCGCCCAATAGAACGCAAACTTCAACTTCTTCTTATCCATGCTTTCACCAGTCTAAGCAGTATGGGTTAAAGAGCATAAAGACTGTTACATGTCAAATATATAGTTTAAGATTCCACGCCTGCAGGGCTTCTCAGATTGCCGGTCCTACAAGATCAGCTATGTAATGGGAGATTACCGCCCCGAGTATAGCGAGCAAGGCATACTTTCCCCCTGTTTTGAAGGGGTTCTCGTGGCTGGTCTTACCTATATAGCTTCCAAGAGCGAACGCCATCACTGTTCCAATAATGAAAGTGAGGATCACTGCAGTGGTCATTTCAAAGCATGCGAAGGGAGAGAGCAGGACAAACGTGGCGGCGATCGTCGAGGCGAAGGCGAAGACGCTGTTAACTAGCACTTCTTGTTTCGAGTGTATTCTTGTGTTTGTTCCGTGGTCCGTCGTCTCACGAATCTGTAGTGCTCTCTCTGCCGACTGAGACATGAAGAACCCTATTGAGTTGCCGAAAGCGTTCGCAAAGCCTCCAATAATGCCGGTGATGAGAACTAGGTTCGTTTGCGAAGTAGCTTCGGCGACGCCGATTATCAGTCCCAGACACATGATTAAGCCGTCTGCGAGTCCGAAGGCTATTCCTTCCAAACGGTAGTTCTCCTCGCGGCAGCCCTTAGGCATCGGCAGCACTTCGTTGCAGTTGGTCTTGACTGCCGTGCGATAAAAGCATTTTGCATGGATCAGCAAGAACGCTGAACGCCCTAAGGCGTCAACTTGACACGGCCAACAACCATGTAGGTAGACTACAGGCTGTGCTGACCGCCTCGGGCTTGCCTTATTTCGCGCTCACTGCCCATCTTTTTGAACATATCTTGGTCTTCTTCTCGAGTGCGTTATTGATGGCGATAAGAGCTATGCCTGCGCCGTTGTTTGCCATTCTGTTAATGTCCCACAGGATGCCTCTCAAGTGGGGGAGTTCGGGGAGTTCTTGCATCAGTCTGTCCCTTTCAAGTTCTATGAAGGTCAGCATCTCCAAGAGGCTGTTTGCGATTTTTATGTCGCCGATGAAGAAGGCATCCACAGATTTAGTGATCAAGTCGTGCGCCAAGTCGTTCAGGTTGGCTATTCTCTCGATAACCCATTTTGGCAGTTTGTCCCTATATTTCTGCAGAAGCGTGATTACCCTACGGGCTATCTCTTCAGCGTAATCGGCTATCAGCTCCAAATATCTGAGCATCAGCCCGAAGTAGAGGATGTAGAGCGGGTCGGTTAGCCCGATTCCCTCAGCCACTTCCCTTTTTCTCTGCGCGGAAATCAGCAACCGCATCGCCAGCAGGTACATTGTGTCGGCTTCATCTTCGCGGTTTATGGCGTCTTGAGCCAGTGTTTCGTCAAAGTCCACGAGTGCTTGGACCGATTCCTTCACTATGGTTAGAGATATGAGTGAGAGCCTTCTGAGGAGCATGTCTATCTGGAATTTTTTCGGGTCGATTGAGCATTGGAGGGTTATGCGGTCGGGTGTCTCCTCCACTATTCCTAGCCCTATGAGTTTGCGGATTACTCCTCTTATCTCGTCTATGTGTTCAGAATGCATCCTCTCGGATGAGATTATCGAGAAGACTTCGCGTCCCAGTATGTAGTTGCCGACGATTACGCGTTCGAGCATTTTTGGGTCTCCGCAGAGGTCTGCGTTGCAGATGTATTCGTCGATGTCTTCCTTTGGCCTCGAGAGTTCGTTTGGGAGTACTTTCAGTGTCCCGTCTTTTTCTGGCATCAAGAAAATGCTGTCTCCTCGTTTGAGGTTGTTCTCTTTTATCCAGCTGCTGGGTAGGGATACGGATAGTGTCGAGTAGCCGACTTTCTGGAGCTTTCTGGTTTCCATATGAACCATCCTATGTATATATAGTATTTACATAGGGCAACAATATAAGCATTATGTATATATTCCTCACCGAGTCATATATACGACCAGAAACTACGGGGAAGGTAGAATATATGGTAAAGTGGAAAGCAGTAAGGGTAAAACAGGAACTCGTGGACGAAGTCAAGAAAGAGGTAGCGAAGAGCGACTATAAAGGCCTCTCAGAATTCGTCTCCGAAGCTATCCAGCAACGTTTACAAGCTCTAGCAAAACAGAGAGTAACAGAATACCTTGAAAGAGACAGGGCAGCCAGAGCCCCGCAACTTCCTCCCCAATCGTACTATACACCCAACCACATGTGGGCACAGCTCACTCCTGAAGGTCAAGTAGAAGTCGGGATGACCGAACACTTCCAGAAGCAGCTCAAAGAGATAGTCAACATACGAACCAGCAACGTCGGGGACAAAGTCTCAAAAGACGAGCCCTTCGGCGTCGCAGAATCCTGGTGGTTCACGTACGACTTGCACTCGCCACTGGACGGAGAAATAGTCGCAGTCAACGAGAAAATACTTGAAGACGCGTTTGTATTGAACGCGGAGCCGTCTACATGGATAGTGAAAGTCCAACCCGTAGACGCAGAGAAATGGATACGAGAGATGCTGAGCGCGCAGAAGTATCTAGAGCTACTCTCGAAATCCTAGTAATTGGCAGAAGTCTGGAGAGAAGAGCATGGCGAAATGGAAAACCGTCCGAGTCAGACAAGAACTGCTGAACGCTGTAGAAAGGACGCTGGATACAGGACGGTATCGTAGTCTATCTGAGTTTGTCTCGGAAGCCATTCAGATGCGCCTCAACGAGCTGAGGCAGAAACGGGAGAAGCAAGTCGAGATAGAGATAGAATACCCCGTCATCAGAGAGAGACTCCTCTGCAGCCGTAGTCACATGTGGGCAATGGTGACCCCTGAGGGAAACATACGAGTAGGCTTATCCGACTATGCCCAACAACGCCTGAAGGGAATATCCAGCATACAGGTCGAGTCAATCGGCTACGAGGCAACGCGAGAGAGACCTTTCGGACACGTCGAAACGTGGATGTTCAAGTTTGAGCTCTACCCTCCAGTGAGCGGCAAAGTCGCCAGAGTAAACGATGCCCCAAAAGGAAAGCCCACTGTAGTGAACGAAGACCCGTACGGAGAAGGGTGGATAGCAGAAATAAAGCCCAGCAACGTGGTGACGTTAGAAGAAGAATTGAGAGATTTAATGGGCTCCAGGCAGTACAGAATATGGGCTGTCAAACAACGACACAAGACTATTGCAGAACCTCTAAAACCAAGTTAACCTTCCTATAGACCATATAACAAACTGGAGGTCTCAGAAGATGGCTGAAAACATTCTTAGGAATACACAGAAACGCAAGCTGCCACCGTGCCGCGTTGCCTGTCCCGCAGACATCAACGTCCAAGGATACATTGCCCTCATCCAACAAGGAAAGTTCGAAGAATCGGTCGAATTAATACGAAAAAGCATGCCTTTCCCAGCGATTTGCGGCAGAATCTGCTTCGGTCCATGCCAAGACGCCTGCATACGCAAAGAAATAGATGAACCCGTGGGCATCCGCCACCTAAAGCGCCTTGCTGCAGACATCGAGCGAGAACAAGGAAGAGTCAAGCCGAAGCCTATACCCAAAAAACACAAGGAAAAAGTTGCGGTGATAGGCGCTGGACCAGCAGGGCTCAGCGCGGCCTACGAACTCGCCAAACTCGGCTACCCTGTTACAGTCTTTGAACGCATGCCCGAACCCGGCGGCATGATGAGATATTGCATCCCCGACTACAGACTGCAAAAATACGTTGTAGCCAACGAGATTGCTTACATCGAAGACCTGGGCGTCGAAATCAAAACAGGAGTGGAATTCGGCAAAGATATCAGACTAGACACCCTGAAAAACCAGGGCTACAAAGCCGTGTTCATCTCCTTAGGCGCCCAACTAAGCCAAAAACTGGGAGTGCCCGGAGAAGAATTAGACGGCGTCTTTCCAGCCGTCGAGTTCCTGAGAGACCTAGCATTGGGTAAGACTTTCAAAGTGGGGGAGAGAGTAGCAGTCGTCGGAGGTGGCAACAGCGCCATAGACGCCGCTCGCACCTCACTGAAGCTCGGGGCAAAAGAAGTCACTATATTCTACCGCCGCTCCAGGAAAGAAATGCCTGCACTTCCTTATGAGATTGAGGCTGCAGAAAAAGAAGGCGTCAGATTCCAGTTCCTCGTAACCCCAAAGAGAATCATCGGCGATGGAAACAAGGTCAAGGCAGTCGAGTGTTTCAGGATGGAACTTGGAGAGCCAGACCTGAGCGGCAGAAGACGCCCCGTCCAAGTCCCAGGCTCCGAGCACATCTATGAAGTTGACACGGTTATCCCAGCCATCGGACAAGTAGCCGAAACCGTCGGCTTATCTTCTGCCCTCCTGAACGAGCGTGCAAACGGGGTCTCAGCCGACCCATTAACGTTGGAGACTAGGACGACAGGCGTTTTCGCAGGAGGCGACATCGTCACAGGACCTGCTAGTGTAATCGAGGCAGTGGGGGCGGGCAGGCGGGCGGCTGTTTCGATTGACCTTTACCTCAGCGGCAAGGATATGCAGGCAGGCAGAGAAAGAGACATCGAAGAGACAACATGGGTCAAAGACTGGAAGACGGTGGGCAAGAAACATAGAAGATACGAGAGTCCCCACGTGGACTCTGGTCGGTGGGCAGTGAGCTTTGAAGAAGCCGACCGAGTCATGACAAAAACCAAGGAGAACGCTGTCTTGGAGGCACGAAGATGCCTCGCATGCGGACCATGCACAGAATGTCTCGGAAACGAGGGTCTGTGTGACGCAGACAAGGCGGTGGTCGACGAGGCTTTATGCGTGGGCTGCAACGTGTGTGCAATAGTCTGCCCCTTCAGCGCCATAAAGAAGGACGAAAGGGGCATCGCCAAGGTCGACGAAGATCTCTGCAAGGGCTGCGGAATCTGCTGCTCTAGCTGTCCCGAAAAAGCCATCAGCATGAAACAGTTCACGGACGCGCAGATTATCACAGAGGTTGCGAAGGCTCTGGGGAGGAAGGCTGCATGATGTTCAAACCCCAAATCATCGGTTTCGTCTGCAACTGGAGCCTACCCCTCGGAATGGAGACCGAACGTTCCAGCGGGCTTAAGGGCAGCCCGAAGATGCACATTGTGAGAGTAATGTGTGCGGGACGACTCGACCCTGTGGTAGTGCTTGAAACCTTTGCCAGAGGCGCCGACGGAGTCCTGATAATAGGCTGTCCCTCACCAGACTGTCACTACATCGAAGGACACCTGCAAGCCGAGAACAAGGTGGCAATGCTGAAGAAACTTCTCTCACTAGCTGACGTCGAACCAGAACGCTTAAGACTGGACTGGATTTACGCATCCGAAATCCAGCCCTTTGCCAAGATCGTCGACGACTTCCGAAACCAGATAATGACCATGGGGCCATCTCCTCTGGCTGGGAGAAAACAGAACAAACAAGCACTGCTTAACATTCTCGCGGCTAAAGAAGCGGCCGCAGATTTTCGCCTACGCGTCCTAACTGGAAGAGAAGAGGAGCTGACAGAGGCTAGGAACGTCTACGGCGAAGCGATTCCTCAAGGAGAGTACGAGAAGTTGCTTGACGAGATAGTCAAAGAAGAGTATATTCGACACAAAATCCACGTTCTTACAAAGCAGAACCCCCTGTCAGTGAAAGAACTCGCAGTCGCCGTCAACGAGAAACCAGCGTACGTTCTCTGTCACATCGTTGATATGCGGAGGAAGGGCATGATAGCCCTCGATCATGCTGAAGAAAATACACCCCTCTACAAGGCGTTGGAAGTGCAATGAGATGGCTGAGGAGCAGGTCGGCGCCGTCTTAGTGGTCGGTGGAGGAGTGGGCGGGATTCAAGCAGCCCTCGACCTCGCAGACTCGGGCTTCAAAGTCTACCTCCTCGATCAGTCACCGAGCATAGGAGGCGTTATGGCACAACTCGACAAGACTTTCCCGACAAACGACTGCTCGATGTGCATCCTCGCCCCTAAGCTGGTCGCGACTGGCAGACATCCCAACATCACCCTCATCACCAACGGTGAGATCACGGGCCTAACTGGGCATGCTGGAAACTTTGAGGTAAGACTCCGAAAGCGGAGCCGCTACATAAACGAGGAGAAATGCAACGGCTGCGGGCTGTGTGCCCAAAAATGCCCGGTGGAAGCCGTGGATACGTTCAACGAGGGACTAAGCCGAAGGAGCGCCATCTACGTCGAGTACCCTCAAGCAGTCCCCCTCAAGTTCATAATAGACCGCGAAAAATGCATCGGCTGCGGGACATGCCAAGAAATCTGTAAGGCAGAGGCCATAGTCTACGACCAAGAGGACAGCGAAGCAGCGTTAAAAGTGGGCTCGATAATCCTTGCACCCGGCTTCGAACCCTTCGACGCGACGCGCAAGAGCGAATACGGTTATGGACGGTTTCCAAACGTCGTCACGAGCATCGAGCTCGAACGCATCTTGAGCGCTTCTGGACCTTACGGCGGGCTGGTGCTGCGACCGTCAGACGGCGACATCCCGAAGAAAGTTGCCTTCATCCAATGTGTCGGCTCCCGGGACGCCCAGTTGGGCAACAATTACTGCTCTGCTGCCTGTTGCATGTACGGCATCAAAGAGGCGATAATCGCCAAGGAACACGTGCCCACCCAACTCGATTGCACCATATTCTATATGGATATACGTGCCTACGGGAAAGAGTTCGATGCTTACTACAACCGAGCCCAAGAAGAGTACGGCATACGGTTCGTGAGATCGAGGGTTGCAAGCGTCACCGAGAACCCGATCACAAACCACCTCACTTTACATTACGTGGAGGCGGAGGAGCCGAAGGCTGAAGGGTTCGACATGGTCGTCCTGTCCATCGGCATGGAGCCGCCGAAGAGTGCAGAAAAACTGGCTGAAGTGCTGGGCATAAAGCTTAACCAATACAAGTTCTGCCAGACAAACGTTTTCTCACCAGTGAACACCACCAAATCAGGCATCTTCGTCTGCGGCGCCTTCGCATCCCCCAAAGATATCCCTGAAAGCGTCGCTCAAGCCAGCGGTGCAGCCGCCAAAGCTATGAGCATTATCGCCTCCGAAAGAGGCAAGGAAATCGCTGAGAAAGAGTACCCACCTGAAAGAGACGTGAGTCGAGAAGAGCCCCGAATAGGCGTATTTGTCTGCCACTGTGGAATAAACATAGGCGGCGTGGTCAATGTTCCAGAAGTCGTGGAATACGCCAAGAAGCTGTCCGACGTGGTTTACGCAGAGGCAAATCTCTACACGTGCTCCCAAGACACGCAGGGAATAATACGAGACAAAATCAAGCAGCATAACCTCAACCGAGTAATCGTTGCGTCATGCACACCGAGGACACACGAGCCCCTTTTCAGAGAGACCGTGCGAGAATCCGGCTTGAACCCCTACCTATTCGAGATGGTGAACATACGGGATCAATGCAGCTGGGTCCACATGCACCAGCCAGAAGAAGCCACCGAAAAAGCGAAGGAACTCCTCCGGTCAGTCGTAGCCAAGACTCGTCTGTTCAAACCCTTAGAGAAGCCCGTGATAGGCGTAACGCCCGTCGGCTTAGTCATCGGCGGCGGAGTCTCCGGCATGACTGCCGCCCTTGAACTCGCCAAACAAGGCTTCGAAGTCCATCTCGTGGAACGTGAAAAAGAGTTAGGTGGTCACCTGCGCAACATCTACTACACGCTTGAAGGCGAAGACCCGCATGAATTCCTGCAAAAACTGACGAAAGAAGTGACTGAAAACAGCATGGTACACATCTATTTGGATGCTGAAGTGACCGATGTCCGTGGCTTTGTCGGCAACTTCAAATCAAGAATCAAACAGGGCGGCAAGGAAAGGGAAGTTGAGAACGGCGTTGTCATAGTCGCCACTGGAGCGACTGAATACAAACCAACAGAATACTTGTACGGCGACTCCCCACACGTCGTGACTCAGCACGAGTTGGAAGAGCATCTGGCGAAGGGCGGCTTTAAAGCCAATGCCGTGGTCATGATACAATGCGTAGGCGCCCGAACCGAGAAGAATCCCAACTGCGCACGCATCTGCTGTGGACAGGCCATAAAGAACGCCCTTAAGATAAAGGAGACGAGTCCCAGAACCGACGTCTACGTTCTATACAAGGACATAAGAACGTACGGCCTGAAGGAAGACCAATACCGCGAGGCAGCAGCTAGGGGAGTAATATTCGTGAACTACACCGATGACAGAAAACCGAAGGTGACAATAGAAAGTGGCAAACTGAAAGTTGTCTTCTGGGAGCCCATTATAAGGTGTGAACTTGAAGTTGAGCCTGATATTGTGGCCCTCAGCGCCGCAACGATTCCTAACTCGGATAACAAGCGCATCGCCGAAATGCTCAAAGTGCCACTGACCAAGGATGGCTTTTTCCTAGAAGCCCATATGAAGCTTAGACCCGTTGACTTTCAGACCGACGGCGTGTTCCTCTGCGGAATGGCACACTCGCCCAAATTCATCGACGAGAGCATCACACAAGCATGTGCAGCCGCAGCCCGTGCCGCAACCATTCTGTCCAAGAAGCAATTGGAGATGGAGGGCATAGTGGCCAACGTGGACGAAGACCTATGTAGCGGCTGCAGAATCTGCGAACACCTCTGTCCCTACAGCGCCATGGAGCTGAAGGAAAAGGAGGACGGAAAGGTAGCTGCCCACGTGATTGAAGCCCTCTGCAAGGGCTGCGGAGTATGTGGCACGGCTTGTCCTACGAAAGCCATATCTCTCGGTCACTTTACTACTGATGAGATACTAGCACAAGTTAGAGCCGCTTTAACGGAGGAAGTGAAAGCATGACTGGAAGAGAAGACTTTGAGCCGAAGATTATCGGGTTCCTCTGCAACTGGTGCGCCTACGCTGGAGCAGACCTCGCGGGTGTAAGCAGAATTCAATACCCCCCGAACATCCGCATAATTCGCGTTATGTGCAGTGGACGAGTAGACCCTGTCTTCATCCTGGAAGCCTTCAGGGATGGAGCAGACGGAGTGCTCGTGGCTGGCTGTCACCTGCCTTCAGACTGCCACTACCTTACTGGGAACTTCAAAGCTTCCAGGAGAATCGCCCTTCTCAAGATGCTTCTACAAGACTTGGGACTAGAACCGGAGCGACTACGACTGGAGTGGATTTCGGCCAGCGAAGGAGACAAGTTCGCGTCGGTAGTACGGGACATGGTTCAGCAGATAAAGAAACTCGGCCCGAATCCCCTTAAAGACGGAGGCAAGACAAGCTGACCGAGGCATCAGTTGCCCTCGAGGAAAGAAGGGTGCCAGCGTCAGAAGTCAAGAGCGACTTCAAGTATGAAGTGAGCAGT
>CAYNAW010000017.1:0-27748 GCA_964395545.1 uncultured Candidatus Bathyarchaeia archaeon | reverse complement strand
CCGCTCCAGAACCTCGTCATCCCTGTGGGCGGTCCGCAAACATGTTGCTTGCTTCTGGAGCCCGTCGTCATACCTAGCTAGACTACAGCCCCTTATCTAAGGCAGAAAAGTGGGTGTAGGAAATATATGCGTTACGTAGCGGTGGTCAGTCTCTGCTTCTGCGTGTGGTTCAGCCGTTTTATTGTTCGTTCTCGGCGCATGGCTTCGCTGCGGGTTTGAAATTTCTCGGTGAAGACGATTTTCTCAGGTTTGTGAGTGCGAGTGTATCTGGCACCGAGTCCTCGTTCGTGCTGCTTGAAACGGGTCTTCACGTTCCTAGCGTGGCCCGTGTAGTAGGTTCCGTCTTGGCAGAGGAGCACGTAAACGTAGTAGGTCATCGAGTCGCCTATTTGGCGCGAACGTGCTAAAAACACTTTTTATGCCAGTCGACGTAGAAGGTGGAGTTATGGGCATAAAATACTACGAGGCACCTGATGTGAAGCAGCTCGCCGACGCGATAGTACGGGAGTTGGGGTTCACTCACATAGACTCGCAGGGCCTGTACTGCTTCAGAAGCAGGGGATCCAAGTCAAGGCGTACGATTGCCCGTGTTCACAGCCTAGGAAAACTGTGGCAGCTTGCTATGACTACTCAACCACGGTACCTTATCGAGGTTATTGCCGAGAGGTTTGACAGGCTCGGTCAGGAGGATAAGGAGAAGGTAGTCATTCACGAGCTTATGCACATACCGAAAGGCTTCGCAGGAGGCTTCAGACCACACAAGGGCTACATAACCCAAAAGAAGATAGACAAGCTTTACGAAGCATACAAGGGCCGGAGAACAACAAGCTGAACATGACCTGATAATAATCAGCTACTAACCGTGATGTGAAGATGCCGCCGGCGCGTTTCGCGGGCGCACGGAGTAGAGACCACACGGACACACATGAAGCGCCAAAGTTTTGCGAGGTTGGGCAAAGATTAAGAAGGCTGACTCTTACTTTTGAAGAAGGAGACGGCGATATGGCTGACTCTGAAGACAAGATGATCGGATATTGTGGGTATAATTGTTACCTCTGTGCCGCTCGATCAAACGACGTCAAGGTCAGAAGGAAACTGGTTGATGCGTGGCGAAAATACCTTGGCCATCAGCACTATACAGCCGAAAACGTTGCCTGCGAAGGATGTAAGAGTAAAGGAGACAAAATCGCGGACAAGCAATGCGAAGCTCGGCCGTGCGCACAAGAGAAAGGGTTAGAGAGCTGCGCTCAATGCGATGAATTTCCATGCACGAAGATGAGCAAGCTCATGGGAACGACTACAGGACTATTAACATTTCTTGCTCCCAAGCTGAAGGACATTACAGAAGAGGAATTCAACCTCTGCGTTCAGCAATGGAACAGCATGCCTAACCTGGTTCGGAAACTTGTGGAAGAAGAAAGACTGCCCAAGTTCATACTTGACAGAATATAAGCGGCATCTCTACGGAAGACTGGAGTAGCATCTGGTTACCGAGAGCCTATCTTTGTTCTGAAATACGCGATAGAGGGAGCTTATCCGTCCTGCACGGTTCATTCTAACCACGGGTCTGCTGCTTGCTAGCGAAAGTGCTAGGATGGGCATTTTACTCGAGGAGAGCAGCGACGTGGAGCGAAAGGTTAAAAAACCAAAAAGCCCACCACACATAAGGGCTGCCGGCCAGAGGGCGCGGGACCCACCCGAACCCATCCCGAACTCGGAAGTTAAACCACGCTCCGTTTCCGGCATTAGTGTGGTCTTCGGCCATGCGAAACCAGAGAAGCTGGCAACCCCACCCAGAAATCCCCAAGACTTATAACCAACAACACATAGCAATCTCAACAAGTGGCAACAATGATACAGCTCATCACACTACCAGCACAACTCGGCTTTGACTGGGTGTTCCAAATAATGTTCGCAATGCTCTTCGTAGTCTTCATATTCTACGGACAAAGAATACAAATGTACATCATGGTAAGAGAAATCGAAGGCTCC
This sequence comes from uncultured Candidatus Bathyarchaeia archaeon, assembly GCA_964395545.1. Classification (GTDB taxonomy): domain Archaea; phylum Thermoproteota; class Bathyarchaeia; order Bathyarchaeales; family SOJC01; genus CAYGVX01. The sequence continues at coordinate 25,756 of CAYNAW010000017.1, read as the reverse complement.
CTCTTACGCCTCAAATTCATACGAGACGAAGGACGCAAAATCACAATAAACACCATTAAGGACATTGGCACACCCAAAGACGACCCGTCAGAACGCGTGGACCAATTCTTGGAGTACATAACTATCCCTCCCGAAAGCATGGACCCAGCAGGCGTTGTATGGAAACTGGAACACATACTTGACGTCCGAGATGACCGGTTCAAAGACGAAGTCAAGATGATGGCACCAGCAGCCGACGAAACCAACATAAACAACCTAGAGAACACACTTGAAGCCGCAGCAGCTCTGAACATCATCTACAAAATCATACGCCATTACTACATCCTAGGCAAAAAGACTCTAAGCCTGTACATCATCATGCAAATCCAAATGCTGCTCCCACTGATAATGCGAGAAGCAGAAGCGTACGCGAGCGCACTCAAAGCCTTCGCCTATGGTCAACCGATAGGCGACGGAGCAGGCGCCCTCGTCGCAGCCAAGCTGATGCACGGGCACCGGAAGAAGAAAATCGAAAAGGATTGCGTAGTGGCCAAAATCCCTATAGAAGGAAGAACCGCATACGTCGTTAAAGCCGAAGGACCAGGTGGTAACGTGGGGAAACCCGGAGAAGCGATAAAGAGAGTAGTTGAAGAAACCGATGGAAAAATCGCCATGATAATCATGATAGATGCTGCCCTCAAGCTTGAAGGCGAGAAACCAGGCGAGGTCGCTGAAGGAGTAGGAGCAGCCATCGGCGGACCGGGCACAGAACAGTATAAGATCGAAGAGAGCATCGTAAAGCACAAGATTCCCATAAACGCTGTAGTCATCAAGGAAGACATCGGCGACGCAGTTTCGCCCATGAGAAAGGAAGTTTTCGACGCTACCGAAGTCGCGGTTGAACGCGTGAAACGCGTGATAAAGGAGAGAACGAAGGAGGGCGACGCCTTGATAATTGCTGGAATAGGAAACACGATAGGAGTGGGACAGTAAAATGAGCCAGGAAGAGTCGACCAGAAGATTCTCCTCCCTGGTAATCATCGTCATAGTAGTCGTGCTCGCCCTTTCCCTCACCTCACTCTACCAAGCAGTAGATTTGTTCATGAAAGAGGATTTGACGATGGGATACTACCTCCTGATCGGCTTTGTAGGACTAGCGCTATCCACGTACATGCTTTTCCAGACCAGAAGGCGCATGCAGAAGTTCACTCTGGAGAGCCAGCCGACAGTGACGACGATAGTCTGCTCAAAATGCGGACTTAAAAACGTTAGGAACTTCGAACGAGGGGACTACATACTAAAAGACCTTGGACAGTGCACAAAATGTCAAGGACCCACAATGATTACGGCAATCTACCGCGAGATTCAGGACAAGAGAAGAGAAGAAAGGGTCTTCACCTAAGTCAAGACCTCGCACCCGTCTTTTTCAACCAACACAGTATGTTCGGCTTGCGCGACAGGCTTCTCGCTGGCCTCAACATAGATGGGGTAGCCCATTAAACATTTGCAGCGTATGAGTTCTCTGAAGGCGGCGGAGTAATGCTCCTGGGACAAGACGTCTTTTAGCCAGCGTTCTGAGAAGGGCAACGTGCTGAAGTTGGATTCGATGAAGTTTAGGAGGTGTTTTGCATGTGGGCTTTTTATTGATTTGTGTTTTATAAATCTGAATATCGTTGTCTCGTCTCCGTCTCTTACCTTTCCCGCAGCGTTGGCAACGGTCACGAAAGGCTCGATTGCTAGTACCTCGCCCTTCTCTATCTTGGAGCCAAGTAGGTGAGAGACGTTGGGGATTGATTTCCCCGTGTGAATCAGGTAGCGTCCCACTTGATGCCCAGTCAGGTTTGAGACGGGTTTGCAGCCGTGTGTTTCGATGGTCTTTTGAATGGTAGAACCGAGTTTCGACGTCGATACATCAGCTTGAATGGTTCTGAGCGCTGTTTTTAATGCCTCTTCAGCAGTTCTTACAAGATTTTCGAGTTCGGGGTATAGACAGACGGTGACAGCGGTGTCTGCGATGTAACCGTCTATGTGCACACCTACATCCACTTTGACGAGGGAGTTGGATGGGATGATGCGTTTGTCGTTTGGTGGAGAAGTGTAGTGGGCCGCAACTTCGTTGACTGACACGTTGCAGGGAAAGGCGGGTTGTCCACCTTTCTGTCGAATCAGTCCCTCTGCTTTCTCGCAGATCTCGATTACGGGAATGCCGGCTCTGACAAACCGCTGCATCTCCTCCCGTACTTCTCGGGCGATCTTTCCCGCGTGCCTGTATTTTTCCAAAGTGTCTTCGGGGAGAATCATAATGTCCAACACATTATGTCTTTAAAGAAGGTTGAACTGCTCTTTCAGCCAGCGTTGTAAACTTGTCTCCGCCCAGGTGGAGGACAAGCTTTGCTCTTTTGACGTCGTATTCTTCTGTGAAGTATTCTGCGTCTGCGTAAGCTGCTACTACTTCGCCGACGAAGATTGTGTGGTCTCCTGTCGTGAATTTCTGTGCGAGTCTGCATTCCAGATGAGCTACACACTCTTCTATTATGGGCGTCTTGATGGTCTTTGCGGGTGAAGGTGTCAGTTTTGTTTCCGTGAACTTGTCGTATTCTTCTCCGCTTCGTCTGCCACAGAAAAGGGTTTCGTTCAGGATTCTCATGGTGGGAATGTTTACGACGAATTCACGAGTTTCGTCGATGAGTCTGTGGGAATGGCGGGTGGGTCGAACGCTTATGGCGACAAGGGGAGGGTGGATCGAAGTTGGCATTACCCATGCCAAGGTAATTATGTTTGCCTTTCCAGATTTGCTGCGGCAGGTTACGAGTACAGTGTGCATTGGGTGCAGGATTCGCAGGGCGTTGGAGAGGCTCACGTCGGTTTTCTTCATCGAGTCGGGTTCTCCTAGCGGGTTATAAAGAACTTCTCGACAGTGTCTTTGGCCCTTTCTCTCCTCTTCTGGTGTGCGGTGAGGAATTTTGTGGCTCTTTCTGTTAGTATGGCTTTGCAGTCGCCGCAGACGATTTTGCCTGTCTTGCACTCGTTTGTTAATTGTACGAGTTTTTCGTCGCTTTCTTCGAACAGGTAGAGAAAGTACTGGTAAATTGTACATACGTCTGGGTCGCCGCCGAGTTTCCTCTGCTCTGCGACTGTGGGTCTGCCGCCTGTAAAGGCATTCCAAATCTTCTTCTTGATAGCCTCGGGCGTGTCAGTCGTGAATATAGAGGTTTCAGGCTCTGAGGCACTCATTTTCCCGCCTTTTCCAAGGCCTGGTACGAAGCGGCAGTGGATCTGTGCGGGTTTGTAGTAGCCGAGTTTTGGGGCTATGTCTCGTGTGATGCGCCAGTAGGGGTCTTGATCTATGGCGGCTGGGATGAGGCTAGGCACGTTCTCGCCCGTCAGTTTTGCATGGAGAAAGCATGGAACTGCTTGGATGGAGGGCCAGAAGATCCATCCTATGTTCGTGCTATCTTGGAAACCGAAGACTGCTTTAGCTGTAGAGTAGGTGACTCGTTTGGCAACTTCAAGGGCAATGTCGTAGAGAAGAGCGATGTCTTTGACGTCGAAGATGATGTATGTGTCATCGGGTTGGAATCCTAGGGCAATGAGGTCTAGGGCGTTCTCATAGGCGTATCTTGTGGTTTCTTGCAGTTGGAGGTCTTCTTCGGTGACGAATTTCTCGTCGTCGGTCATCTGGAAGTAGAGGCGTGTTTCGAATTTGTCTTGTAGATATTTTGTGAAGATCCATGGGACGAGATGTCCGATGTGAACTGGCCCTGATGGACCTCTGCCTGTGTACAGCGTGAATTTCGTGCCCTTCTCGTACAAGGTGAGGACTGTGTCTAGGTCTCGGTGGGAGAAGAAGAGCTTGCGTCGCAGTTGTGGATGAAGGGGTGTGCCCGTGTGTTCTCGCATTCTTTCTAGTAGTTGATTTGTGATTGGTTGGGTGCCGAATTGGCGTATGAGCTTGTCATAGTCTATTTTGCCTCTTACTTCCCAAGGTGTGACAGTCATTTCTTCGTCGTTGTTGGGCATCTCGGTCATCTGTGATTTGTTTTGCTATGTTTGAGTTTGTGGTTTTGTATTAAGGTTTTGCGTGTTCTGTGTGGTGGGCGCCGGCTTTTGCACATGCTGATCACAGGACGTGGGCGGGTCGATTCCAGAATATTATTTATTGCTACATAAGATTTAATACATATGTACCGTCATAATCGAACCCAAAGGAGAATATGCACCATGCCGATAAGCGTACATAACAAGCCCCAGTTCACAGGCATCATCATCCTCTCAATCGGCGTAGCCCTCTTAACCTTCACCTTCGTAAACGCCTTCCTCTTCCTCCAAGAACCCCTCAGCATGATCGCCACTGGCGACCTTGCGAGAGTGTTCGGGGACGCTCTAGCTCCTCTGATACAGGCCTGCATACGCCTAATGTACCTAGGCATCATGGGGTGGATAGGCTCGATGCTGACCGTCAGAGGTATCCCACTCGTAACTCACAGACCTGCACTCGTTGCGCCAGCGTTGTCTCAAGCTCAACTTGCACCAGTAGAACAGCCTCAGCCGCAAATCACGCCTCACCCTAAAGTCCAACCAGCTGTACAAGTTCAAACAAAGCAACAAGCCTCTCAGCAACACCAACCCGAGGCTAAGCCACCTCAACAGCCCCAGACCCCGCAAACGCAGAGCCCTCAGCCCAAACCCGTCGCGCCGGAGCAGGAAGAGCCGAAGGCAATATTGATTCCCCCTGAGAACCAGAAGGAAGAGTAAGCCCCGATGAACGTGCCACTGCGCGCGCTGGCCTGGGCTATCCGGTTTTTTTGGATAATTACCCTAGCTTTCGCTGTAACCTGCGCTTACTCAGCTACCCTCATCAACGTCGACTTTGGAGAGCCAACTTCTATGTTTGACGGGCACTCCCTCGGCATGACGCTGCCAATTTTCCTAAACAACAGTGGGTACTACGGCATCAACGGCTTGAACTTCACGACGTCCATCGTAGACGCTCAGCATCACTCCATTTCAGAGGCCTCATCTTACATTGCGCAGGTTTCTCCTCAAGAGGAATTGACTCTGCTCCACAATATCAGCCTCGATGTCGGGCAAGTCCTGACCCGAGAGAAGTATCTGTTCGAAGACTCGAACTTCACTTTGATTAGCTCTGCATATCTTAGCTATGCGAACCTAGTACCAGTCGGGCTAGAGGGAAGCACACCTATCCAGTGGGGCGCACCGCTTTTCAACTTCACCGTGGGCACGCCTCAAAACATGCATTATGATCTGACCCGTCTGCAGGTAAGCGTGCCAGTGAGCTTCGAGAATCATTCACCCTACTTCAGCGTAACTGGAACCATCCGCATCGAGATTCTTAACGATAGAGGCCAACTGCTCGGAGGAGACACGACTGCTATTGATGTTCCCTCGGGCAATGCTTACAGTGGCGAATTTGAGACAATAGTTGAAGCTGCAAGGTTCACGGGAAGTGGGCAGATCCTCGTCCACTTCGAGACTGAAATGTTTGATTATGGTCCTATGGTGGTGAATTATGGATAAGCCTGGAGCAGACAGAGAAGATGTCAGCACCATGCGGAGTATGGTTTCGCGGCTCCTCAAAGCATCAGCCAAAACAGTCATCGCATACGTCGTCTTCATACTTATCTCAGCATTCATGGCTCCCCTTGAGAGCATCTACAGCTATCAAGCTGCCTTCACGATTTTCTTCGCCCTGTACATAGCCTTCATATTCCTCATTGAACTCACCAAAGGCACGGTTTACCAGCATCTCTTCAGCATAACCAATTCCCTGATACTCGTTGCATACTTCGCCTACATTCTCAACACGAGCCTCATTGCATTCTCCATCGAACAAGTTAGCCTGCTGGTTGACCTGCGTTTCTTCTGCTATGTCCTCATCCTGGGCGGCATCCTAGGCTTCGCAAAAAGCCTTCTGCAACTGCTAAGCTGGGTCAATGACAGGGAAGAACGGTGGCTCAGCCTTCAGATCAAGTCGCTATAAGAATACCGCTCAAGAGACTTCTGGCAAATGCCTAACTGCTCTCTCAGCCTATCCAACCTTGCAAGATCATCTTCTTGCTGCTCCCTGTCTTTAGAAGTTATGAGTTCGAACTCTACGAAACAGCCTAGATCCTTCACTGCGTCTAAGTGGATTTGGATGCCTTCATGAGTGTAGATTTCTCGCACCTTGTCAACCACAGTCCGCGTCTCCAGTATTCGCCCGAGAATTTGTTTGAACGTCTGAGGGTTCGGGATTTTCAGGATGAAGACGGAGCTTCGCTTCGGCTTGGCAATGTCTTCTCTGTCGTAGTAGATCAGTTCAGCATCGCTTTCGCCCTCTACTTCGCGCAGTTTCAACCTGCCCTTCGGCACCTTGTAGTAAGTGTCGACTTGATGGAAAACTCCCGCTCTTTTAGCCCTCAATTGAACCAGCCTAGCCCGAGTAGCAGATAAGTCTCCTACTCTAGCCTTTAACTCAACCATTGCATGCTGAACCTTCGGGCTTTGCGAAGCCATTCTTTCACGCTCGTTCGATCAATAGTCAGGCGCAGTTTTATCATCTATTAACAAACGTCTGCAGAAAGCTATTTCGCAAGTTTTTTCGTCATCACGTAAGCGTCTTCTCCATCGGCGTAGTAGCCCTTCGCCGTGCGGGCAACCTGAAACCCCAACTTCTTGTACATGTCTACTGCGGGAGTGTTGCTGGCACGGACTTCCAAGAAGCACTCCTTCGCCCTGTACAGGCGCATGTTCTTCATCGTCTCGTTCATCAACGCCATGCCCAAGCCTTTACGCTGGTACTTTGGCAAGACAGCAACAGAGACCACGTGACCCTTCTTTGAAATGCTCAGGATTCCCATGCTCGAGAAGCCCGTTTCGATGCGACACATAATGTATCCCACCATATCGCCGTCCAGCTCAGCTACGATGAAGGTGGCGGGAAACCGCTCGAATATCTCCATGAAGAAATAGGGCGAGTAGTTTTCGGGTAAGCATACCCTGTTAATCTCGATCACCTTGTCCAAGTCGCTGGGCTTGAATTGACGCAACGTGAAAGTCGTCTGCATACGGTGCAACTCCGTGTCTGCGCGATGGATATGAGAGGTAGAATGCTGTAGCGCAACGCACGCTATATATGTTTCCAAGAAAGATAGCAGTAGAAGGCTGAGAGTTTGAACACGAAGGCATTGACACTACTGTCAGGAGGCCTAGACAGCATCCTAGCCACTCGACTCCTCCAAGAGCAGGGCATTGACATCACAGCAGTCAACTTCACCTCGCCCTTCTGCATCCGCGAAAAAGAAGGGTACGGCGCAGCCGATGCTGCCGAACAACTCAACGTCCCGCTCAAAGTCATAACCATGGGCGAAGACTACCTGAAGCTGCTGCGAAACCCCAAACACGGCTACGGTCGCAACATGAACCCCTGTATCGACTGCAGAATTTTCATGTTTAGGAAAGCCAAAGAATACGCCGAAGAGATAGGGGCCTCCTTCATTTGCACCGGCGAAGTTCTCGACGAACGCCCTATGTCTCAGCATCTGAACGCGTTAAGCCTCATCGAGCAGGAGGCTGGACTGGAGGGAAGGGTTCTCAGGCCCCTGTCGGCGAGGCTGCTGCCCAAGACTGAAGCTGAAAAGAAGGGATGGGTGGACAGGGACAGACTGTTGGACGTACAGGGCAGGTCGAGGAAAAGGCAAATCAGCCTTGCCAAAGAGCTCGGCGTAAACGACTACCCCTGCCCCTCGGGCGGCTGCCTCTTGACCTATAAGGAATTCGCAGCGAAACTCCGAGACTTGTTCCAACACAAGAAGAGGGTGGGAACACGAGACGTTGCCCTGCTGAAGGTGGGACGACACTTCAGGCTCGGCAAGAACAAGATAGTTGTGGGGAGAAACGAGACGGAGAACGAGCAGCTGCTGCAAATGCGGAGTGAGAATGATTATCTCTTCGAAGTGCCCGACTGCGGCAGCCCCACCGCACTGTTGCAGGGACCAAAAACAAAGAAGGCGGTGGAGAAGGCAGCAGCGCTGACTCTGCGCTACGCAGACAAAAAAGACGGCGAGGCTATTGTCAAGTTTGGCAGGAAAAGGATGGACAAGTCGATTGCCGTCTCACCTCTAGACGCCTCTGAGGTCGAAGAGTTGAGGGTGAAGTAGCCACATCGTCTAGAATTGTCCGAGCAACAGAAGCCACAGGTTCAAGTAGACGGTCGCCATCAGTGAGGAGAACAGGATCAGAGAGGCTATGGTTTCCTTGTAGAAGTCGTAGCGTTCACTGAGGATAATCATGGAAACGGCGAGAGGTGTGCCGTGCATGATCACCAGAACCGAGCCTTCCACGCCGCTTAGCCCGAATAGTCTCAAAGTCAAAAAGGCCACAGTGGGCAGGAATAGCATTCTCAGCAGGCTTAGTTTAAAGGCGTCACCAATTTTGGTGTAACGTCGCCCTTGGAGGAATACTCCCAACATGAAGATCGCGACGACAAAAGTCGTGCTTCCCAGCATGTGCAGAGGGCCACCGATCGGCGCGGGCATATCAAGCCCAACAAGCGATAAGGCGATGCCTAAGAGGATTGAAATGATGAGAGGATTTCTGGCAAGCCTCTTGGCGACGTGCTTGACTCCGTTCCATTTGGTGGGGTCCTCGAGTCTATAAGCCTCGAAGAGAATCAGTGCCAGTGTGACGCTTACCAGAGCTATGAAGGCTGATGAGAGCGTTCCCAAGCGTTCTCCTTCTGTTGGATAGGCGAAGGTCACGAAGGGTAGACCGAAGAAGGTTAGGCTGCCGAAAATCGTGCTCAAAGCTAAGAGGTAAAATGTGCTTCGCGGAACACGCAGCGCTAGGTAAAGGAGTATGTAAACAGCCATGACAATGAAGATGGGGAGAATTCCCGCGAGCATGAAAGTCAAGGTTTCTTGCGTGAACTCAGCCTCAGCTAAGTTGACGATGAAAAGCGCAGGAAGCGCGAAGTAGTAGAGGTAGGCGCTTAGCACTCGCTCATCGCCAGGCTTCAGGACGCCGATTCGTCTCGAGAGAAAGCCTGCCCCCATCAGGAAGAGTATGGGAACCATAGTGCGTACGGCGATGTCGTCCAAAGCTTCCATCCCATGTAGTGTCGGTGTTCCTTGAGTTGTGAGAGACAGTATTTTAAGTTGACAGCAAGCTCATTCTCGGTCATGGATGCGAACTGGCGCGTAGTCGGCTAAGTGGGCTGCGTCTGCATCACTGGCAGCGTCTCGTGTCCGTGGGGAATCGCCCAAATCCTCGCGTCCTTGCCCATGAGCTCAAACGCATCTTCTAAGGCGTCGTTCAATGCTCTCGCCGTGCGGAGCTTGAAGACGTTAACCGCGTAATAGTCTGGCATCGTCGACACAAGTATTATCTGGGCTTTCTCTAAGGCCTTCAGCAGGCGGTAAGCCTTGAAGCCTCCAAGGTCGAAGTGCCGCTTAATCTCCTTCTCAATAGCCTTCAAATCGTTAAACTTCGTCATCCACTCGTAGAACATCTCGTTCCCATAGCCTTCAGGACACTCAGCTACTAATATGATGACTCCGCCACGTTTGACTCCCTCCAAGGCGTTGTCAATCGCCTTGTATGCCTGATAGAGATTGATGTCTGCAGGGTGCCCCCCAGGACTGGCAATGACTATGTCTGCGCGACGGTCGATGGGCACCTTGTACATCTCCTCGACCAGTCTTACACCCTCGAGGAATGCTTGCTCCAAGTCTCCAGCGAAGGCCCGCACGATTTCTCCTTTGCTGTTTGTCACAACGTTTAAGATGAAGTCGACTTTCGCCAGCCTCGCCGCTTCAACCATATCTTCATGAACCGGATTCCCTTCGAGTATACTTGTCCTAGCCTGCGGGTGCAGAGTCAAGGCGTGGTTGTGTTGAATGGTCTCTTCGCCGCTGACCGCAGGCAAAACGCTCTTCCGGCCCCCGCCGAAACCCGCATAGTAGTGCAACTCGACGTCGCCTGTAAGGATTCGCACGTCAGCTTCCGCGAAAACTCTGTCGAGAAACACTTTTGTTCCATGCTTCTTAGTCGTCCCGACGTGTACATGGTCCTTGGCACGGCAATCATGGCTCACATTTCTGAAGCGACTTGCGACATCCTCGCCCAAAAGCTCTGTCGCCTCTTCCGGTTTCACGGCCCTGTGAGCGCCGCATCCGAATATTATCGTGATGTTTTCGTCTCTGACGCCGAGCTGTGAGAGATGTTCCAGAAGGGGTGGCATCATAAGCTTGGTAGGTGCGGGCCGTGTCGCGTCGTCAACTACGATAGCAACCTTGTTGTCAGCCCGCACAATCTCGCTCAGTGGCCTAGAGCCAATTGGCGAGTCCAATGCCCTCAAAATCTCCGCTCTTGTGTCAGACACGCCGGGCTTCTCCTTGGGCGCGATAATGCCAAGGAAGTTGCGGGTTGGAACTCGTGCACAGACCTCAGTCTTATCATAGGGGAGCCAAACATCTACCATCGAAAAGGCACTCCGAGAAAGGAAAGGTGATGGGCTGTCACTTTTAAGCCTATCGAAGATTGACACTGAATCTGGTACGCTGTCAGATAGGGCTATATAGCGGGCTAAAAAGAGAGGAGTATCAAAGGGAAAAGGTGGTTGAAGTGACCAAGATAGTGTGTGAACGGCGAGACTGCAAACACTGGGTAGATGGTGAATGCTCCCAGAACAGAATCGAAATCAAGGAGAGAACTATTCCCCCAGACGAAGAAATAGCGTTCTGCCAGACCTACGAGGCAGTCTCAGGAGTCTGCTGAAGCGCCAGCGCAAGTTCTTTAAAATCAGAATACCCCATACAGTCTATGAGGAGATTCTATGTCAATAGAAAACATCGTTCCGAAGAAGAACGAGATAGCCTTCAAGTGGTTAAACAACTATGCCGGCGTCACCATAAAAACGCCTACCAAAACCCTCGTAATAGACCCAGTCGACGTTAACGCCAAAAGCTTCACCACCATAGACGCCATCCTAGTCACCCATGAACACTATGACCATCTAGACGGACCTCTCGTAAGGAAGCTGCAGGAACAGACGCAGTGCCAAGTACTTGCTGACCCGACGTCTACCAGAAGACTCAGCGCCTTCATACCCCCAGAAAAACTACAAGAGATGACGATTGGAGCCGAGGCAAAAATAGGCGATGTGACTGTACAGGCAGAAGCGTGCAACCACCCACCCGCCGCCACGCCGATAACCTTCCTCATAACGAGCGACGACGGCGTCAAGGTCTTCCACACCGCAGACAGCCTGCCATTCCCCGAGATGAAGAAAGTGGGCGAAGAACACAAACCGGACCTCACCTTCTGCACTGTAGGCATAGCCCCAAGCACATCCACAAGCACCGGGTTAAAGATCGCCAAGCTCGTCAAGCCAAAAATCGCAGTACCCTACCACACTTCCTCAAAAGACGATTTGACCAAGTTTTGTGAAACGCTCGCTAAGGAGATGCCTAAAGTGAAGTGCCTAATTCCCGAACAAGGCAACGTCTACATAGTGGGAAGGGAACAGAAGAAATGAGCAACATAGAATCGTTAAAGGGACAGCTCTGCCAAGTACTCTACAAAATCGGCGCCTTGAAGTTCGGCACCTTCAAGCTCACGAGCGGAAAGATGAGCCCGTACTACATCGACCTCCGCATCGTGCCCAGCTTCCCCGACGCCTTCCACAAAATCTGCAACATCTACGCCGAACTCATCACGAACAACATCGGCGTCGAAAACTTCAAACGCGTCGCGGGCATCCCCACAGCAGGCATCCCATTCGCCGCCGTAGTCGCCTCCAACCTGGGCAAACCCTTCCTCTACACACGCCCAACCCAGCGCCGGCACGGGAGAGAACGCCGAGTCGAAGGCATACTCATCACAGGCGACAAAGTCCTACTCCTCGACGACCTCATAACGTCAGGCAAGTCCCTGCTCAAAGCAGCTTCGGCCGTCAGGGCAGAGGGTGGAGTCGTCACCGACGCCGTGATCCTTATCGACCGAGAAGAAGGCGGAAAGGAGACACTTGCAAAGGACAAGATAAAACTGCATTATTTGCTGAAGGCAAGCGAAGCCGCGGAAAAGCTACACGAAGTAGGTGCCATAACCGAGGAAGAACTGAAAACGGTCTTGAAGCAGAGGAAAGAAAAATAACTGAAAATAGGGGAAAAGACTAGTCGTAGAATATCAGCTGCTTCTCCTCAAGTTCCTTGTGCAGCTTACTCACGGCGTCGTAAACGTCTTGTTCCCGCTTGGCACCCGTGCACACGAGTTTCCCGCTGGCGAAAAGCAGTATGACAACTTTAGGCTCGGCCATGCGGTAAATCAACCCAGGAAACTGCTCAGGCTCGTACATGGTTTTCTCTAGCGTGTAGGCGGACTTCTCCAAGTCGATAACGCCGCCGAGGCTCGCTGAGGCGACGATGTTCTGAATCTTCAACTCGGGCTTGCTGATAATGATGATGCCGCTCTTCTTCAACTCCTTAATCACGCGCATAACTGCCCTCCGGGCTTCCTTCTCCGACTTGGCGCCCGTGCAGACCATCTTCCCCGAGTTGAATATTAGAGTGGCTGTCTTGGGTCGCTTCAACCGGAAGACCAATCCTGGAAACTGTTCGGGCCGGTACTCCACACCAGGATATCCCTTCACAACCGCGTTCAAGTCCACGCGCTGCTTGAGCGTCGCAGATGCAACCACGTTCTCGATGTTGATGGAAGCTTTGATTTTCGGCACTTATATGCCACCTTTGAGAGCTAATAATTGCACCTATCTATATATAAAGCCTTATAAACCCACTTTTGGGCTCATGAGTGCGCTTCTCGAGTTCCTGACTTTGCCTCGTCGATCGTGAAAGCCACAGAAGTCCACTTCTATCCGTGTTCGGGTTGCTAGGTGAGAAGCTGACTAACGCCTAGGAGAGGGGGTATCCCTCCTCGGTGAGGGAGCACTAGTATATGCCTGCGCTGATGACTTGATGGGATAGAGGAGGACACTATCAGCTTTTTTCTGCAGTTGCTTGCCTATGACCGTGTGTATGAATGCTGGCGTACACGAGGGTTGCCTCATTACTAGCCGTTGGTGGTTTTGCAGTTCATGAGAGAGAACACCTCGTACTTGTCTCCGAGGAGCTCTCTGCCGTGAAGATATCCCAGTTCAATCAAGAAACCCATGCCCACGATCTTTCCGCCCAGCTTCTCGACCAGCTCAGCGTTGGCCTTGATAGTGCCGCCTGTCGCCAGCAGGTCGTCGACCAGCAGAACCCTCTGCCCTGGCTCGATGGAGTCCTCGTGGATCTCAATCGTATCGGCCTCGTACTCTTTCTGGTACGTCTGGCACACTGATTTGAAGGGCAGTTTTCCCTTCTTCCGGATGGGAACGAAGCCGACTCCGAGTTCGTAGGCTAATGCCGCTCCCACGATGAAGCCTCTGGCTTCGCTTGACACTATGACGTCTACTTCTTTGTCTCGGTAGTGGTCAGCCATCCGTTGAATGCATTCCCTGAAGGCATGTTTGTCCTTGAGGAGGGTAGTGATATCCCAGAAAACCACGCCTTTGAACTCGGGTATCCGCCTTATTTTCGACTGGAGATCAGTTTTTTTCACGCCGTATCCCTCGGACCGTGTTCTTCAGATCAATGCGCCATTCAGCGCCGTCCTGCAGCGGCACCTTCGTTCTCGGGGTATCCTCGGAATGGCTTCGGAGAGTAGTCTCCTGATTTTATCCACGTTTTCTTTCATCGTCTCCCTGACTTGGTCTGCGCTGACCGGCTGGTCCTTCCACACATCGTAGTCAGTGACCGTGGCTATCGATGCGTAGCATATTTCGGCTTCGCGGGCGAGTACACATTCGGGGACAAGCGTCATGCCCACTACATCTGCCCCCCACGTTCTGAACAGCTTAGACTCGGCCTTCGTGGAGAACCGTGGTCCCTCTATGCAGATGTAGGTTCCTGAGCTGTGGGCGCGGATGCCTATGTTGCCTGCGGTTGTTATCAGGGTTTGCCGCAGCTCGGGGCACATGGGTTCGGCTACGGATATGTGGCACACCTTGCGCTCAGTGTAGAACGATTGTTCCCGTTTGGTGGTTCTGTCTATGAACTGGTCGATGAACACGACGTCTCCGGGTTTGAATTCTTCCTTCAAGGAGCCAACTGTTGCTGGAGCGAGGATTCTTTGGACGCCGAGCTTCTTTAGGGCGAAAACGTTTGCTCGTGAGTTGACGTCGGTGGGTCGTATTGTATGCTTTTTGGAGTGCCGCGGCAGAAACGCTACTTGTTTGCCGCCTAATTCTCCCACTGTAAGCGAATCAGAAGTTGGGCCATAGGGTGTGCGTATTGTCGTCTCCGTCGCGTTGCTGAGGAGTTTGGGGTCGTATATGCCGGTTCCGCCGATGATTCCGATCTCTGCCTGCATGGAGTGTCCTTTCAGGTTTCAGCTAATAAGAATACCGACTGCGTCACGGGACTAGATTCATGGTGAGGTGTCTTTAGTGTTTGCGTAGAGCCACAGCGTTTCTCCATCAACCTGTATGACGCTGCCGTTGGCCTTGCAGAAGTCGATGAGTATCTGTCGCATTTGGTCGAGCGTCTTGACGTCTTCTGCTCTCTCCCGCCAGCGGGGATTCGCCAACATGCGTATGATGATGTCCAAGTTTCCCACGAGTCGATGGCTAGGCAAACGTTCCTTTCTCCATAATGGTCTAATGATTACACTGGGATAAAGTGGTTATTCCGATAATCGACTTATCCAGGTGTGATTCAGGAAAAGAGGGGAGACGTTTCTGCGAGGAACGTCATACAGGTTTTTCTTCAGAGGCAGGCGGCGTTTCAGGTTCTCGGGACTCTTCAGGTTGTTTGCTTTCCTTGGCGAGGGGCAACGCAAACTCGAGCAGAACCAAGATTATGATTAAGATGAGGATAATAGTGATTCCTGACGGTGTGTGAACGAATAGTGGAATATGACCGAGGTAGGGAATGCTGCCCACCACTTTGCCAACCAACTCGTCGTCGGTGACTTTCCAGTGGTTGTCGACTGTGGGGTTGTGGTCGCCCTTGGTAACAAGTCCGTCATCGGTTACGTCCACGGCTCTGTGAACAATAAGCTCATCGGGGTTGCTCGGCTTGTGGAAGACAATGATGTCGCCCGTTAGGTAGTCCGCGTTGATATCGCTCACGTTGAAGCCGCCTTGGACGATGATCAAGTCTCCCACGTTCAGTGTGGGCACCATGCTTCCTGACGCTACGGCAAGCAGGGGGTAGTTCGTTCTCAGGTATACTCGCAAGCCAAACCAGAACAATACGACGCAGCCTAAAATTATCGCCAGAAAAATGATTGATCGCACGTACTCGTTCTTCAACGCTTTCTGGACCTTCAACATTTCACCTGCTACATCTGTGGACAGTGATTTTGCTCTGTTTGTTCACGGTCTTGTATTTAAAACTTGATGTAGGGACAGAATCACAGAAAAAAGGGAGGGGCTTGATATTCGACTGGGAAATTCCCGGGGTAACTGACTAAATCTTCTTCTTGTTCAGGACGACGCGGAACGGCTTATCACATTTGGGGCAATTGTAGAGTCCTATTTCAAGCTGCATTCGCTTGCCGCTTTTGTCGGGTCTGCCAGCCATCTTCCATGATTTCCTCATTTTACCTTCTGAACCGCACTTCGGGCATTTTGGCATTATCATTTTCCTCCATGATGATGTAGTATGGTTTGTCACGATACTACATAAAAGATTTTCCATCATTTCGGTATACAATGGAAGGGACACGGGTCCATGGGCCCGTAATATGCGGAAGACATAGAAAAACCCTTTAAGGAGATTCCATGTTTAAGCTACATTCTGCTCCCGGAAGGTCTGAGGATGAGCAAGGCATGGCACTCAAAACCGGTTGAAACCGTGCTGGAAGAACTGGAGACGAACTCGCTCGGTTTGACTGAGGAAGAAGTACAACAGCGCTTAGTGAAGTATGGACTCAACGAGCTGAAAGAAACGAAGAGGGTTACTGCCCTCGAGATATTCCTCAACCAGTTCAAGGACATTTTCGTCATAATGCTGCTGGTAGCCACAGCCATCTCCGCCTTGGTGGGCGAAACCACCGACGCCCTTACGATAGCAGCCATAGTAGTCCTTAACTCCATCGTCGGGTTCATCCAAGAATACCGATCAGAAAAAGCCATGGAGGCCATGAGGAAGCTCACAGCTCCAAAAGCCCGTCTCATGCGGAACGGGAAGGAGGTAATGGTTCCAGCAAAGGAAGTAGTCCCTGGAGACATCGTGCTGTTGGAATCGGGAGATCGCGTTCCCGCCGACAGCAGACTAATCGAAGTGGTAGAGCTGAGAACAGATGAAGCCATCCTTACGGGAGAGTCCACCCAAGTAGATAAGCAAATCAGCCCTGTAAGAGAAGAGGCGCCTGTAACAGACAGAAAAGACATGATCTTCACGGCTACCCACGTGACATATGGCAGAGGAAAAGCCGTCGTGACTTCGACTGGAATGCAGACCGAGTTTGGAAAAATCGCAGAGATGGTCCAAGCGGTCGAAGTAGAAGAGAGCCCACTAAAGATCAAGCTAGAGAAATTCGCAAAGAAACTCGGGATAATAATCGTCATAGCATGTGCAGTAATCTTCGTTTTGGAACTGCTGGATCCGTTGAGACCAGGGTCGATTGTAGACAGCTTCATAACCGCAGTAGCCCTTGCTGTGTCAGCGGTTCCTGAGGGACTCCCAGCAGTCGTGACAGTTTCGTTGGCCTTGGGAGCTCGAGAACTGGCAAAAAGGAATGCCATTATCCGGAAACTGTCCTCGGCTGAGACTCTTGGCGCCACAACAGTCATCTGCTCCGACAAAACAGGCACGCTGACAAAGGGCGAGATGACTGTCCGTAAAGTTTTCACCAATGGCAAGATGATTGAAGTCACAGGAGTGGGCTACGAGGCCAAGGGACAATTTCTTCTCGACGGCAAGTCGCTCGAAGCCAAGGTGGACCAGCACCTAGTCCTGCTGTTAGGAGCTGGCACAGCATGCTCGAATGCCTCTTACGATGGGGAGAAAGTCCTCGGAGACACGACTGAAGGTGCGTTGATCGTCGCAGCTGCGAAGGCTGGAATAACGAAGGAAGAGCTTGAGAAGAAGAACCCGCGGGTTCATGAGATACCTTTCACGTCAGAGAGAAAGCGGATGACGACTGTCCATAAAATGTCTGATGAGAAGTTGTTAGCCTTCATCAAAGGAGCACCTGAGGTGGTCCTGGACCTCTGCACGCACGTGTTCAAGAATGGGGAGGCAAAGAAACTTACAGCAAAAGAGAAGCAGAGCATTCTAAAGATGAACGAGCAGATGGCAAACGAAGCCCTCCGCGTTCTCGGCATAGCCTACAGAGAATTAACAGGCATAGAACCTGAAGACTTTCGAGAACAGAGCAAGACTGAAGAACTGAACAAACAGATAGAAAGCAACTTGATTTTCGTCGGCTTAACTGGAATGATTGATCCCCCCCGCGAAGAAGCCATAGAAGCCAACAAAGTGTGCCAACAGGCAGGCATAAAGACTGTTATGATAACGGGCGATCACAAACTCACCGCTGTAGCAGTGGCAAAGGAAATAGGCATAATGAAGAATCCCGGGGACAAGGTCCTGACGGGAGTAGAACTGGACGCAATCAATGACGACGAGTTCGAGAAAATCGTCGAAGAGGTGAAAGTCTACGCGAGAGTGGCACCTGAACACAAACTCCGCATTGTGAAGGCACTCAAGAAGAAGGGCGAAATCGTTGCGATGACAGGAGACGGTGTCAACGACGCCCCTGCACTGAAGCAGGCTGACATCGGCGTCGCCATGGGCATAACAGGCACGGACGTGACTAAGGAAGCCGCGAACATGGTGCTTGCCGACGACAACTTCGCGACAATTGTCAAGGCCGTGGAAGGAGGGCGCACCATTTACGACAACATACGGAAGTTCTCTTTCTTCCTGCTGAGATGCAACTTCGACGAACTCGCCCTCATAGGGCTCTTCGCTATGCTGGGTCTAGAGCTGCCCTTGACAGCGGGCATGATTCTATGGCTGAACCTCGTCACCGACGGGGGACCTGCGTTGGCGCTTACTATGGACCCGCCTGAGAAAGACGTGATGAACAGGAAGCCGCGGGATCCTAAGGAAGGAGTGCTCCACGGAAGATTGGCGTCGATAATCGTTACCTTCACGACTCAGCTCGTCCTGACAGGCGGCCTGTTTTACTGGCAATACTACCTGCTTCCGGGAGAGTTGACTCCGCATAAGCTGGCGGAAGCAAGGACCATGGCGTTCGTCAGGGCGACGTTCCAAGAACTCTTCGTGGTGTGGAACTGTCGAAGCGAGAAACGCAACGCCTTCAAGGTGGGATTCACGTCCAACAAGTTCCTGTTGGTAGCTGTTCTAGGCTCGGCTTTGCTGACTGTCCTGGTACCCGTCTTCGGGATATTTGGGACAGTCTGGCTTGACGACCCGCTTGAGTGGGCACTTGTTATTGTGGCGGCTATGTCAGGACTGCTGATACTGCCAGAAGTATTCTACAATCGAAAGATATGGAAGTGGAGCTAGAAGCAGCCGTAAACCGAGGTTCACGTTACTATCTGAGCCAGTTTTCCCTCGGCGACGGCGTTCTTGATCTCCATAGCGATTCGTCGCCCCATGTAGACGCCCTCCCCGTACATCAGGTAAGAATATGGCGACGTTCCAATGCCCACGTTTGTCCCCGCGACTATTCTGGCAGAGATCTCGAACGTCACGATCTCTGGAACGTCTGTGGCTATGGTTTCCAAGCAGAAAGGCCCTACGATGCCGGGAGGAGCGATTTCTTCGGAGGCTTTGACCACGTTGTCGCCCATCTTTATGTATTCGGAGAGCAGGGATTCACGCAGGGTTATGGGGATATTGCCGACTACCGTGTAGGTTGGGTTGAGGCTATCCATCTCAATCTGCTCTTCGGCAGGGATGCGCCCGAGGCTGTCGATGGATGACTCGTAGCGCCTATCCATGCACAGCAACTCAACCTGATTACGAAGTAACGAGCGGAAGTAGGACGGGTACACGGTAACTCCCATAACATATTCTTGCAGCTGCATCTTCGCTATGTCTTCTTTCTTCATGAAACCCTTCGAAATCATGTCTTCAGACTTTTTGAAGAAAGACTCGGGTGAACTCACGAGGAAGTAGCCCTTTCCGCCCCTAGCGCCGGGAAACTTCACAATTGCCAGTCCCTTTATGTCCTCTGGCTTTTCGAATGTCCTGGGCAGTCGCAGACCAGCTTTCTGCAACCAAACGTTCTGTTTTTCCCGGTCGATTTCCCATTGGAGCAGCCGTCTGTTTCCGAGCATGGGCACCTGAAGGTTGTCAGTTACCTCTTCGAGGTTCAGGTAGGCGTTGAAGGAGCCGTGGGGAATTAGAACCGTGTTGAGTTCTCTGAGCCTCTGTTGAACCGGCTCGTCGAGAATCTCCCTGTAATCCTTCACTAAGATTATCTCGTCGGTCACGGGAAACCGCTTGTAAACTATCTCTTCGTTCTTCCTGCAGACACATACGGTCCGCAGTCCCTCATCCTTGGCGCCCTTGAATATGTTGAGCGCCGAGTGCGAGCCGAGTGTGCCGACGGTTATCTTGCTCTTGTCGTAAGCCTCCAGCACCTTGTCTATCAAGTCACCACTTCTCCGAGCCTCTTTTGCTTCAACGCCTTCTTAATCTCCATAGCGACTCTTCTTCCAGGTCCAACCTCCATCCCGTATTTATACTTCATGTAGGGCGAAGTTGGCTCGACGCAGGGACAGCCTGGGATTCTGAGGCTGACGTCGAAGACGCAGAAGTCGAGGTCTTTGTCAACGGCGCCCTGCAACGCGAAAAGCCCCACGATGCCCGGTGGGTACTCGACCTTGCAGGCATTGACGAATTTATCTCCAGCAGCAAAGATTTTCTCTAGCTGTGATTCCCTCATCGTGGCACCCATATGTCCTATCTCAACGTTTTGCACGGTTATCTTTGCTTCCAGCTGCTCGTCTGCGGGCAAATCGAGGACGCCGTCTATGTTGGTCTGTATCCTCCTGTCGAAACCCAGCAAGTCAACCTCGTCGTCTAGGGGTGACCAAAAAAAGTTAGCGTTGAACTTGGCGCCCACAATGTACTCCTCTATCACAGCCTTTCTCAGGCTCTCCTCGGCTACCACTCCCTTCTTCACTCGCTCCTCAGCCCTTTTGGCATATTCTTCTGGCGAAGAGGCGTAGAAGAAAGCCCGCTCTATTCTCCTCTCTTTCTCTGGAACTTTCACTATCGCCAGGCGATCTATGTCCTTCGAAGAGGCGAATATCTCGGGCATTTTGACGCCGGCCTTCCTAAGCAGGTAATACTGGTTCTTAGCCACGTCCCTCTCTTCAGCCCTCAGCATCTGTCGATTTCCAAAGAGTGGGATTAAGAAGCGGTTTTCGATGTTGTCGTATCCCACGTATACTGAGAAGGACCTGTTCGGGACAAATACGGTGTTCAGTTCCCGCAGGGTCTCCTGATTTTCCTCTTTGACAATATCTGCAAACTTGTCGAGTACGAGGGCATGCTTAAAGAGGCTTCGGTAATGCCTCGTGTAGACTCTCTCGCGCCCCTTCTGACAGACCACGACGACTTCGAAGCCCTCTTGCTGCGCTCCGTGACCTATCTCCAGAGCCGAGTGCGAGCCTAGAACACCTATCCTGACGTCACTCGGGCTGTAGCTTTCCGCCACATTTTTTACTTTCTCGCCAAACCCCATGAAATTTATCCGCTTCTCGCTCTACCCTTTTCACAGGTTGAGGAAATAAAGCTTTCAAAATGCAGCATTGTCACAGGCTGAGCGGGAAAACCAGAACGCTTTTAGACCAGCCTCTTAACCTATCTTCTCCGTCTGGAGCTGCAGAGCATTCTTGGAGACTGAACCGGAGAACGTTTTTGCTCACTTCGTTAAGCCCGTCAGGCGGCTTGTAGAGGAGCGGGGATTCGAGACGCCGACAGAGCCTCAGAAGAAGGCGATACCGAGAATCCTCGCGGGCAAGAACGTTCTTCTTATCTCGCCCACTGCGACGGGCAAGACAGAGACAGCGATCCTTCCAATTCTAAACATGCTCATTCAGATGACTGACAGACGACCGGGAATCAAAGTTTTGTACGTGACCCCGCTGCGAGCGTTGAACCGTGACTTGCTCGACCGCTTGCAGTGGTGGTGCAACAACTTGGACATAAGGTTGGCAGTGCGTCATGGAGACACGGATGTCAAGGAGCGGACAAGGCAATCGAGGAGCCCGCCCGACGTGTTGATAACCACGCCTGAGACGCTGCAGGCCATCTTGATAGGCTGGGTGCTTAGACAACATCTGCAGCACGTCAGATGGGTGGTCATAGATGAAGTTCACGAGATGGCAGACAGTAAACGAGGTAGCCAACTCTCCCTAGCCTTGGAGAGGCTGAGGAGTCTCGTGGGAGACAATTTTCAGATGATAGGTTTATCCGCCACCATAGGCAGCCCAGAGAAGGTGGCGCAGTTTCTGGTCGGCGACAAGAGACCTGTAGAAATAGTGAAGGTGCCTGTCGCGCGGGAGATGGAATTAGAAATCCTGTTTCCTCAGCCGACGCCTCACGACTCGGAGCTCGCCTCCGCACTCTATACTCACTCAGAAGTGGCGGCTCGACTGCGAATCATCAGGGACTACATGGAGAAGCACCGCTCGGTGTTGCTCTTCACGAACACTCGCACGATTTCAGAGGTGCTTGCCAGCCGCTTCAAAATATGGGACATAGACTTTCCAGTGTCTATTCACCATGGTTCCTTGGCCAAGCCCTCGCGGATAGCAGCTGAAAGGGGACTGAAGACTGGAGAGTTGAAGGGGCTCGTCTGCACCAGTTCACTGGAGCTGGGTATAGACGTCGGAAGGATTGACCTAGTCATCCAGTACATGAGCCCTCGCCAAGTCACGCGGCTAATTCAGCGCATAGGCCGAAGCGGTCACAGGGTTGGGCGCATCGCTAAGGGCGTAATAATCACGATGGATTCAGACGACGCTTTGGAGGCCATGGCAATCGGGCGCATGGCGTATGACGAGGAGCTCGAGCCGGTGGACATTCCCAGCAAACCATATGATGCTCTTGCCCACCAGATTGCTGGCTCGTTGATGAAGAATAGGCGGCTCTTTTTTGGCGAAATCGTGGAGCTCTTCCAGAAGGCGTATCCTTACGTCGACTTGACGGTTGAGGACGTGCAGAAAATCCTCACGTACATGCACACCCGGTTTCCAAGGTTCGCGTGGGTCTCCTTCGAGGACGCCACAGTCCTGAGACCGCGAAGCAGCAAGGCGTTGTACGAGTATTATTTTGACAACTTGTCTATGATTCCCGTCGAGAAGCAGCATCTCGTCGTAGACGATTCGTCGGACACCGCTATCGGAGTCTTAGACGAAGCCTTCGTGGCGGAGTACGGTAAACCGAACGTTAAGTTCATCATCCGCGGAAGCCCGTGGAAGATACTCCACTTGTACGGGGACAAGATTTACGTGAGGGCTGTTGACGACCCCACGGGAGCTATCCCAAGCTGGGTGGGTGAGGAGATTCCCGTGCCTTTCGAGGTCTCTCAGGAAGTGGGACGCATGAGGGGCTTCGTCGAGCAGCAGATGAAGGAGAGAAAATCTGTGGACGAAGTGATCAGCCAGTTGGCCCACAAGTATCCTGCGAAGGAAGACGTTGTGCTGCGGGCGCTCCAGGAAACCTTCGATCAGGTGAAAGAGGGCTTTCCTCTGCCGACGGACAAGCGAATCACTGTTGAAGATTGGGAAGACCTCGTGGTCATGCATGTGAACTTCGGCTCCTTGGCAAACCGTGCTCTCGCTCAGCTGCTTGGTCACTTCGTGTCGGAGCGAACTGGCTCAACGGTTGCCGCTCAGCACGACCCCTACCGCATCTTCATACAAGCCTCTGGAACGGCTAACGCAGACAACGTTGTAGCCCTTCTGAAGGAACTTGTTCAGATGTCGGACACGGTCATACGTGATGCCCTGACCAGTGCAACCGTGAGAACCGGGATGTTCAAGCGGCGAATGATTCATGTGGCGAGAAGGTTCGGGGCCTTGAAGAAGTGGGCAGATTTCAGCAGTGTTAGCCTGAAGCAGTTGTTGAAGAGCTTTGAGGGAACAGCCATCTACGACGAGGCGCTTAAGGAGACATTCACGAAGGACTTGGACTTAGAGAGGCTTCTCCGAGTGGTGAGCGAACTTCGAAGGGGCGAAGTGGCAATCGTCAAGGTCGAGACTGGAGGGACGCCGACTCCGGTGGCAAGGGTTGGCATAGAGCGCATAAGCATGAAGACGGACCTGATTCCGCCCGAGCGGATGCGGCTAATCCTCGTCGAATCTGCCAGGGCACGATTGCTGAACGAGGTTCGAACGTTCGTATGCACTAACTGCTGGGACTATTTGGAGATGATACGCATCAAGGATTTGCCCGACAAACCCACTTGCCCGAGATGTGGATCTCACGCTTTAGGGCTCCTTCGAAGAGAAGAAGACTACGTGAGACCACTCGTGGAGAAGAGGGGAGAGAAGCTGACCAAGGAAGAAGAGAGAATCAAGGAACACGCTGCTGCGACCGCCCAGTTGATTTCGTCGTCTGGGAAAGCCGCAGCGATAGCCCTCTCTGCGCGACGAGTAAAACCAGAGGACGTTAGGGAAATCCTCAAGAAGGAGAAGCCTACCACAGATCGCTTCTTTGAGTATGTCATCGAAGCTGAACGCAAGGCTCTGAAAGCGAGGTTCCTACCGGACTAGTTGAGGAAACTGCACACCTTCATGTCCAAGCTTATATGTAAAGCATGGAGTCTAGCGCTCCACATAAACGTGGATTTGCCGTAGCGATTGAACCTTCTAAAAGGTTAAAAGACCCCGCTTAGAATCAGAGCATACTAGCGGAGTAGAAATGCTTGGAATTGAGTAGACAAATGCTGAGGGAGAAAACCCTGAGCAGGTTCAACTACATACGAACCTGTGTCTTGGCAAGGGAGCTATGCCTACTTGTAAGAACAAACCGCGTTGCCTTCACGCCCGAAGACGTGCAACAGTGCTGTCATCTAATATCAAAGCTGTGTAAGGAATCAGGCTGCGTTGATCAAAGTGAGCTCTGTAGGCAAGCGGCAGAGATGGTGACGAAGGATGAGGAAAAGTACCTTGAGCTTTGTCAGCAAAGCTGCATGAAATGCGGCGAAGCTCGGCAGCCGATGCCTAAAGAGAAGACCTCTTACGTGGCATAGATGGCTGGTTGCCTTCGATAAACCTTAAATGACTAATGGTTCACCACACTCGTGAAGGAGAAATCGTGAGTTGTTCATCGCCCCCTTCGTCGCAACGCCTCTTCAAGTCGTCAGGCATATGCTCACACTCGCGGAGTTGAGACCTGGGGAAACATTCTACGATTTGGGTGCCGGAGACGGTCGAACAGTCGTGATGGCGGCACAGGAGTTCGGAGCGAGGTCAGTCGGAGTCGAGCTGAGGGAAGACCTGGCGAAGAAAGCCCTCGCGACCGTCCAAGATTTGGGGATACAAGACCGGGTCACCATCGTACAAGAAGACATGTTTCGAGTTGACCTTTCACAGGCAAACGTCGTTTTCCTGTACCTCACCACAAGCGCAAACGACAAAATCAAGCCCAAACTGGAAAGAGAATTGAAGGAGGGTTCGCGGATAGTTTCGCATGACTACGAAGTCTTAGGGTGGAAGCCAGTCCGGACTGAGAACTTCTGCGAAAACCCCAAGCTCGGCTACCCTTCCCACACGATCTATGTGTACAGAAAATAGGGAAGAAACGAGCAGCAGCTGAGAAAGTGACACGACGACACGAAGAACGTTTGAGGAAACTCTAAAAGACGAAGAAGAGCATCACGACATCTTCACGAGGCTTCTGGAGAAGTAACGCGCGCAGATGATGCTGCTGCAGCAACGCTTAATTATCGAGCTACTGACTTCTCTAAAACTCTAAGCACTGCTTTGAGGAAGCGGAAAAGAATGAAACTGGTAATCTTTGGTCCTCCAGGCTCGGGAAAGGGGACATACGCGTCTCGGCTGCAGCTGAAGCTCGGCGTGCCCGCGATAGCTACGGGAGACATGCTCAGAGAGATAGTGAAAGAAAAGACGAAGCTGGCAGAGACGGTTAGGCAGTACATGAGCCGGGGAGAGCTTGTACCCGATGACATCGTGATTAGAGTACTGAAAAAGCGGATCGCCAGAGATGATTGTAAGAAGGGCTTCATATTGGACGGTTTCCCGAGGACCCTCGAGCAGGCAAGAGCATTGAACAGAATTACGAACGTCGATGTAGTCATCACGCTATCCGTTCCTGAGTGGCTGATCATTGAACGTCTTTCGAGCCGGCGAATCTGCAAGAACTGCGGAGAGGTCTACAACATTCTCTACCTCAAGCCTAAGAAGGAGGGAGTCTGCGACAAGTGTGGCGGCGAACTGTACCAACGGATCGACGACACGCCGAAGGTCATCAAGGAGAGGCTGGAGGTCTATGAGAGACAGACCCAGCCACTGTTAGAGTACTACCGCGGCAAGGCATCCTTTGTAGAGTTCAAGTGCGAGAGGTTGGACATGCCGCCGGAGGTTGCGGTAGAAGAAATTCTGGGAAAACTGGTGAAGCGCAGGCTCTTGTAGGGAGAGCATTTGCCTCTTTCAATTAGGAGAGGAATCTGCCGTTCTTGTAGATGAGTTTGTTGTCTGCGTAGATTTCTCCGCCCT
>CAYNAW010000016.1:0-28937 GCA_964395545.1 uncultured Candidatus Bathyarchaeia archaeon | reverse complement strand
GGCTATAACTGCGCCCAAAGCGTCCTCCTCACCATGCACGAACATTACGGCAACAAACCTAACGAGCTCATTCCAAAAATCGCCTCGGCCTTCGGCGGAGGAATCGGAAGATGCGGCAACCTCTGCGGCGCACTAACAGGCGCCATCATGGCAATCGGCCTCAAACACGGAACCAACGAACTGGGCATGGAAAAACGTGAAACGGCCGCCGCGCAAGCCCAACGCTTCTACGAACAATTCACCCGTCAATTCGGCACACCGTACTGCCGAGAACTCATAGGTTACGACCTAACAGACCCTCAGCAGCTCAAGGAGGCGCGGGAGCGCAAAGTCTTCGACGAGAAATGCACACGATTTGTGGAGAAAGCAGTCGATATCCTTCTGTGCCTCGACGAATAGGAGCCCCGAGCGGGATTCGAACCCGCGACCTACAGCTTACAAGGCTATCGCTCTAGCCACTGAGCTACCGGGGCACAGCGCTCACTCAAAATCAACACGCAAACAGCTTAAACCTTTTGTTAAATCTTTCACCTGCCTAGACACCGCTGTAAAGTTGCCAATAAGATGAACAACTCGGAAAGTTGGTGCCGGGGGCGGGATTCGAGCCCGCGACGTCTGGACGTTGGGCGTGTGGCCCGCGTGTTCTCCAGATTATGAGTCTGGCGCCCATACCAGGCTAGGCTACCCCGGCTTAATCACTCAGCGCTGAAATGCCCCTTTCGAAACAATGGGAGCCCTTTTTCAATAAATACTTATCTAACAAGCATCCATAACTCTTACACGCGGTATCAAGGCAGGAAAAGAAAGATGGGCTATGAACAATGGTGGCAAACCCTCGAGAACCTCATAACCGACCTCCGGAAGCGAAAAACTCCGATTCCAGCCACCATCATGAGCTCTCTGCGCTCGGCAAAGACCATGATAAACGTTTACAAGGCAGACACCAAGAACGTGGACCCGGTCCTCGCGATTGAGAATTACCTGCTGGACGTCGAATCCAACCTGATCAACCTATCCGAGGAGAAATTCGGCTCCAGCTTCATCGACATATGGCTTAAGAAACTCGACGCGGCCCGGATAGAAAAAGAACCTGAAACTGACAAGCCAGCTTCACAATTCATCGCAGGGATCCCCAGAAGTGAACATTGGATACGAATCCTGCCCTCAGACGACCTTGTCCAAGAGGACGTGGAACGATTGGCAGACGAGTTGGGGTTACAGCATAACCTGCAAGACGGCTACGTTCTGATCCACGGGGAAGAGCCGAAAGTGAAAGAGTTCGTCAAGAAGCTGGCAGAGAAATGTCGCCGAACACAAAAAAGTTAGACTTACCTGTTTAAAAAACCTTTAAGTTATTTATAGAAGCATCCTATAGAAGATGCTGTACAACCCGCAGGTTGACGGAGCGACCCACAGAAGATGCCCCACATCAAGAGAATCGAGTTGAAGGGCTTCAAATCCTTCGGACCTAAACAAGTCGCCGTCACCCTCGACAAAGGATTCACAGTCATCACCGGACCCAACGGCAGCGGAAAGACTAACATCGTCGACGCCCTCCTTTTCGTCCTCGGCGAACTCAGCTCCAGGAGAATGCGCGCCGAGAACCTCCCCAAACTAATCTTCCACGGATCACCCGACTCTGGAGTGGAAAAATCCAAGTCAGCCAAAGTTGTGGTCCAGTTTGACAACAAGGATGGTCGCATACCTATCGAGACAGGCACCGTGACGGTGTCCAGAGAAGTGTTCAGGAACGGCCAGTGCGTCTACCGTCTCAACGGACGCAGAATATCCCGGGCCAATATCGGCAACATGCTGTCCATGGCCGGGATTACCTCCACAAGTCATAACATTATCTTGCAGGGCACGATTACCCGCATGACAGACATTTCTTCGAGTGAACGCAGAAGAATCATCGAGGACCTGGTAGGCATAGCCCAATATGACGCGGAGAAGGCAGAGGCCGATGATAAGCTTCGAGCGGCCGAGATCTCAATTCGGACCGCTATGGGAAGAATCGACGAGGTGCAGAAGCGGGTCGACGACCTTGAACGGGAAAGAAACGAGCTGCTTCGCTACACCTACATACAGAACGAGATTAATCGGTTCGAGGCTATGCGGCTCTCCCACCTAACTGCACTCAGGGCAGACAAGATGACAGAGACCTCTGCGCGACTAGCCGAGGCACGGGGCAAAGTTGACAACCTGCGACAAGTGCGGGATAGAATGCGGGAGAATCGCCACTCCATCGAGAGCGAGTGGAGGCGGCTCAGTTCCGACATGGTGGAAGAAGGCGGTACCCGAGTCCTCCAAGTCCAGATAAAGATTGGCGATTTGAAATCACGGCTGACCGAGCTCTCCACAAAGATCAGTGCCGGCAACATGACGTTTGAAGGCTTGCAGAAGGTCAGAGATAACAATGCTCAACAACACGACTCGATGCATAGAGAAATAGCAGAGAATCGAAAAACAACTGAGCAGCTGAAGAGAAAGAGGGAAAAACTGCTGAAGGAAGTGGAAGACCAACAGGCAAAACATGACGCTCTCGCCACAGAAACTAAACACCTTTGGGAAAGCATCGGAGAAAATAGCCGAGAAATCCGAGAATGTGAACAGCACCTAGACAAGCTCTACCAAGAGCTGGCTGAGTTAAAAGCAGATTATGCTCAGAAACAAACCTCAAAGAAGGTTCTCCTCCACAGATTGACTGACTTGAAAAATCGGAGGCAACGATTCGCTACTTCTTTGGAAGAGCTAGAAAAGTCGCTGAACGACTTAAACGGTATCCAGAAGGAGCAGAAGAAACAGCTTACCGAGCAGCAGAAATCTCTCGAGCGGAAAGCCCTGCAGAAAGAAGCAATCGAGCGAGAGATTGACGAAGCGGATAGAATCGCCGGAACAGCACGCGAGGCTGTCGTAGAGTTCGCCACACAGCGAGAACTGGCCGAGACAGTGGCCGCGGAAGAAAACGCTCTGAGAAACATTGAGGAGTTGAGCGAACTCGGCGTAATCTCAGGAGTCTATGGACGCCTGAAAAGGTTAATCAAGATTGAGGGACGCTACAAGCAAGCCCTAGAGGCGGCTGGGGCAGACTGGCTTGAGGCCCTCGTCGTGCGGGATTTCGACTCCGCGTTTACTTGTGCTGAAACGCTGAGACGCCTAAGACTCGGAAGAGTCAGGATTATTCCACTGAAAGGTCTGGCAAGGAAGCCTGTAAGTTTTCCCGAGATAAGAGACGTGGAAGGTCGGGCGACGGCGTTTGTAAAGTGTGAGAGAGAACATGGGCCGGCAGTTGACTTTGTCTTCGGCGACACGCTAGTTGCCACGAACGATAAGGCCGCGCTGGACGCCTGTCGCAAAGGCTTCCGAAGCGTTACCGTAGAGGGAGACGTTTACGAAGCCGGTGGGGGGCTTGAAAGCGGCTTTTTCCGTGCACCCATAGATTTCTCCACGATAATACCCAGCGAGACTGCCCTCAAAAGTTTGGATGAGGCTGTTAGAGCTCTACATGAACATCTGACTAAGAGAGGAAAAGACGTCTCATTCTTCGAAGAAGAGATTCAGCGAACGAGGAATGAGATAACACGCCTTTCCGAAGCGATCGGCACGCTTGAGACCGAGATCGCCAGGGTGAAGAGGAGCTTCAAGCTTACGAGGCGGAACATGAGGCGCATAGATTGGTACATCCAAGGTGTGCGGGCAAAGCTTGAGAAGGAGACTACGGAAACTGGGCTTCAGAAAGCTCAGCGTCACAGTATCCGGAAGGAAATGCAGGTACTTCGCAGCAGGTTGGCTGAGCTGCGGCTTAAAACAGACCTGACATATATTCAAGAACTGGAGGTTCAGCGGGACAGATTGGCTGACAGCATAATAACACTCCGACAAAACCTAGGCAGCCTCGAAACAGAGCATTCCACTCTGCAGTCTAAGTATGACAACGTTTTGAGGCTGGGCTACGAGAACCTCACGATTCAGCTTAGAAAGGTAGAGAAGCAGCTTTCAATAGTCGAGAAAGAGGTAGGCGAGGCGTTAGAGGAAAGGGAACAGCTGAAGGAGGAGCTTTTGACCCTTGAAAAATCTCGAGTGGAGCTTTCCAAAACAGTCCTCAGCGCTAGAGAAGAAGCCAAGAAGTTCACAGTGCAAATCGACGATATAGACAAGGAGTTAAAGAAAGTAGACAGTGAATACGAGCACGCTGAACGCTTGTACAACCAGCTTCAACTCTCTCTTCAAACGTTGCAGCTGGAGTTGGACAACTTTAAGAGGCAGCTGAGAGAGCTTGGCTATGAAGACCCCCTTTCCATCACACCGAAGCAGCTTGAAGAGGCGGAGACCTCATTGAAGATGATGAGGTTCGAGCTTGAGCGCTTAGGCGCAGTTAACCAGCTAGCCCTCTCGCATTACGCTGACCAAATCTCCCGCTACAAGGAACTGTCACTGCGCATGAATGAACTGGAACGGGAGAAACAGTCGATAGTAGCCTTCATGGACGAGGTTGAACGCAAAAAGCGCTCAGTCTTCATGGAAGCCTTTGATAAGATAAACAACAACTTGGGAAAATACTTCACGAAGCTAACGGGCGGCGGCAACGCGGAGCTGAAGCTTGATAATCCTGAGGAGCCGTTCGCAGGAGGCATCGACATGATCGTTCAGTTTCCAGGTAAGCTACCCCTTCTGGCCAGCGGAGTCAGCGGAGGAGAAAGGTCAGTGTCTGCTGTCGCGTTTCTGTTAGCCATCCAAGAGCTCACACCTGCCGTCTTCTACATCCTCGACGAAGTCGACGCCCACCTAGACGCCTTTCACGTGGCCAAGCTTGGAGAGCTTCTGGCTGAAGAATCCGAAGAATCTCAGTTCATAGCCGTTACATTGAAGCCTGAGATGGTTAACCGGGCTCAGAAGGTGTATGGGGTCTACGATCGCAACGGAATCTCGAGCGTTGTGTCCGCCACGTTCACGGAGGCTAATGCGTAGTGTCAGTGAGGAAGCCCTTCTACCTGCAGCCGCCGTGGAACATACTCTTTGAAATTCACAAGTTGGAAAAAGTGAAACCTTGGAACGTCAACATATCCTTCTTGCTCACCTCTTTCCTCGAGGAAATGCAGAAGCACGGGGAAGTTGACTTCCGCGCCTCAGGCGTAGCACTAGACTCGTCTGCTTTCATCTACCTGATGAAGTCGAGGCTCCTGTTGAAGCTTGAGGAGCCGCCTGCTGTGCCTAAGCTTCCAGCCGACTTTATTCCACCGCCGATTTTCCTTCCACTGCGGTACGAGTTGACTTCGACTACTGTAGAGCAGTTGTTGGAGGCTTTGGATTCAGTCTTGAAGGGTGAGAAACTGCTCCCTCTGAAGCCTCGCATAGAGCCCATCCTCCCGCCCCCCTTCGATATTCTGCCCGAAATAGACCGCTACTTGATGGAAATCGAAACCCTCATGGAGCATCTGTATGACGAAATGCTCAAACTCTCAGAGGGAAAGCCCCTGTTGACGTTCACCAACCTTGTCTTGGGGCGGAATAAGCTTGAAACGATCCGCACGTTCATCCTTCTTCTCTTCCTGGCGCA
This sequence comes from uncultured Candidatus Bathyarchaeia archaeon, assembly GCA_964395545.1. Lineage (GTDB taxonomy): Archaea > Thermoproteota > Bathyarchaeia > Bathyarchaeales > SOJC01 > CAYGVX01. Next base: position 23,380 of record CAYNAW010000016.1, on the reverse strand, counting down.
GAGACGAAGAATTTGGCTGTGGCAGGAGGAAGAGTTCGGCGAGATCTACATTTCCGTGAGAGGCGATGCAGTTGCAGAGGGAAACAGAACAGACCTTGCCTAAAACTGCCCCTTTGCCGGAGACGATCAAGCAGAAACGACGATTGGCCTTGATAGAGGCCGCATTATACGTCGCGGGCAGACCTTTAGACCAGAAAACCCTCGCCTCCGTGATCAAAACGCGCTCTCCCAACGTTGTTCAGCAACTTGCGCGTACGCTTAAACAGGAATACGAGAACCGAGACACATGCTTGGAAATACTGGAATTGGAAGACGAACGTTTCGTTATGCAGCTGAGAACAGAGTACTCCCCACATGTCCAGAGACTTGCCTTGCGCCCCCTCTTAACGACCGGGCCGCTGAAAACGCTTTCCTACATAGCCTTCAGGCAGCCTGTTCCCCAGCGACAGGTCCTGAACGTTCGAGGCAGTCACGTCTACGGCCATCTAAAACAGCTGGAAGAACTGGGCTTAATCATGAGGGAGCGTGTAGGGCACACCAAAGTTCTGCGAACCACTCAGCTCTTCGCCGACTACTTCGGCTTGAGCTACGACCTACGTGCCATGAAACGGCAGCTCAAGAAAACATTCGGGTTCGACGAAGGCAAGCTTGAAGAGGCTGAGGGGTTTCAGCGTTAAGCTTATATGTCGACGTTCGTTAGTCTCATGAAGTTTCCGCGGAGATGTTGCATTGTCCGTTTGGCATGGCGATTCGCATAAGAAGAAGCTTTCAGGCGGTCGTAAACGTGCCCATCGCAAGAAACGCCGCTTCGAAAGAGGCTCCTTTCCAACTGAGAGCTCGGTGGGTGAACGAAAGCTGAAGATAGTCCACGGACGAGGAGCAAGTCTCAAAGTTCGCGCTTTCAGCGAAAACCAAGCAGCGGTATCCGACCCCGCGACGGGAAAAACCGAGAAGGCTCAGATTCTGCGGGTCGTGCGAAACCCTGCCAACATTGATTATGATAGACGCGGCGTACTCACGAAGGGAACATTGATAGAAACGAGCGTGGGACCCGCACGGGTGACTTCACGTCCAGGGCAGCATGGTATAGTAAACGCTGTTGTCGAAACTAGAGAAAAAGAATCCTAACCTGCTTAAGCGGACGCGGTTCGTACTTGTTTTTGGCGAAGCGCCGATAGTTCCTTAGCGATCTTCATAAGAGTCTGGGTTTTCGTCCCTTTTCGCTGCACCCAGAGGCGTCCACTCTTTCGCCAATGAGTCAGCGGATGGGCAGCCTCCGCATCGACCTCAGGTTTCATCCCTAGCCTTTCCGCCACTTTCTGGAGTTCTGCCACGTTTGGGTTGAGTACCGCGATGTTTCTTGGCACTCTTCGTCCCTCCTTTCTCGTTTTTGAAACGTCAAAGTAGGCTGGCCAAAGAATCGTTTTCTGCTGTTTTCGCACGCTCTTTTCCTCCTCAGACATTATGTTTATTTTGCTCTTCTGTATTTCTATTTTCTTGCCGGATGATGAAAAGGTATTTGTTTGACGCGATGATATTTCAGAGTTACACAGACGGCGACCACACTCGAAATTGAACAGGACTGTTTCTGCTTCTATTTACTGTTTTGTCCCGTTTTTCGGCTGATTTTACTCTTTTTAAATTTTTCGGTTACACAAGGTTTAAATATCGCGGAGTTTGTGAGTGTTTTGTCCTTTTACGAGGGGAACCGCAAGTTGAAGCGTCTAGGCTACGTGCTTCACATGAGTTCGAGTCGGAATTTGGTCCTGAAGGCTGAAACTCTGCCAAAGATCGGCGATACTGTTGTGGACGAGAACTTGAAAGCCGTAGGTTCAGTCTTCGACATAATCGGCCCCGTCTCCTCGCCGTACATCACGGTGAAACCAAGGATACCTGAGCCGCAACGCTTCATCAAAAAGACGCTTTATACAGTTCCCTCGGTCGGGAGAAAGGAGAAGAGAAATTATGGAAGATGAAGGAAGCTCGACAACCACTGCTTCCACGCAACCGCTTAAGGTTCAGAAATGCCCCGAATGCGGAGGCGACCGTCTGATACGTGATTATGAAACTGCCGAGATCGTCTGTATGGATTGTGGGATTGTCATCGCCGCAAAACTCCAAGACAGAGGTCCTGAATGGCGGGCTTTCGACGACGAACAACGGGCAAAGAGAACGCGGGTCGGAGCACCCCTCACGTACACGATACATGACAAAGGCTTGTCCACAATGATCGACTGGCACGACCGCGATGTCTATGGCAAGCGTTTGTCACCTGGACAGAAGGCACAGGTCTATCGTCTCAGGAAATGGCAACGTCGCATTCGCGTCTCTGACGCTACCGAACGCAACTTAGCCTACGCTTTATCCGAAATCAGCAAAATCGCGAACGCTCTAAGTTTGCCAAAGAATATTCTCGAAACGGCTTCGGTGATTTATCGCAAAGCTGTGAAGGAACGTCTTATTCGTGGACGGTCTATTCAAGGCGTCACTGCTGCCGCATTGTACGTTGCGTGCAGACAATGCGGTCTCCCCAGAACATTGGAGGAAATTGCTCAAGCCTCCAACATCAACAAGAAAGAGGTTGGTCGCAGCTACCGTTTCCTCATAAAAGAGCTAGACTACACGATTCCCCCACTCAAGCCCAGCCAATACATCACGAAATTCTCGAACCAGCTGACCATGCAAGGTAAGGTTGAGGAAATAGCCCACAAGATTTTGGCGACTGCGAAAGACATGCGTCTAACATCTGGAAGGGGTCCAACGGGCATCGCAGCTGCTGCAAGCTACATAGCGTCCGTGTTGACTGGAGAGAGGAAGACGCAGAGGGAAATTGCAGAGATCGCACAAGTGACCGAGGTCACCATCAGAAACCGGTACAAGGAACTCGTCGATCGTTTATCCTTCGTTATGAGCCTCTAGCCCCCTACCCTCCTTTCCTTTTTTCTGCTTTCCATGACAAAGCATTTTAGCATAGAACACCTAATCGATGTTGGAGATCAAAGTTTGGTCACGTGTCCAAAATGCGCAACCGATGTAGAAGCTCCAACTAGGACCTGGTCTATGTTGCGCAAGACCTCAAAGCCTGGGGGCGGCGAAGTTGTCTTCGGAATATTCGAATGCCCCGGTTGTGGACACAAGTTTCGCGCTTCAGTGAAGAGCGACAAGCGAGAAGAGTTAAGCATAAAAGGAATGGCAGAAAAGATTAAAGGAATCGAGGGAGAATTCGTGAATACGCTTAAGAACCTGCGAGAGAAGCTCAAAACGTTGGGATCCGAACGTGCAAACCTTCTGATTGAGATTGACGAGTTGAAGAAGATGGCTGAAGCCAAGGCCAACGCCTTGGAGAGCGAAATCGGCATGCTGAGAGAAGAAGTCAAGTCGCTGAAGCAGCTCTTAGGCGTCGGCGAGATGGACTCCTAAGACCTTCAGCCCCATTCTCCCAGTTCCCCGAGTTTTTCCTTCACCAGCTCGGTAACCTGCTCAGCTTTAGCCCGGCCTCGCACTTTCTTCATCACCAGACCCATAAGAAGGCTGAAAGCTTTGTCTCCACGTTGAGCAAGGAGGCGTTTGTTTTCCTTCATTACACCGTCAACAACCTTCTCTAACTCGTTTCGTGCAAGCAGTCCTAAACTCAACGCTTCAACCGCCTCAGACGCTGTTTTTCCCTCATGTTTTGACAGCCACGAAATCACCTCAGAAACAGCCTCCTTTGCCACGTCTCCTCGACCTACAAGACGGAAGAGCTCGAGAAACTGCTGATCGGATACGTTTGCCACCCCTACTCCTTCACGCTTCAAAGCTTTCAAAGTCTCGGTCAGAACCACAGCAACAAGGGTGGGTGACGCTCCACTGTCCTTCACCGCGACTTCTAACAGCTGGCTGAACTCCGAGTCAACTACTTGCTTCACCAACTTCTTGTTCAGCCCGTAGGCGCGTACAAAGCGCTCAATCTTCTGATCCGGCATCTCAGGCATAGACGCAAGTAGCCTCTGCACGTGGTTTACACCTATTCGGATTGGAGGCACATCGGTCTCGGGGTACATACGTGCGGCGCCCGGTCGGGGACGCATATAACGCGTTGTTCCGTCAGATCTTGCCGCACGAGTCTCGGATGGCACTCTGTTCGTGGCTTCTCTGGCCCTCTCAACCACGGCTTTCAGAGCGTCTGAAGCGTTTTCCAAGGTGTCCGCAACAAAGACTACTACGTCTTCCTGCCTCGCCTTCGTAGCACGGTTTAGCTTGTCGACTTCTTCAGCGGTGATTCCGTAGGCAGGCAACTCGTCGGTATGGAAGATTCCTCCGACTCTTCCCCAGAACCGTGCTCTGTCCGCCATCTCGGTTCCCAGTCGAACATCGGGCATGAGTTCGGTCTTCAAGAGCCCCCCGAAGGATGGCAGTCTCACCGCCATGACTCGTTTGCCTCGTTCTACAGCGGAGTGAACCACTTTGCACTTCGTGTTAGCGAACATGTCTGTGACGTCCAAGAAGTTCTCTTCTACGTCGTTTTCTTTGACGCCTCTTTTTCTCAGCTCCTTGGTTATTTGTAAGAGTCTGAGTTGCCGCTGAACTTCATTCTCGACTGCTACTGATACGAGTTCGAGTTCCTGCACGCCCTTGATCTCTATGAGTGCACCGTGCCTGATTGAGATGTTCAGGTCCTGTCGTATCGTCCCCAGTCCCCTCTTCACTCTACCAGTCGCTCTCAAAATCCTCCCTACTGCTAGGGCTACTTCTCCTGCCTCCTGGGGCGTGTGGATGACGGGGGCAGTTGCGACTTCTACAAGGGGGATGCAGAGGCGGTCGACGCGGTATCTAAGCAGGTTGCCTTCTTCGCCCATCTTACGTGCCGCGTCTTCTTCCAAGCCGACATGTTGAATCGGCACAGTCTTCTCCCCTATCTCCACCTTGCCGTTGAAGGCCACCACACAGGTGCGCTGGAAGCCTGTTGTGTTCGAGCCATCAATCACTGTTTTACGCATTACGTGAACCTCGTCCACGGGAACGGCTTTCAGCATGAGCGAGATGAGAAGAGCTGATTCCAGAGCATTACGGTTCAAGTCGTGGGGCGGTTCTTCATCCATCTCCACTAGGCACGACGTGTTAGCATCGGCTTCGTAGAGAAGACGGATGCCCTTCTGGAATTCGAAGACAGCAGCAGGGTCTATCTGCCCCAGCTCGCTCTGGGTTGGCCGAAGTCGACGCATGAAGGTGATGGTGGGTTCTTCTCTGAAGAGGTCTGCTTTGCAGTGGCAAAAGAGCTTATTGTCGGAGTTGAGTTGCTGGTGTACTTCTAAGCCTACTTTCAGCCCGACGCTCTTGTAGTCTGTGGCCACTGCCCGCCCCTCACTTTTCCCAGTCTTCTTCGTAAACAGTCCGTTCACTCAGCTCATCGGCAAAGTTTTCCGTGAGCATCTGCTTTGCTTCTTCGTGGTCTTTTGTCTGTCCAAGAGCCCACATGGTCTTCACCAGAGCAGTTTCTGGCAGCATGTCTCCCAGCGGGATTACCCCGATTTCTAGGAGATCTCTACCCGTATCGTAGACGTTCATGTTCACGCGTCCCCATATGCACTGCGAAGTCATGCCGACTATGACTTTCTCTGCGACGGCCTTTTTCAAAGCTGAGAAAACGTGACTTCCGACATGTCCCAGTCCTGTTCCTTCAAAGATGATGCCCCTGACCCCGTTGTTCACGTGCCACTCTATGGCTCCAGCGTCGATACCTGGATAGAACTTCAGAAGAGCGACTCTTTCCTCAAAAGCAGGTTTCACCGTAGTTTTTCTCTCGGCATTTCGCTTGGAGAAACTCTGAGTAAGCATCCTAAGCTTGTCATCAAGCCTCGCTAAAGGCACTGTGTTTATCGACTTGAAAGCGTCTCGTCGGCTTGTGTGGCATTTTCTGACCTTTGTTCCTCTGTGGAAGACTATCGCCTTGTCAGAGATTGACTCATGCATGGCGACTACAACCTCTGCAAAGGGCGCCTCTGCAGCAGCTTTTACGGCACCGATTAGGTTCGTCGCCGCGTCAGAGCTCGGTCTGTCGGCAGAGCGTTGGGAGCCGACAATGATGACGGGCACAGGCAGGTTCCGGAGTGCGAAGCTCAGGGCTGCCGCAGTGTACCCCATCGTGTCTGTCCCGTGAGCCACGACGACTCCGTCAACACCAGTTGCCACGTAATCGGCAACTCTCTGTGCAATCTGAGACCAGTGCTGCGGGTTTATGTTTTCGCTGAAGATGCTGAAGAGGATTTCAGTCTCAATGGTGGCTACGTGGGCAAGTTCAGGAACAACGCTGTAGAGGTCGCTTGCTGAAAGTGCAGGTCTCACGCCTCCCGTTCTGTAGTCGACTCTGCTTGCGATAGTTCCGCCTGTGCTGAGGATGATGACTCTAGGAAGAGTTGATTTCTGTCTAGGCATCGGCGGCGTCGAGAACATGGGTTTCTCGCCTTCTCCTACCTTCTGAATGCGGGTTTCTGGGGTAACTGAGACTCCGACGTTGTAGCCGTTTCGCAGTTTTATCACTATGTGCTTATCGTCCCCGAACTCTGAGCGCGGGATGAGCACGCCTTCATATGTTTCCCCTGCCTTCACAACACGAATCACGTCTCCTACCTCTGCCCCTGCTGCTTTCAGAAACTTCAGCGCCTCGCCTCTGTAACCCGGAAACCCTTCATTCAAATTCATCTTCCCGCTACCACACAATTACACATTTTGGATGCATCTCGGTTATTTGGATTTGCTTTTCTAACCGCGCGCATACACGCTGACGAGTCAGAAGACCTTCAACGTGAAACACAATCATGATACGAGCTTAGAAACATAAGGACCATCGTTATCGTATCCAAACCGCCGGTAGTATAGTTTGGTTCCAAGGGCGCTTGTGACAACTACTTTTTTTCGTTCATAGTCTTCCAGCGATATCCGTTCAGCTTCAGAAAGCAAGGCAGCACCGTAACCCTTATGCTGCCATGCCTTAGCGCTGTGCAATCCAACCGGGACTAGAGAACCATATACGTGAAGCTCCCGAACGATGGCAGCAGGTTCCCTTCGCATTTCCAGTCGGTGCGCCTCCTCCGAGGGTATCCGAAGGCGCAAATACCCGACCAGAACATCATTCACAGGGTCTTCCGCGGAGACGAATACATCGACCCCTTCAGACGCCTTCTCTGTGTGTTGAAGTATCTTGACGTTTTCACGGTCAGGCTTCACTCCATCTTTGAGCCGTCGGTGCCCCACCTCGCGACATCTTATGCATCTGCACCTTCGCCCTGCGTCTTCCAGTTTCTTGACTGCAAGTTGTCTAAGGTTGCTCTTCTTGACGCCTGCCTCCACTAAACGGGCGGGTATATCCCTCTGAACCCGCATTATGCGTATCCACGGTGGGACGATCTTCTTAACCTCCGCCACGAGCGTCGCTGCTTCTTCTGTTGAGTACGGCCTGTACTCGTCGCTTTTCCACCAGTCATACGTCTTTGTGCCCTTCAAAACGAGACACGGGTAAATCTTAATCATATCTGGCTTGAAGTCTGAGCTTGTGAAGATTCTTCGGAAGCCCTTCAAGTCCCTCTCAAAGCTAGTCCCAGGCAGCCCTGGCATGAGGTGGTACCCCACCTTCAACCCCGCGTCCTTTAAGACCCTCGTCGCGTCTACTACGTCTTTCACCGTGTGTCCCCGTTTCACGAGGCGGTAAATGTCGTTGTAGACGTTCTGCACTCCGAGCTCCACGCGGGTAACACCCATGGACAGCATGTGATCTACGTGCTCGCTCTTCGCCCAGTCCGGGCGGGTCTCCACCGTGATGCCCACGTTGCGAACCTTGCTCGTCTCAGCCCGCCTCTTAGCTTCCGCTAAGGTTCTTGTATTCACTCCCACCAACGCGTCTAAGCATCCCTTGACAAAGCCCTCCTGATATTCTGAAGGCGTACACGGGAAGGTGCCGCCCATTATTATCAGCTCCACCTTGTCGACGGCGTGACCGATCGCCTTCAACTGCCTCATACGGTTCACGACTTGCATACAGGGATCATACTGGTTCTGTATCCCACGCATTGCGGCAGGTTCATGTCCAGTGTAGCTTTGCGGCGCCCCCTGCGACGGTCCTCCTGGGCAGTACGCGCAGGGTTGCCCATGGGGACACGGCCAAGGCTTGGTCATGGCCGCGATTACTGTGACGCCTGAAATTGCACGTGTTACCTTTCTTCTGAGTAGCGGGAGAAGCCTTTGTCTTTCGTTTGGCTTCAGGTATCGTATCAGCAGGGAGTTGGGAATGATGGTAGTCAATCCGTGTTTTCCTGCGACTCTGATTTTTGCTAGGTCAATGTCCTCTCTCTTCGGCTTCTTGAGACGCATCAGGAAATCGATAATCTCTCGGCAGGCTTCTTTGCTCATTGCATTGTCGTTTTAGTATGCATTTATCTGTGGGATAAAAATGTAGCCGGTTATTGTCCTCTGGTGTAGACTATGCTGCCGCTTACGATTGTCATCTCGACCTTGATTTTCTCGAGCTTTTCAAGGTTGGTCTTGTAAGGATCATGGGAGAGCACAGCCAAATCCGCAAGTTTGCCCACCGCTATCGTGCCCTTCGAATGTTCTTCGAAGGAGCCGTAGGCGGCGTTTCTTGTATACATTCTCAGAGCCTCGTCGAAGGTTAACCTTTCTTGGATGTTTGTTTCTCTAGCTACTGCTGCGTGGATGCCTAGGATGGGGCTGACTGGCTCGACTGGAGCATCGGAGCCTGCCATCACCTTCACTCGGGCTTTCAGGAGGCTCTTAAAGGCATAAGCCCCCTTGCTTCTAGTCTTTCCCAGTCGATCTGCTATCCAGAAATCGGAGATTATGAAGTGCGGCTGGACAGAGGCTATGATTCCTAGCTTTCTTATCTTGTCGATCAGCCTCGGGTTGAGGACAGAGACGTGTTCCAGGCGATGACGATGGTTTCTCCGGGGCGTCTTCTTGATGGCTCTGTCCAAGGCGTCCAAGGCTGTTCCAATTGCCTTGTCGCCTATTGCGTGTATGGCCAGCTGGAAGCCCAACGCGTGCGCTTTCTCCACGAAAGCCTTCAGTTGCCTTCGCGAGTAGAGCGTCATTCCTGCAGTGTCTGGTGCATCATTGTAGGGCTTGTTCAGCGCGGCGGTTCTTGCTCCCAGAGAGCCGTCGAGGAGGATTTTGAGGCTTCCGAGTTTCAGCATGTCATCGCCGAAGCCCGTCGACAGTCCCAGCTCTTCAAGGTTGTTGAGCCACTCGATGGGTATGAGCACGTAGATGCGCAAGGGGAGCACTTTCTGCCCCTCAAGTTTCTGGAGTGCCCGCATCTCTTTGGGCGAGGATACTATCCAGTGTGCTGTGGTTATGCCCTCTTCGACCATTTCCCTGCAAGCCAGCAGACAGGCCTGGGTTTCTTGTTCCACGCTCTGCGTGGGCAAAAGGTCATAAACTAGGTCGAGGGCGTTCTCCCGCAGAATCCCATTGGGCACGCCTGTTTCGTCCCTATCGATGCATCCTCCTTCGGGAGCCTTCGTCTTACCTGTGATTGCCCCCAGTCGCAGGGCTTCTGAGTTGACCACTCCGAGATGACCGCATACTCTCACTAGGAGCACTGGGTTGTTGGGCACGGTCTTGTCCAAGTCGAAGCGTGAGGGAAATCGGCGTTCCGCGAATTTTTCTTGGTCCCATCCGCGACCTATTATCCATTCTCCCTTGGGAGTCTTCCTAGCTCGTTGCCCAAGTCTCTTTTGGATCTCCTTTATCGACTTCGCGTCTCGCAGGTTGACCTGTGACAGGCATCGCCCAAGGGAGCCGCCGTGCATGTGTGTGTCGATGAAGCCTGGCACTATTGTCTTGCCCTTTAGGTCGATCCTGACGGTGCCTTTGCCTGTATAGCCAAGGGCTTGTTCGTTGGAGCCCGTTACGACGAATCTTCCGTTCTTTATTGCCACCGCTTGAGCTCTGGGTTGCTCAGAATCCAATGTGACTATGTTGCCGTTGAATAGAATCAAATCGGCGTGGAACATAGTGAAAAGTGTGTCTTGCGTGTTTAAAGGTTTGCGCGCCGCTTAGTGCATCCAGTTTTGTCCCGACTTTCTTTGCAGGATTATGCGTTTCTCAAAATTCCTTCGCGCCCTCATCCTTGGAGCAGCGCTCTTCTTCGGGGTAGGCTGCATCTTAGGGGTTTGACTACGCACTTTCCCTGCCTTGGAGAGTGAACCGTGAGTTGGCATCTTCTATTCACATCCTTCGTGAAGGGTATTCTCGTTCGGGTTCTTTTAAGGGTTTCTCACCTTCGCCTGAAGGGTCTTCTGACTTCGTCCACTTTCGCGCCCAGAACGTTTATCTTTGCCTCGTCGATTTCGCCGAATCCCTTCTCGTAAGCCCGTCTTACATGGTATATGTCGGCTGGGTCGATGCCCATGACGCGGCAAGCCGTCGCGTCAACCGCTACCACATCTATGCCCGCAATGAGCAGGTCCATTCTTACGGGGGTTCCTTGGCTTGGACCCGGTCCTTCGAGGGCGTAGAAACCATCTATCATTGTGACGTTTGGTTTCAGCACAGTGTTTATGTCTACAATGACCTTGTTGATGTTTCTTAGGTGGTATTTGAACTTCATCTTCTCTGGTAACAGGCCGAACATGTTCTTCATCCCGAGCGATACTCCCGTGGCACTGTGCGTTTTCAACTTTGCCGCGTTGATTATAGCCGACTCCGTGACTATTCTTGGTACTTCTATCTCCTTAAGCGTCTCTCCCTGACGTATGGGTAGCCTGACTCGGTCTCTCTCCCGTCTAAGGTTAAGGAATGTGACTCCGCTTCTGTCACAAACCTCCTTCATGCCCGTAGCCTTGCAGGCCTCGTCTGCATTCGTCATGCTGGCGTCCGACTCTGCAACGATAACTTCGTCGAAAACCTTGCTGGCTTCGTGGATTAAGCCTTCCACGACCAAGGGGTCGGTGGTCACTCCTGTCTCGTATGTTTTAGTTGAGATGAAATTTACCTTTATCAAAGCCCGTCTGTAATTTTCAGCTATGCCCTCTAGCCCACCGGCCAGCTTCACAGCTTCAGTAACGGTTCCGACTTCTCTTGGTCCCTTAACCAGCGCTACTTCTGTCATAGAGACGCCCGAGTGACTGTGTGCATCTACGCCTTAAACCACTTGAAAATCAGGTATTGAGTCTTTCCTGTCTCAAGGTCAGGAATTGCCACGATGAACCTCTTACGTACTGTCGTGGCGAGTCGTCCAGCCTTAATAATGTCCGTTGCTGTCATGTCTTCTTCGCCCCTTCTCACAGAGACCATGTACGGCGCATGTTCAACACCTGGTCCATGCTTGTAGACGGCGAAGTCGCATCCGAACTTGATGCCCGGCGTGACGACGAAGCCGTTTTCCTTCAGGTCTCGGTAGACCTCATACCTCAGGTCGAATTCGTCGTAGAGCTTGCGGGCTTTCCGTCTTAGCTTCTCTAACCCGACTCGTGTCTTATCGACGCCTTCCCGTACTTCTATGACTTTCTGTTGTGCAAGGTAGAGGCCTTCCATCAAGTCTAGAAGGAGAGGCGCGTCGAACTCGGCTGTCTTCGGTTTAGGTATCCCGAGAGGCTTGCCGTAGTAGCCCATTCTGTAAAGCTCTGAGCTCTGCTTGGCATCCCAGACCACGAGAAAGTTGTCGATGAGCTCCACGGGAATCTGCTTAGTCATTCTTATCCACGCTGTCAAATGGCGAAGGAAAGTATGCGTGCGGCATCTGAGACGTCTTCTGCTTTGTCAGCAACGTTCTCGAGGAGTTGAGCTACATCTCTCAGCAGCAGCATGACAGGCATCTCCAGCTTGCTGCTTATAATTTTGACTTCCAACTCTCTGAACGCCTCGTCGACCGCTCGTTCAGCGGTTTCGACTTCTCTCGCCTTCTCCAGAGTCTTTGTCGAGCCATACGTGAGTGTAATGGCTGTTTCTCTGAGCTTCAGCACGGTCTCCAGCGCGGCGTCTGCAAGGTTGCCAAGGTCCTTCTTGATGTCTGATGGCACTTTCCATCCGCGTTCCATGATCGAGAGCAGCCAGAAAGCGATGCCCTCACAAAAGTCCGCGATCTCGCTGGCTAGGTTTGTGAAGCGCAGAAAGTCTTCTCGGTTTATGAGGATAGCGCCGATTTGGGCAAGTTCCTGCGAGACCATTCGTCTTGCATTGTCGACCTCTTCCTCCGCCTTCTTTATCTCTGCAAACATCTGTCGCGCGGCGTCCTTATCGTTGGCGTTGAAGCAGTCGACTATCTGGGGGACCTTGCGTGCAATGTCCAAAACCTTACGTAGGTGATCTTGACAAGCGCTGAGCGCCCTTCGTTTTACGCGTTCTTCTGTTTCCACAGGAAGGACCAAGTTCCCGCCTCAGAAATGCCCTTCGAGGCACCACAGTAGAATATGCGAATGTGTTAAAAAGTCTAACTAAACACGAAGCCCTCTCTACACGTTTTTCCCGAGTTCTCCAAACTCTTTCCCATGTTTGAAGTAGCTCCGCAGGTTTCCCGGCATCCCATCTATGCTCGCGCGCACCTGCTCCCACGAGTCTCGGTCTCGCAGGGTCACAGTCTCGTCCTTCAAAGTCTGATAGTCGACTGTGATGCACAGAGGTGTGCCGATTTCATCTGCGCGCGCATAACGTCTTCCGATGGAGCCCGCATCGTCGTACTCGGTCGCGAAGCCCTCAAGCATCAGAGATTCGCATACTTGCTTTGCCTTTTCCGCCAACCCATCCTTAGCCATCAGCGGGTAGACTCCTACCTGTACAGGTGCAAGCTCTCTGGGCAACCTCAGGAGCGCTCTGTCGTCTCGCTTAGCGTAGGCGTATTCTAAGGCGACGTATACGAGCCGGTCCACCCCGAAGCTGGGCTCCACAACGTGGGGAATGAAACGTCTTCCTGTCTCCTCCACTTCCTTGCGGACAACCTTGACGTGGTCGGGCAAAACCTTGAGCAATCCTGCACTGTAGTACCCTCTTTCCGCCAACGCCTTCTCCACCTGTTCTGCGTCGGCATTCAAAAGAATATCTGCTACCCTCGCAGCATCTTTCTTGAAAGCGGGTCCAAGCTTGCTCAAAACGGGCTCAACGACGACCTTCACCATCTTTCGGGGTACATCGTATTTTCTGAAGACCTGCATGTCCACGCCGCTGCTTTTCATGTGCTGTTTGAGGTCAAAGTCTGTGCGGTAGCTGTGTCCCGAGACCTCTGTCCATCCCCAACGGTCCAAGTAGACCTGCTGGTCGTAGCCCTGTGCAGAGTAGTGAGCTCTTTCCCACTCCAGCTTCTCAATGAAGCGTTGCTTGTCGTCCGGCACGCCGAGCTCCTTAAGGAACCGCCTTGCCAGCACCATGAAGTAGGCTTGCCACTCGGTCTTGATGTAGCCCCGCTCCAGCGCCTCCTTCAAGGTTACCTCAACGGCTTCCTTCACGTCCTTCCGCTTCAACTCTGCAGGTATGAGCCACAGAGACTCATCTTCCACATCTTTCAGCATACTGCATTCAGGGTCTTCGGGGTCGAAGAAGAATTCTATGTCAGCAATCGTGAACTCCCTCAGCCTAACAGGTCCCTGTCTGGGCGAGATTTCGTTTCTCAACGCATGCCCTATTTGAACCACGCCTAGGGGCAGCCTCTCTCGTGCGGTTTCGTAGAGACGCCTGAACTCGACGAAGGCTCCTTGAGCGGCTTCTGGTCTTCCGTAGCCCACCGCCTCCGAGTAGGGTCCGATGGTCGTCGTGAACATAGTCATAAAATATCTCGGTTTGTCCAGCTCTCCCTCACATTCGGGGCATCGCACGGCATATCTGTCTATGCCTGCGGCGAGTTCTTCGAGGCTCAGTTTCTCCGTCTCAGTGTCGCTGAGCTTCGCCTGTTCTTGGAGAAGGTGGTCGGCGCGGAACCGTTTCCTGCATTTCGTGCATTCTGCCATGGGCTCGCGGAACGCTTTCACGTGACCTGAGGCTTCGAAGACGCTGGCTGGGGTTATAATGGAAGACTCCATTTCGAGGATGTTGAGGGGTTTGATGAAGAAATCTCTGAACTTTGCCTCCATCTTCTGCTTCAGTAGAGCTCCCAAATGCCCGTAGGTTATGAATCCGCCTGCACCGCCATAGATTTCGTACGAAGGCCAGAAGAAGCCTCGGCGTCTAGCGAGTTCGCTTACGATTTCGTATTTGTCAGGTTTCTGCATTGAGTTCCAGCTTCCCTTCTTAGCTGTGGTTTAGAGCCTTTAATGCGTTTCCGTATAAATAAGGCAGCGTGCAACCTTTCTACGCTTTCCTAGCCGAGAGATAGCTTAGCGCATGCCGTCGTCTTCTCCTTCCAAACAGACTTCGGATCCTTGCATTAGTGTACGATGGTGTCCTCCACCATAAGACTCGGGGCTTCCCCAGCGCTATGGTAGTAAGGGGCTTAGGCTAGCTTTTCGGCTTCTCTTTCCAATTCTCTTATCGTGTTGAGTATCTTCAATTCTCGCTTCAGGTGGTCAATGGTGTGTATAGCTGTCGGGTTAACCCCCCGTAGCACCGCCAGATATATGCTGGCAAAATCGCCGACGTACATGGCAGAGAGCATTCTCGTCAACTTGTGCTTGCCCCTTGCATGAATTTCCAGAATTTTGCTGACTTTGGAGGAAGCTATCTGCTTTGTTACTCTTATTCGCCGCTCGATTTCCGGAGGTTCTTCAGGGTCTCGGAAGAGGATTATGGAGAAGACTTTGGTCAAGCCTTCAGGGCCTTCCCAACCAGCGACTTCGTTGTGGTTGAGCTCCGGAAAAGTGTCGAACTTGCTGGGGATTTTGGCGTTTTCGTTGAATTGGCACTTTAGACGCCGAGCAATAGAACCATACTGCCTAAAACCGTAAACTATTGGAACTGTGCCCTCTAGCGCAGCGGCCAGTTTTTTCGCTTCATTACTCTTTAATGGAATATGAGGTGCATTTTCCTGACTCAGTCTTTGTAGAACGCTCACAGCTTCTTCAATCTCTCCTTTGATACCACCATCGACGTTCAACTTCTCTACGAGAACGACAAGAGGGAAGAAGGTATAGGCAATAGCTGCCCTCGGAGGGAAGTAAGGAGGTATAAGCACGTGTGGAACGTTGAGCTTCTCTGAGAAGGCCTGAAGGTGACCGCCCGACGAAATCGTTGCCACCTTACAGTGACGTCTCACTGCTTCTAAGAAGGCGCTCAAGGTTTCCTCGGTCTCTCCCGAATAACTCACCGCTACTACTAAGCTGTCTCGGTCGACGTATTCGGGCAAAAGGTAGTCTCGGCACACGCGGATGGGAATAGGCGTCCTATCGCATAGCCAATCGCTTAGCACATCTCCTCCGATGGCTGAACCACCCATTCCCACGACAACAATGTTCTTCGGCTTCTCTAAAGGAAGCTTCACTTTTTTCGCTCTTTGGATGGCGTCTCGACAGAAGTCAGGCATCTTCTCGGTTAACTCAAGCATGTTGCTCTTGTCTACAGCCCTGACTTTCTCCCGTCGATCCAAACAAGTGAGCTTCGACAATTCAACCACCTCTCTGCACCCTATCATTGCGGCCTCTAAGCTTTTAAAAGCAAAGGTCACCCTCTTAGATTCCATAGTCGAACTGTCACTGCACATGGAGAATGCTTGCTTGACTTCCAGTCACCAGCTTTCCATTGCTATTCCCGCGTCTTTCGTCTCAGACACTCCTCACCTGAGAGAAAAGACCGTGAAAATCGGGATGGTAGGACGAGCTGCCGCAATCTTCGGCGTAGAATCGATAATCATCTTCCGAGACACGCCTCAGAAGGATCAGCATCGTGAACTCGACCTCATCGCGACTGTCCTCTCTTACATGGAAACGCCTCAGTACCTGCGAAAACGCCTCTTCAAGCTTAGACCCGAGTTGAAGTATGCAGGAGTTCTGCCCCCCCTTCGCACGCCTCATCACCCGTTAGAGAATCGTGCAAGAGACCTTGCTGATGGAGAATTCAGAGAAGCTGCCACAACAGCCCACACGAAAGACGGAACCCTCGCAGACGTCGGCGTTGAACAACTCGCCCTCATACGAAACAAGCGATTGTCCCTCAACGCTCGAGTCACAGTGAGGATAAGCAAGGAGAAGGAACGATTGGAGGCAGAACTCGCAGATCGAGACACTGTACCCAAATATTGGGGGTACCGGGTCGTTTCCTCCGACCTGACTATAGGCAGCCTCCTGAAGCAGCGCAGATTTGACTTGGTGATCGCCACCTCAAAACGTGGAAGACCCTTCTCGGAAGAAGAGCAGAACGTGCTGTCTCGCTGGAAGGCTTCGCGCCGAATTCTTGTAGCTTTCGGCGCCCCCACAAGAGGCCTGTACGAAATTGCCCAGCCGGAAAACCTCAACCTCGACAATTCCGCGGATTTTGTGATCAACATGTTTCCTCGCCAAGAGGTCGAAACCGTGCGCACCGAAGAAGCCGTTTTCGTCATCCTCGGACTCCTCAGCATGATGACTGCTAAAGGTTAAAATCCAACCCTCCCCATACTGTGGCGCATATGTTCGACATTGTCCTGCCATTCGTCGTCACCGCCATCACGATAGCCTCGATCATGCTGTTTGAACGGCTGAAGGATAAGATGAAGACGCTTTTCGACGAACGAGAATTCCGTATGCGGGACGCCGTCTTTCTCGTCATATCCATGGGCGTCATGGTCTCAATCATCGTCTTCGTCCCCCAGCAAGCCATCAGAATCCTCTTCCTCGTGGCCTACTGCTTCGTCCTCTTCCTCTTTACCTTCGTGGCGACAGAGAAATGGTATGTCGCCGTGCTGCCCTCTGCCGTCTTCGCTATACTCTACCTCTCCAACTTCTGGAACCTCTTCTTACTCAACGCCTTCGCCATAATATTCGCCATACTCGTCACAGTCTACTTGGGTGGTTTGTTCTCGTGGAAAACCGTCTTGGTCTTCGCCGTCCTCATCACCGTTATGGATTTCATCCAAGTTTTCCTCACGGGCTTTATGGGCGCTGCCGCTGATAGGCTCGTAGCCCTCGAACTGCCCATACTAATTCAGGTTCCCACGTTCCCCCGAGAGGGTGCCATACGCCTCGGGCTGGGCGACATCTTTCTAACAGGGTTACTCGCCATCCAAACCTCTCAGAAGTATGGGAGACGAGGGGGGTTTGTCTCCGCACTGGCTGTGGGCTTCGCCTTCTTCGTCTTTGAAATCGCTATATTCAGCTACGAATTTGCGGGCTATTTCCCAGCCACGCTGGTCGTGGTGGGCGGGTGGCTCTTAGGCTTAGTTGTGCATCAGCTTTCTCGGCCGAATCGGGCTTCGTAATGTTTATAACTTGAGGGCTGCATTGAAACAGAGACGAGTGGAATTATCATGGGGCATAGAAAGAAGAGTGCTCCTAGACGGGGTTCGTTGGCTTATTTGCCTAGGGGACGGGCTGCTCGGGAGGTTGGGAGGATACGGTTTTGGCCCAGTGTGGCTGCGGGGCCTCGGCTTCTTGGGTTTATGGGCTATAAGGCTGGAATGACGCATCTCTTCTACGTCGAGGACCTTCCTAATTCGCCCAACTTTGGGAAGGAGGTTAGTCGGGCAGTTACTGTTGTGGAGACTCCGCCAGTACTTGTGTGCGGCGTGCGAGCCTACAAGCGAAAAGGTTACGGCTTAGAGGTGTTGGCTGAGGCTTGGATGAAGGACCCGCCGAAGGACTTGGAGCGTGTCTTCACGTTGCCCGAGAATTTTGAGCCAGAGAATGGGCTGAAGAAGATTGAAGAAGGGTTGGACCGCGTGGTGGAGCTTCGGGCTCTCGTGGTTTCTCAGCCGCGCTTGGCAGGTGTTTCGAAGAAGAAACCTGAGCTTGTGGAGGCTAAGGTGGACGGGGCTCCCATGAAGGAGCTGTTCGACTACGTGCAAGGGCTGTTGGGGAAGACCGTGAGTGTGGCTGAGGTGTTTAAGGAGGGGCAGTATGTGGACGTGGTGGCTGTTTCTAAGGGTAAGGGTTTTCAAGGTCCTGTAAAACGTTGGGGCGTCAGGATACTGCAGAACAAGTCTCGGAAGACGGTGCGCGGCGTGGCGACTCTGGGTCCATGGAGCCCGCATAGGGTCCTGTACACCGTCGCGCGTGCTGGGCAGCTGGGCTATCATCAGCGGACTGAGTATAACAAGCGTGTCTTGAAGATCGGCGGGGACGGGAGGGAGGTTACGCCTGCAGGAGGGTTCCTGCGCTATGGCGTCGTGAAGAGTCCGTATGTCTTGCTGGAAGGAAGCGTGCCGGGTGCGACGAAACGTTTGGTGCGTCTCCGTGTGCCTGCGAGACCGCCTCGACGCGTGCCGGTTGAGGCTCCCAACGTGGTGGCTGTTTCTTTGGCTTCTATGCAGGGTGATTGAGCGGGAGTGTTGACGATTGGGTAAGATGTCCTCGAAGGTTTTTGACTTGCAGGGTAAGGCGGTGGGGAAGGTGAAGCTTCCAGCGGTGTTTGGTACTCCGCTGCGTCCTGATGTGGTCAGACGTGCGGTCGTGGTGTTGCAGAGTCACCGCTTTCAGGCGCAGGGACGTGATCCTATGGCTGGCAAGCGGACCACGGCGGAGTCTCAGGGTGTGGGTCACGGAACTGCTCGTGTGCCTCGGATGAAGGAGAGGGGCAGAGCGGCTTTCGGCGTAGGGATGGTTAAGGGTCATCAGGCTCATCCGCCCCGGGCTGAGAAGCGTATAGCCAAACGTCTGCCCCATAAGGAGATGAATTTGGCTCTGCGCAGTGCCGTGGCTGCGACTGGGTTGAAAGACGCTGTGGCCGGGCGGGGGCATCTAGTCAGCGACGTACCCGATTTTCCGTTGATTGTAGCGGATGATGTGGAGGGGTTGAAGCGCACGAAAGACGTAGAGGCTACGTTACTGGCTTTGGGCGTGTGGGCTGACGTTTTCCGTGTGCGTGAGAGCCGTAACGTGCGCGCTGGGAAAGGTAAGGGTCGCGGCAGACGGTTCAAGCAGGCTGTGGGTCCTTTGATCGTGGTGGCTATGGACGGGGGTATTTTGGATGCTGCGCGGAATTTGCCGGGAGTGGATGTTGCGCTGGTTGACGGGTTGAACGTGGAGTTGTTGGCACCTGGGACTCATGCAGGCAGGTTGACGGTGTGGAGTAACTCGGCGGTAGCAAGGTTGGGTGAGCGGTTTAAGGGTGATTAGCCATGGAGCCGTACGACGTCGTTTTGTATCCGTTGATGACTGAAGTGGCGAGCAGGATGCTGGAGGCTGAGAACAAACTAGTGTTCATGGTAAGTCTGAAGGCCGGCAAGGCTGACGTGAAGCGGGCAGTGGAAGAGCTGTACGAAGTCCGCGTGAAGAAGGTTAACCTGCTCATTACTCCTCAGGGAGAGAAGAAAGCCTACGTGAAGCTGCACCCAGACTACAAGGCAGTGGACGTAGCGATAAAACTAGGAATCCTGTAACTTCTTCCCTCCTAAATTGGCCGACAATTTCTCAAGGATTCTAAGGGTGAATCCCAACTCTTAAATTGACGAATGAACCTCTCCTATAGAGGTTCCGTTCGTGGAGAGAATGGTCGCCTACTGTGGCATAGCCTGCACAACCTGTCCCGCCTTCATAGCCACCAAAGCAGACGACGACGGAAAAAGGAAAGAGGTTGCTGAAGCATGGTCAACCGCCGAATATCCCCTGAGGCCTGAAGACATAGACTGCGACGGCTGCACAACCCAAAACGGGCGAACTATCTCTTTCGTCAGAGATTGCACCATAAGGAACTGTGGAAGAGAAAGAAAAATTGAGAATTGCGCCTACTGCACCGAATATGCCTGCGAAAAACTGGCGCCATGCCATGAAAGGTCGCCTGACGCTAAGACCACACTCGATAATATCCGTCAAGAACTAAGTAGGCAATAGACTGAGTTTCCTCTTTTCAAAATCTTTTTAACCAATCCGGGTCAGTAGTCTCTGACCCGGCAATGGTCGATGTCGTTGTCACCTTTTCCATAGTCGCCGCCATCATGGCGATAAGCTTCATCGGAGATGCTATCTCTCGAAGAATTCTCCTCCCCAGCGCCATCCTCCTCATCGTCCTCGGCATCATCTTCGGACCAATCCTTAACCTCTTCCCCTACGATACCCTAATTGCCGCACTCCCCTACATCGCCCCCCTTACACTGGCCTTCATAAGTTTCGAAGCAGGGATGAGCCTTAGCATCCACAAGGTCATAAGCCAAAGCAGAAGAGCTGCCCTTCTATCGACCTTGGGCTTCCTCCTCAGCATGATTACGGTAGGCACCCTCCTACACTTTGCACTGGGAGTGCGATGGGCTTACGCCCTCCTTATGGCTTCAGCGTGGAGCGGAATGAACATAGCCATTGTCGACGCCGTCTGCAAATATATCAAAGTCAAAGAGGAAACCCATGCTACTCTTACGTTGGTTGCCCTCGTCGATGACCCCCTGGTTCTAATCACCACTCTGACCCTGCTGAACTACATCCTCCTAGGCGGCGTGAGCACCGTCGAAATCGTAACCCAACTAGTGTACAGCGTCTGCCTGTCCCTTGTCCTCGGCGCCGTCCTCGGAATAGTGTGGCTGAACATCCTGTATCTCCTCAGGAAGAACGAGTACACTTATACGTCAACCCTCGCAGCCGTCCTCTTCGTATACTCCCTCACCGAAATCCTCCGAGGAACCGGCGTCATAGCTCTCTTCATCTTCGGCTTAGTCCTCGGCAACTACAAGCCCATCGTCAACGCTCTCAAACTGAAAATCTCGGTAAACGAGTTAGTCACACTTGAAAAGTCGATAGGAAAATTCCACTCAGAACTGACCTTCATCGTTCGTTCCTTCTTCCTCACCTTCATCGGACTCATCTACATGTTCACAGGCGTCTTTGAACTCCTTCTTGGGATAGCCTGCAGCCTCCTCCTCCACCTAACCAAATATGCAGCAGCAAAAATCGGAACCATCAGAAGCCCCATGGCACAAGACCTCCCGGTGATTGGCTCCATCGTCGGTCAAGGCGCCGCCTCAGCGAGCATGAGTGCTCTTCCCCTTATCTACGGTCTGCCTCAAGCCGCAATCTTCACGAGCATAGCCCTGAACGTTATCCTGACCAACAACATAACCTCCGTCACCATCCCCTTCATCGCCCGCAAAATCGCCCACCTGAAAAGCGGACACTGACAGATTCGGTCATGAGCAAAACACGTCAAGAGAGTAAGCATGCACGCCAAAGGAAAAAGCCTGAGAATGACCCAAAAATGAGGAGGATAAGGGTAGCTACTCCTTGCCATGGATTAAGCTGCGGTGCTTCAGCGCATACAACTTATACTGCTTGGGACCCATAAGTTCTCTCAGCTCCTCTTCCAGCGTAACTACGTTTTCAGGCTTAATCTCAGCGATCCAACCACCGCCATACGAATCTTCGTTTATCACTGATGGCTTCTCCAGCACAACCTCGTTAACCCTTACAATCTTCCCACTCACGGGTGCACGCAGGTTAAGCTTGAACATCCAAGTCTCAATTGACCCAAAGAGCTCTCTTCTCTTCACCTCAGACCCAACAGGCTCCAAATGAACACCAACCGCTCCCTTCAACAACCTCTGAGCAGCATCCGCCAATCCCACCCGAATATTTCCCTGCGGAGTCACCATCGCCCAGACGTGGTCTTGACTGCAGAGCAGCCGCTCTTTCATTACAGGGTATTCCACTGGTCTTTCGCAACCCTCTGTACTCGCATGTCGGAGCTCATCTAGGTGAAGCTGAATCGCTTCAGAGACAAACTCGGACAGGCTGCGGTGCTTGCCCGTTCCCAACGTTCTCTCGACTGCCGTCAGCAAATCCTGCTTGACTCTCACGGTCTTCCACGCGGTCAACTCTTTCACCTCCCTATCGTCTGCTCCCATTCAGCGACAGACATCTTTCATCGAGGTTGAACTTTCACGATCCACTGGGACGGGTCTGCGTTCAGCGTCAACGGGTCTTCTAGCACTGCGACGTTCACGGCGACAATCTTCCCACTCAAGGGGGCATACAGGTCGTACGTGAACCACCAGGACTCGGCAACGCCGAAAGGTTTGCCCTCGACCACGTCGTCGCCGACCACATCAGTCTGCACGTTGACGATTTCTTTTATCTGCTTCTGGAAGTACTCGGTCACGCCCACCTCGACGACGCCCTCGGGAGTTTGCCTAGCCCAAACGTTGTCCGAAGTGCGGAGCATCTGTCCCTGCGGTTGCGGAACACCTACGGCTCTGTCGCGTTCTAGATACTCGCTGACGCGCTGTTTGGCCAAGGCCTGCAGTCGTTGTTGAATCGCCTCGGAGACAAATTCGGAAAGGCCTTGGTAGCCACCTCTCTCTACCTCTTTCTTTATCTCCTCCACTAATTCTTGTTTGACTCTTACTCCAGTCCATTTTGCCATATTTTTCATTCCTCCTGTTTCGGTTCCTAGTTGTATATGTAACCAGCGAGAAATATATATCTCATGCTTTTAGTATAGTGTCTAACAATTATAGTATATACCAGAAACCTCGGTGCCACAACGCATGACCAGCCCTCACAATCCCATTACATCCATACCCAATGGTCTTGACAGGCTCGAACATCACAGAAACCCTAAAAACCACGACCGCAGACAAACAACCGATGGCAATCAAACTCGCAATCCTCGACATCGACGGCACCGTTCTCCAAAACCACACGTGGCAATACGTGCACCGAAAGCTAGGCACATGGAACCAAGCGCAGATCCACTATAACCGATTCTTCAGCAACGAGATCACCTATGAAGAATGGGCAAGGCTGGACGCCGCTCTGTGGCAGCACCAGCCCGCATCGAGAATAACCGCAGCCGTCAGCCAAATGCCCTACGTCGCAGGCGCCAAAGAAACCCTCGCCGCACTGAAGCAGAACAACATCAAAACCTACCTCCTAAGCGCCGGTCTCACCCACGCCGCTGCAAGAATCCAAAGAGAAACAGGCGTCGATGGCTATACGGCGAATCACCTAGTCGCGAAGGGGGGCATCCTCACTGGCGAAGTGGAGGTGAACGTCTCCTTTCACAACAAAGACAAGCACCTATCCCTCATCCTTCAGAAATTCAACCTGACAACAGACGAGTGTGCCGCGGTAGGCGACGATCTGACCCTCGTACCGCTCTTCAAGAAAGTCGCCCTCGCGATAGCTTTCAACACGGTCGATGAAGCAATCACAAAATACGCTGACGTGGCGATCAACGGCACCGACCTCCGTGCCATCCTCCCGTACATCCTTCAACAACACTAAATAACAGAAGCCCGAACACTGGTAATGGCATGCGGGGGTTCCCAAGCCAGGTCTAAACTGGGCAGAACAACCCCAAGGACAAGGGGGAGGACTTAAGATCCTCTGGCGAAGGCCTTCGTGGGTTC
>CAYNAW010000015.1:0-30139 GCA_964395545.1 uncultured Candidatus Bathyarchaeia archaeon | reverse complement strand
GGCATATCGTACTGCCTTTTCCGCTAAAGATGAAAGGCTCACGTTTTGTCACGCTCCTCCAAACAACATCCTGCAACGCACCGTAGGCCCTCCCGCATCTACCTTCGCAACCTGTATCTTACCGCAGTGTCCAATCCCCAGTTCGAGGCTGAAGTCTTTGCCCACGGCGTCGATGCTCTTCAAGACGTCGTAGGCGCTGCCAGAAATGGTCACTCCTCTGAAGGACTCACCGAGTTCCCCTTTACTGATTCGGCAAGCCTCTTGAACTCCAAACATGAACTCCGCATTGCTATCGGCTTGTCCGCTGCCAGACCCGAAGAGGAGTAGCCCCTCTTTCGTGTCCTCAATAATCTCTTCTCTACTCCAGTCCCCACCCTCGATGTAAGTCGCCCTCATCCTTATTATAGGCACGTCGCGGTAGTTCCATGCCCTGCCGTTACCCGTCGGGGCCACCTTGAACTTGGCAGCAGTCTCTCGACTGTGCAAATAGCTCTTCAGAATGCCCTCTTGGATTATGACAGTTTTCTCACCTGCCACACCCTCGTCGTCAAACGGGACCCAGCCCGCACACCATGGAATCGTCCCGTCATCTACCATCGTAACCATCTCACTCCCGACTTTCTCGCCAATCTTCCCAGTCGCCGCTGTACCTGCCAACACCAAGTCCGCTTCAACAGTGTGCCCAATAGCTTCGTGACTCAGCACTCCCACGAGTTCAGGGTCGAGGATGGCCACATGACTGCCCGCGGGTGCAACTTTCGCTGCCAGCAACCGTACAGCTCTCTCACAAGCCTTGTTAGCCACCGCCGCAGGGTCGTTCTCCTTGAAGACTTCCCAGCCACCCGTGCGACAAATTCCATCAAAAACCTCGGTCATGACGTCTCCCCGCCTGGCAATGACCATTATCATCACCTCGGGCTTCGCGTCGAAAAGGCAGCAGTCTGAACCCTCCGAGTTCACGTAGTGCTTCTCCACCAAATTCTCGTCGTACCGAACAAGCGTCGAAGCGATTTCCTTCGAGTAACCCCGAATAAGCTTGTCCAGCTCCAACGCTAGCTCAATCTTCTCTTCAGGCGAATGGTTCTTCAAGTCGTCTTTCACATCTGCCACGGCCTTCATCTTTACAGGCTTAACAGCAGCAAGCTCACTCTTCACCGTCTTAGCAAACGCTGAACTGTCAGCCAGCCGCACAGCCTCTTCAACTTTTCTGAGAAGGGTCGACTTGTCAAGCAGGCTCGTCACAGCAAACCCCCAGCTTCCTTTCCTCAGCGCCCTTATGCCGTAACCCTCCAACACTCCTGAGCTGGCGCTGTCCAACTCACCCTGCTTCACGTCTGCCCTGGTCCTCGACCGTTTCTGGTACCGAACTTCAACGAAGTCTGCCCCACGAGACATGCCGTGGTCAACTAGGAACCGCAAATCCTCCATACAATATCCTCTCTTCCCTATTCCTCAGCGACTCGATATAAGCCTTAACGCGCCGTCCCGTTGCGCCACAACTTATATCCCCCTATACCCTCAGATACTCATTGGAGATTACACGTGAAACGCCGAGTCCTCTTTCCTTTCACCGCTGTAGTCGAGCTGGAAAAGCTAAAACTCGCCATAATAATCAACGCCGTCAACCCCAACATCGGCGGACTACTGATTCAAGGACCGAAGGGCTCGGGCAAAACCACAGTCGTACGCGCATTGACGGACGTACTGCCCAACATCCGAGTGGCCAAGGATTGCCCCTTCGGCTGCCATCCTGCCGACCCTTCCAACATGTGCCAAAAGTGCAGCACTACGTACAGGGGGAAAGGAAAACTCCCAGTAGAAGAAAGGGAGATGAGAGTGGTCGAACTCCCCCTCGGAGCAACCGAAGACCGAGTCGTGGGAAGCCTCGACATCGAGAAAGCCATAAAACAAGGAATAGAAGCACTGGAGCCGGGCATACTGGCCGAGGCTAATCAGAACATACTCTACGTCGACGAAATCAACCTGCTACCTGACCACATCGCCGACGACCTTCTAGACGCCGCGGCCACTGGATGGAACGTCGTCGAGAGGGAAGGCATCTCTGTAAGCCACCCCTCGCGGTTCATCTTCATCGGAACGATGAACCCGGAAGAAGGACAGCTTCGTCCGCAGCTCCTCGACCGCTTTCCACTGTCAGTCACGGTGGAGAGGATCGACTCGGTCGAAGAGAGGATGGAAGTGGTGCGACGCAACCTCGAGTTCGAATCGGGTCCAGAGGCGTTCTTGGAGAAATACAAGCCCGTTCAAGAGGAGCTTAGATCCCGAATTGCGCGGGCAAGAGAGTCACTACCGAGTGTTGTGATGCCGGAGAAGCTTCTCGAAGCCGTGTGCAAGACCTGTTTGGACTTGAAGGTGGACGGCTTGAGACCTGACATCGTTATCAGCAAGGCCGCGATGACCTTGGCTGCTTTCGAGGGACGCATGGAGGTTTCACTGGCGGACGTGTTGGTTGCTGCCGAACTTGCCCTGGGTCACCGCACAAGGCAGGGTGGCTTCCTCGAACCCGCCACGCCTGCAGAGATTCAAGAGGCAACGCTGTCAGCTGTGAGAGATGTGGGATATAAGCCCGAGAAGACCGCGCAGTCTCAGCTGGCGAAGCGGTCCGCGGGAGGGAAGAAGACTGAGGAAAAGCGGAGAGAGGCGCGAGCGATGCTCTTCATCCGGGGAGACGTGAACAAGGAACACGAAGAGTCTCTGGAGAAGAACAAAGGGCTGGCGAGACTACGGAGATGGAGAGCTCAGTTGATGACTGCGCTGAGCAAGGTATTCGGGGAAGTCATCTTCGGCTTTGGACGCAGGATGAAGAAGGTGCCCAAAGATGTGCCGAGCGCGAGAGCCGCGGTTAAGAGTGACAGACCACTTCAGACGGATGCGGAAGACGAAGGAAAGCAGATCCTTCTGAAGAAGATGAAGGGGATACCTACTATTAGCCATGCAGCAGGAACCCCCCGGCTGAAGAAGGGTTTTTCTCTTTTCAGCGCCTTCAAAGGTTCGACCAAGGATTCGGGGGTTCTCTCCAAGTTCTCGGTCCAGACTAGAAAGGCCGCTCAGGCGACGAGCAGTTTTGCCGGCAGGAGAGCAGAGACCACGACCACTGCTGGTCGCGGTAGAGCCAGCGGATGGAGACTCCCACCAGGCAAACCGAAAGACATTCACCTCCCTGCAACCATTCGTGCAGCCGCCAGAAAACATAGGCGCAGGACGTCGGACCTCGAGACTGCCCTCAAAATAGACGTTCAGGACATTCGAGAAAACCTTCGACGTTACAAAGCGCCCATGACGATAATCTTTGTCCTAGACCTCAGCGGTTCTATGATGCTCACCATCGACGCCATAAAAAGCGCTATCCTGCAGCTTCATGGAGACGCTTATCGTTATCGAGATCGCGTGGGAATCGTGGCGCTGAAGGACACGAGCGCCATCGTGGCTCAACATCCCGTCACGAACCTCAGAGTGGTAGCCAACAAGTTGATGGGACTTAAAATCAGCGGCTACACGCCTCTGGCAGCCGGCATGTTGAAAGCGTGGGAAGTGCTCAAGGAGTCGAGGAGGCGCGATCCCTCCACGATCCCGGCCATGATTGTCATCACCGACGGCAGCGCGAACGTGCCACTGTCAAGGAGCCTGGAAACGGGGGAGATCCGAACAGTGGAAGAGCCGCGCATAGTAGTCCGCGAGTACGAAGACCTCGCAGTACACGACGTCATGTCCGTATCGAAGATGATAGGGAGGGAGGGTATCAACACGGTGGTGGTGAACACGAACCCCCACATGTATGGCAGAGAGACGTACGGGTTCGCTGTGACTGAACGAATAGCCCGGACCACGAGAGGGAGGTTGCACACGGTTGGCAGGCTGGCCACGGAGCCTGAGCTCATCGAGCGAATGGTGAAGAAAATCGCGGAGGATCAGCGCCTGATAGCGCGTGAGTCCGCTTCTGGCTTCGACTAGGCCTGGGCAATCTGCTGATCGAACACTTTTCTCAGCAGGGACACGGACAGATAGCCGTTTGCAGTGATGGTGTCGTGGAACCATTTCTCGTTAAACCTGTCGCCCATTCGCCGCTTCACGTCGTCCCGCAGCTGCAATATGAGATGCTTGCCCAGCAAGTATGAGAGTGGGTAGCCGGGAGATTGCGTATAACGGTTCACTTCTGCCACGGCAGCCTCTTTCGACATGCCAGCCTCCGTCATCAGCATCCCGACAGCCTCGTCGAACCCCATCTCGCCATGAGAAAGTCTAACGTCGACGATGATCCTCACTGCCCGCCAAACAACATCATTCACCTGAATCAACCTCGCTTCTAAGCCGGTTACAAACCCATGCTCCAGCATCATCTGTTCGCAATAATGTGCCCACCCCTCGGTGGTCTCGACACCATTTGCCAGCATGTGCACGAGGGAGCCTCTGTTTGAGATGGCCCCCTGGAGAAAGTGTCCCGGAAAGGCCTCGTGAACTGCCGTATTTCGAAGGCTCGCGTAATTCAGATGCTTTCCTAAGTTCTTGATGTCCTTTGGACGGGTCACGATGTAGGTTCCGATTATCGGCTTGTCAAACCTCGACGGCATCATCATGGCCGCAAAAGGAATAAGGGGCGCGAGATAGGCCGGCGTCTCTTCCACGTCCAGCTTATCCTCCTCATGTACCGTGGCAAGGTCATTCGTGATGACGAATTGTTTCGCCTCTTCCATAGCTTCTTTGGTTGCCTTCAAGGCATCCTCAAAGGTTTTCGGCGCCTTCTCCTCTACCATCTTCATGACTTCTTCGACGCTCTTGCTAGGGGCAATCTGTTCCGCTATTCGCTTCCGTTCATCCTTCATCTCACGAAGGTACTTGACGCCGAGCTGATAGATCTCCTCGGATGTCATGCCGAGGTCGCGAAGCTGAATGAGTTTCTCGAACTTCCTTTTGCCTATAGCCCAAGTGTCAACCGTCTTCGACTTCAAACTCTGCAGCCACAACATGTGTTCTTGGTAGGGGGCCATCAGGTCCATCGATGCCTTCACCAGCTTCCCGTGCAGTTCCTCGGGAATCCTGCCTTTCGTCGAGACGGCGATGAACTGGAAGAGACCAGGCATTTGTTGGGCTGATTCGATGGCGATGTCTGTCCAAAGCTTCACAGGCGTAGACTTTTCAAACCTCGACCGGAACTCCTTCAAGTACTGCGGAAGCTTTTCGAGTCTCGCGATGATGGCTTCAATCCTTTTGTCTAATGGAGCATAGTCTCGTGTTATCATCATGAAGAAGATGCCGCCGACTTCGTCGAAAGCGTTGGGGTTCAACTCGTGCATGCGCAACTCGAAAGTCTCGAACCTAGTCGCCTCGGCGGCTCTCTCCATGACTTGCCAGTCTATGCGGTTATCATCGCTTAAGGCGTTGTAGTCTACCGCCTTCTTCATCCGCTCAACGAATTCTTCAAGCAATTTGAGGTTCTCAATGATGTGTGCTGTATCGCCCTTGGGCATTTGAGAGTCATAGGGATCATGGAGTCCCAAGTAGCTGGCGAAATGCGGGTTCGCCTCAAAGAACCTGTCGAACATCTCCTGCTTCAATTCTTCAAACCTCTGATCTGCGCTCATGCCGTTCTTCACCTTAGCCACCAATGAAGACATAGGCGTAATTAAGCTTTAAATCGACTTCACAGCAATATACAGACCATGCAGAAAGGCAGGATCATCGTTCTTATGGGGTCGAAGAGCGATTATGAGTTCGCTTCCTCCATTGAGAAGTTCCTGAAGGAAGAAGACTTCAGCGTGGAATGCGAGTACGTGGTCGCTTCTGCCCACAAGACCCCGGGGAAGCTGCTGAAAGAACTGGAGAGAATCGAAAAGGCAGGCGGACGAACGGTGTTCATCACGGTTGCGGGCTTGTCAGACGCACTGTCAGGCGTCGCGGCAGGCTCTACTCGATACCCCGTCATCGCCTGCCCGCCCGACTCTGAGAAGTTCGGATACGCGAAGCTGTTCTCTTCAGCCGTAACGCCCCGAGGCGTAGCTGTGGCATACGTGCCCCGACCCGAGAACGCCGCCCTGTCAGCCGCCAAAATCCTAGCCCTACATGACGAAGGCCTGCGAAAAGAAGTTGAAGAGTACATGCGAAGGCTTAAAACAGGCGCAAAAGCCTAGAGCACGGCGGAGAGGTCAATGAGCTTAGACGTTGTCCTCGAGACCCGTCTGCCGCTGCCGTCTTTCAAGAAGGGCAAAGTTAGAGACATCTACGACCTGGGCGAGCGGCTGCTGATCGTCTCTACCGACCGCATCTCTGCCTTCGACTTCGTTCTCCCAAACGGCATTCCCCGAAAAGGCGAAGCCCTCAACAGGCTCTCCGCATACTGGTTCAAAGAAACAGAGGACATCGTGCCCAACCATGTAATAGAGGTCGTCGACCCACGCACGGTGCTCGTTAGGAAGACCGAGCGTATCGAGGCAGAGTTCGTTGTACGAGGATACCTATACGGCGTAGCCTGGGAAAACTATCGTGCGGGAAAGCCCACATCTGGAACGCATCTGCCCACCGGGTTAGAGAAGGCTGAACGGTTACCCCGCCCGATTCTCACACCCACAACGAAAGTTGAGGCTGGACACGATGAAGAGATGACGCCAAAAGAAGTGAAAGAGAAAATCGGCGACGAGTTGTCCGAGGAGATAAACGACGTCTGCCTAAGGATCTACGAGAGAGCGTCTAGGAAGGCTAAGGCGAACGGCATCATTGTGGCAGACACCAAGATGGAGTTCGGCATCCTCGATGGACAGCTGACGCTCATAGACGAGCTGTTAACCCCCGACTCCTCTAGATTCTGGCCGAAGGAGAAGTATGAGGTGGGAAAGGACCAGTCGAGCTTCGACAAACAACACGTACGCGACTACCTGCTCTCCATCGGATGGGACAGGCAGCCTCCAGCGCCCCAGTTGCCCGAGCATGTGGTCTTCGAGACATCGAAGAAGTACGTTGAGGCGTACGAGCGGCTGACTGGCAGAAAATTCTAGAAGGGATCAACTGCTATGGACGAGGTTCTACTCGGCACTTCTGGCTGGTCTTACGAAGACTGGGTTGGACCTTTCTATAAGACCGCGGAGGAGAGTAAGCTAAAAGCGTATTCGCGGGTGTTCAAGACCGCGGAAATCGACTCGACTTTCTACCGCTTCCCAACGCAGGGCATGGTCCTAGGCTGGCTCCGCTACACGCCGTCAGACTTCGTCTTTGCGGCGAAGCTTCCGAAACAGGTTACTCATGAGGGAAAGCTTGAGGCAAAAACCGTGGAGGCTGAGCTTGCCGATTTCTGTGAGTTGATGCAGCCTCTAAGGCTCGATGGGAAGCTTGCATGTCTACTCGCCCAACTGCCGCCGAGCTTGAAGTATGATGCTAAGCTATTGGAGGGTTTTCTGGCGGCTTTTCCTAAGGAGTTCAGGCTCGCCGTCGAGTTCAGGCACGAATCTTGGATGAAGGAAGAGACTTGGAAACTCCTAGAGCGCTATAACACGGCTTACACGATCGTGGACGAGCCTCTGCTACCACCGGTCGTGAAGGTCACCGCTGACTTCGCGTACGTGCGGTGGCATGGGCGGGGTGAACGACCATGGTACTACTACCTGTACGAGGCCGATGAGTTGGAGCCATGGGTTGGGAAGATTAAGGAGGCGGAGAGGCAGGCTGAAAAGACCTTCGGCTACTTCAACAACCACTACCACGGTTACGCAGTCAAGAACTGCCTCCAATTTGCCGAAATGATGAGCAGGGCGACAGAGGAGCAGAGAGAAACTCGAAAAAGCATCGAGGAATACTTCAAGGAGGCAGCGGCTGCAGCGAAGGAAAAGACGAAGAAACGCGGTATGACGCTGGCAGCCTACATGCCGAAGGAGATTGAGCAGATGGGCTTCGAGGAGTTGCTGGGCGTCTTTATGGACAAAGGCAGGATAGGACGAGCGAGGGGCATCAGCGATGAGGATGTCGAAGTAGAGGAGACTTCGCACACCAAGGTTAGGGCTCGAGTCCGAAACTACCGCCTGTCCATAGATGCTGAGAAACGTGTAATGTTTCATGACTGCGCCGACTGGAGTCGAAGCGCATCCGCGAAACAGTTTTGCAAACACGTAGGCAAAGTCATGATGATTCTGCCGAAGGAGAAGGCAACGCAGATTATGAGACAGATCGCCGTGGAACGGGAGAAGTGGGAATTCAAGCCCTACGCTACTTAAGGTTATAAGCGCGAAGGACGACTTTGTCGTTGATGGCGAAGTGTTATGACTTGCTACTTTAGGCATCTCAAAGAGGTCTTCGAGAAAGCAGGCACAACTGTCACGAGCGAGAATAGACAGGAGATTGACAGGATAATCCACAACATCGCCGGCGTAGAATACAAGAACTGCCCCGCGGCTTGGAGAGAAGTGAAGAAAAAACTAGCTAAGGACGAGGAAGGCTTCGTGTCTGCTTTGAAAGCAGCAGCAAAGCACTCCTAGACCTCACGTTGCATCGAGTTCCTTGATGAACCGTTCAATCTCTTCTTCAGTATTGTAGAAGTGGGGTGCCACCCGCAACCCGTTCGCTCGTGCCGAAACGATGATTCCCTTCTTTCTCAGCTTTTCAGACTTCTCCTGTGCTCTGTCGGCCAAGAAGTGAACTATGCCCGAGCGACATCCATCGTCCTCAGGCGTGGTAAGACTCAAACTTAGGGTTTTTACGCCTTCTATAAGCTGCCGTGTCAATCTCAAGATGCGCTTCTGGATATTCTCGATGCCCACATTCAAGAGAAGCTGGATAGCCGCTGCTGCGCCGACGAAGCTTACGTAACTGGGAGAACCCACTTCAAAACGACTAGCTGTGTCGGAGAGCTGTAGATGCCATATCTCCCAGAAATCTTCAGTGTCAAACACCTCGGGTTTCACGCTCGCCCACCCGATAAACGGAGGCTCGAGCCCTTCCGTAAGCTCCTTGCGCACGTAGAGGTAGCCAGCCCCTGCAGGGCCGAGCATCCACTTGTAGCAGCTCGCCGTTAAGAAATCCACATCGTCCCTCTTGACGTCAACGGGTATTGCGCCCAATGATTGAATAGCGTCTACGATGAGATAAGCTCCGTGCTCATGAGCTATCTCAGCCAACGCCTTTAAGTCATGCCTGAAACCGTTGACATACTCCACGTGACTTACTGAGATCGCGACAGTCTTGTCGTCCACAAGTTTTGCCACATCGTCAGCGAGGACACAGCCCTCTTTATTCTCCACGTACCGCACCTCGACTTCCAGACTCTTCTTAAGCCACGGATAAACCACAGAAGGATACTCCATATCCGTCGTAACCATGTTAGAGCCTCGTGGGTAGTCGAGGGCATTAGCCACGATGTTCAGCCCGGTGGAAGTGTTCTGGACCAAAGCCACCTCATCCGCATCAGCCCCAGCCAGCCTCGCAAACTGCTTCTGTCCAAGACTGTACTTCGATTCGTCAATCTCGTAGCAGCACAAGTCCTCGTTGTACCGCCTCATCATGTCAACAACGGGTTGCGACAGAGGAGAATAGGCAGAATGGTTAAGGAACACCTTACTCTTAGTCACTGGAAACTTCGCACGAATCGCAGCAAAGTTATCTATCATGCGAATCCTTCCTATGCTACCATTAGTGTTTTCTGCCATGCTGTTTTAGGTTTTTGGTCGAAAAGAGAAGAAGCAAAAGAGAGCGGAGAGGTAGGGCAGAGACCTAGAGGCTGTATGACGGGTCAGACATCGTCTTAATGCCCCAAGGTCTCGAACCTCTCCGACATTATATTCAAAGGAACAAGCCCTATATACTTAACTCTACCATGGTCTAAAACTGTCTTTCACCTGAAACATGCCCAGTAATCCTTCAAAACCTGACCCAGCTCCTTCACCGTAGCCTCGACGCGTTCTCGGCACCATGGAGGCTCCACAGGCGGATCCGAAGGGTCGGTAGCACTGATCTTCTCTACCCCCGCAACTCCTGCGGCAAGGGCATACCAACACGGAGGCAGTACAGCGGGGTTGTAGCCGCTGCCGACAAGTAATACGACTTTGCCTCCGCAGACCTCGCCTGCAACAGCAACTATAAGCCTTGACAGGTCCAAGAACCCTCGCACAGTCAAACCTAAGCTGCCCAGAATATCAGCGAAGTGAGGGTCACTTCCCCCGTTGGCCAAGATAACGTCAGGCTTGAACTCCTTCGCTAGTGGGACGAAAGTCTCTCTCAACGCATAAAAATAGGTTTCGTTCCCAGTCCCAGGAGGCAGAGGCACGTTCACGTTGAACCCTGCACCTTCGCCCTTGCCGATCTGACCCACGAAACCAGTTCCGGGAAACAGAGTCCTCGGGTCTTGATGCAGGGAAACGAAGAGCACTGAGGGGTCGGAGTAGAAAATGTCGCTGGTGCCATTCCCAGCATGCACATCATAGTCCAGAACTAGAACACGTTTCGCACCTTTCTCCTGCTGGAGGTATCGCGCGAGTATGGCGACGTCGTTGAATATGCAGAAGCCGCCGCCGAAGTTCTCTCCAGCATGGTGTAGACCGCCTCCGAGACAGACCCCCCGTTCGACTTCGCCGCTGTAAAGAGCCTCGCCAGCTCTTAGCGCTCCACCCATAATGTGAAGCGCAGCTTCAAGGATGCCAGCTGAGAGGGGCGTGTCAAAGTCATACGGCCTACCCTTCTCAGCAAAGTCAAAAATCAAGTCCACGTAGCTTTTGTCATGAACTCGCAGTAGGTCTTTGAGCTGAACGATGTCGGGCTTCAGAACCTTAACGTGAGGCAGCGTGAGAAGTCCTTGCTCTCCGAAGAATTTCATGGCGTTGCCGAAGCGGTCGCCCCTGAAGGGATGGCCTGGACCGAAGTCGTATTGGCGGTATTTCTCGTGAAAGACTATTCCGACGCGCAACTGAGCCACTTCTTCTGCATATTCAGAACAGCCGACTATAAAAAAAGAATGCAGGACTTGGAAAATGAAAAAGGAGAGGGTTAGAGCGTGCTTAATGGCTAGTTTTGCTCTTGCGGTGTTTCCTCTTCTGTTTTGGCTTCCGACGTATCCGTTTCTGTTTCTGCCGGGATACCTGACTCTTGCTGAAAGGAGACTTCTCCCGCTTCGGTTGAGGGAGTATCCTCCTTGGCTTCTTCCAGCTCTGCTGTTTTCTCGGGTTGCAGGTCCGCGGGTGGCTCGACTTGCGCCTGTTCCTCAACCGTTGTCTCGATGGACGTTGAGGTCTCGGTGTCCATGATTATCTCAATTCTGTTCGCGGATTCGGAAGTCTCTTGGGCTGATTGTTCCTCAGTGTTCGTTGGCGAGAGTTGTGGGAAATCTGTGGTTGGCTCGCTGAGGTTGGCTATTGCTTCTTTTATCTCGTTCAGCTCTTGCCGAGTCGTCTCCAATCCTAAAGAGAGGATGCTGCACTCATGGTTGTACGTTCCATCTTCAACCTCTCCCGAAACGTGTCTAATCTCGGAGTTGACGAGAAGGAATTCCAGCGTCTTCATCTGCTGCTCCAGCTCTTCGATCTTTGACTTCATCTTCTCAACAAGCACCCTCTGCTTGGCCTCTATCTCCGCGACGGCGTCTGCGATTTCACCGGTGAATGAATCGTAGGTTGGCTGAGACACTTTGCCCTCGTTGAACAATTTGTCCAAAACTTGTTTCTTCTTCCGCGCAAGCTCCAGTTCGCCGTTTATTTTCTCCAATGAATATTTCCACGAAATCAATCGCATACCACGCGCCCATTTTAGTCTGAAAATAGAAATAACGTTTGGATAGGCAAACGTTGGTAAAATAGGCGTGGATATTCGCGTATTTGACAGAAAACCCTAAAATAAACCGTTTGCGCATAACATGAATACATATATCCTAATATTAGGATGCGCCCAAATCTGCTTATAAAGGCGTCAGAAGGATCTTCGCGGGCTGCACGCGCATCGAAACGTAACTCGTAAGGCTTGGCGTTGGGAAATAGGTTTGCATCTCGGTCGATATCCCTGGCGAATTCTCTAAAATCACTCCTGGGATTCCGAAGCGTTGCAGTCGCGGACAAGCAGAAAAACCTCGAGTCTATCCCAGACCGATTGAGTCACCATTTTAGGCGCTGAAGAATAATCGCTTTATTGTGAGTTCTTTCTCGGAGCTGTGTCGAGTCTGGTTTTGGCCCTCTTTCGAACCTCTGAGGCGATTAAGTTGCCCTTGGCAGGATTGATGATTTTCAGAAGAAGCGCCACTTCAATGGAGTGACTACTCACGTTGGTTACACGGACTTCTGGTTTGGAGTCAGGGGCAAGTTCTTCACTGAGTTCTGAGCCAATTTCCAGCAGGATTCCCTCGACCTCAGAGAGATCTACCGTATCATCCACTGTCAGTGGTACGGAAATGCGCGTTTCTCCTGAGGCCGTTCTATTGGTAACGATGCTCTTAGCGAGTTTCGAGTTAGGAATGTATACCATTTCGTTGTCAGGAGTCATTAGGACCGTGTCCATCCAATTGATGTCCACCACCCTTCCAAAATGCTGTCCCACCTGAATCCAGTCTCCGATCTTGAACAGACCGTAAATGGTGATGGCCTCATGAGAAGTCACGTTTGACAACATGTCTCTGAATGCGATCAATATCGCTATTCCGGCTAATGTGACAAACACAAGTAGTATGGTTAACTCTAATCCGAGATGGTCTAATGCTATCAAGATTCCGATTAACCATATTAACCATGTTACTATGCGCCTTACTTGTCTGACTACGCTCGGGTTCAGCTTACCCAGGGCTTTTGATACAAGGCGTCCTAAGATCTCTGTTACTATCCATGTTGCGACAAGTATCACACCTACTATGGCCAGTTTCATTAGGAACTCGTACGGAACTTGTGGAATCTGAAAAAACACTAGAATCCCCGGTGTGACTTGACCCATCGGCAATATCTCCTAGGTTACTTCAACAGCCCTAAGTTTCTCCACGATTCCTTCAACAACTTGCAACGAACCTGAAAGCAGCACCCTATCTCCACCTTTAAACACAAAAGATTCCGTCGGATAGACAAGTTCACCGGTGCGAAATATGCCGATTATTCGACATTCTTCTGAAACGTCCAGCTGGTTTACGGTTTTGCCGATTATGCTTCCGTTTGGCGGAACCGTGACTTTCACAATCTTGAAATCCGAAGCCAATTGCTCATATAGAGTCTCGGCAGTAAGGCTTTCCAAGGCGTTCAGAAAGAGGCGCCGCACCTCTTGAGAAGGACATATCGTAACATCTGCACCTGCTTCTCTAATCTTAGCTATGTTTTCAGGTTGGTGTGCTCTGGCAATTACAGATGGTATACCGAATTGGCTCTTAGCGATCTGACAGACCTTTACGTTTATTTCATCATCATTAGTTAAGGCAAGTAACGCGTCGATTTTGTCGGCTTCTACGTTCTTCCATATTTCTGGGTCAGTGCCGCTTCCGTTGAAGATGGCCGCGTCTGAGTGTTTAGATATTTCTTTGCACTTCTTCTCATTGCCTTCAATGACAGTGAGTAAGTATCCTCTTTCTGAGAGGTAATGGATTATCGGCATACCGACATCACCCGCGCCGACTATCAGTATTCGCAATACGTATCCCACATACTCGTCTTAGTATTGATGGATAAATACTCTGTTAAGTAGAGACAGAGTGTCCAACCATAAAACGTTAACTACTCGTCGTCTGTTGTGGTTGTCCCTTCTGGGCTTTTTTGACGAGCATCAATAAGCCGGTTCCGACGAGTCCGAAGACTAGCCCCAGAAGGAGCGACTCGATACTCAAGGTTAGAATCATGAAGGCCGATGTGCAAATGGCCAATATCGTTAGGTATGGATACAGGGGAACCTTGAAAGGACGGTAAAGATGTGGCTCCGTCTTTCTCAAACGTATCAACGAAATAGCCACCGTGATAGCCGTGACATTGTAACCAAGCGCGATTACGTACACTATGAAATCAACAGATTTTGTCAGCGCAAAAGCTATGGCCAAGAAAGTGGTAAGCACCAGAGACATGTATGGAGACTGATATTTTGGATGGACCTTTCTAAAGAGGGATGGCAGAAGATTGCTTCTACTCAAGGCATAGGCTACTCGCGTTCCGCCAGCCATGCTTCCGTTAATTGTAGACAAGGTTGCGATTATGCTTCCGAGAGTTATGACAATCACTCCTATCGGTCCCATGAAGTAATTTGCAGCATCCTGTAATGGCGTTTCTGATCCTACGTATGCCTCTGGTGGGGCACTTGCGATCGTTGCTATAGCTGTTCCTGTGAAGAGCACGGTGATGAATATCAGCGACAAGAAGACCGCCCGGGGAATCGTTTTGCCCGCAGTTTTCACCTCTTCAGATAGTTGCGTGACTGTTTCATATCCTGCGTACGTTGGAAAGATGTAGCTCACCATAAGGATCGTCGGTAGGATTCCCCTGGGAAATAGGGGCTCGAAGCTTTCTACATTGAAACTGAACGAAGAACCCATCATATAGAGGCAAAGCGAAGCAACCAGAATGACAGTAAGAACGAACTGAACCATGCCCACGGTTCTAGCACCTCTGAAGTTAATTAACGCAAAAAAGATCAGAGTAATAGCCGCCAGGGTATACGGTTCTAACCATCTCATGAAATAGTGGACAGAGAAAGCGAAAACTATGGCGCCTAAGGCACAGTCAGTAATGCTTCCTATCCAATCAAACCAGCCTGCTAGAAACGTTGGAAATCTCTCTCCAAATGCTCTTCTAACAAAGCTTACTGCACCGCCAGCACCACTCGGGACAGCTGCTCCGAGCTCAGCATAGGAAAGCCCACCGAGCAAAGCGAAGAAGGCCCCGAGCAAGAAGGTGATTACTATGCTGGGTCCAGCGGCTTCAATTGCTCGTCCCATGATGGCGAACATAGTGCCACAGATTGCCGTGCCTACTCCGAGAAATGTCACTGGAATCAGTTTCAAAGCTCTCTTTAAGGGAATTTCACCGTTTGTTTCAGGCATTCTCTTACCGCGGGGACTCTCTCTTATAGCTGGCTTCTTCCCTAGAGTATTCGCCACGACAGACCCACGTAATCAAGGTAGCTTATAAGATTTCAAACCTGCACGAAGCCGGAGGCACATTCACTATTAGAAAGTAACCCGAGTCTAATGATCTAGGCAAAGAATACTAAGAACGGAAGGAGGATTGGTTGCGAGTGGCGAGAAACGCTAAAAAAAGGAATGTCTGGTCGAATATGATTGGCGCCGGGGGTGGGATTCGAACCCACGACCACAGTGGAGACATCACCCGATCTTCCCGCGAATCCCCTCTTTTTCTTTGCTCCCTTGCATAGAACCTTGCGCGCGCGGACTAAAATCTGGGCGCACGCTGCACAGGTTTCTCACGCTGAAAAGGAGACTTAATATGAGACCGAAACCACTTGGAGTAAAAACGGAGACTATTGAATGGCACGGAGTGCCACTGCAGGCGCTTTCCTAAACGCAAGGTCAGCGGTCACTGTCTGTTTGAGAGCCCTCAGATGGCGAAGCTGGATAGGGTGGCTGTTCTTTTTCGGACTCGGAAGCACTCTGTTTGTGATTCCACCCTACAATGTGCTTCCAATATCGATTTCCTTTTCCTTAGTCACTGGCGCCATTTTTGTGCTCAATCAATACTTCGATAGAAAAAGCGACAAAACAAATCCCCAGAAAAGACACCTGCCAGTCGCTGCGGGGGAACTATCTCCAAAGCAGTCATCAGTTTTTTTTGTTTCCTTATTTGCGACAGGATTGCTTGTTACGGCAGTAGTGGACCATACACTTCTGCTTTTGTTCGTGACCTATATTGGAGTGGGGATAGTCTATTCTGCTCCACCTATCAGCTTAAAGAAAAGACCAGTAATAGATCTCTTGGCCGTAGGGATTGGCGCCGGAATTCTGCCTTTCCTAATCGGACTGCAAGCATCTCATCAACTGACAATCGACTCTTCGTTGCCGTGGATCTGGAGGCGATACCAAGACATACTCCTTTGCATAATTCCACTGTTTCTCTTTCAAATCGCCAGCCACATTTTCCAGGCAATCGGAGACTGCGAAGCAGATAGGGGAGAAGGAATCAACACTTTCGTAGTCAGATATGGAAAAGAACGATCTGCCAGAATCGGAGTGTTGTTTTCCTCGTTGAGTCTGGTACTTCCAGTTATCTATGCGGTACTTGGTCTTTCAGTAACAACCGAGTTTGTGTACTGGTACTTGCTAGTGCTTCTCTTCTTTCTGCCTTTCGTCATCTACCTGATGAGGCTCTCCGCAAACCCAACAACCGAGAACATCGACAAGCTAATGGGAGTCTCTTTCAGGTGTACACCTATCCTGTTATTGGTTCTCTACTCGTGCACACTCGTCTTGAGAGTTTACCTGAAATAAGGGCAACAATGCGCGCCAGCATGGAACAATCGAGCAGAAGCCTCAGATAGTGCGCGTGCGCACCCATCAAGCGGGCTTCTTTCGAGACTTGTATTCGACGCTTTGAAACAACGGGCTCGAGATCACTAGATCTGCTGTGGCTCGGTTGCATGCAATCGGCACATTGTACAAGACAGCTACTCTGAGAAGTGCTTTTACGTCGACGTCATGCGGGTGAGCTTGAAGGGGATCCCAGAAGAAAATCAGGTAGTCCAGCTTGCCATTGGCTATTAGAGCGCCCAGCTCCATGTCACCGCCATAAGGACCGCTCTGGAGCAAAGTGACTTTCAGCCCTGTTTTGTCAATAATCCTCTGACCCGTGTTTCCTGTTGCATACAAATCGCGGAGAGACAGGGTTCCCTTATTGAAGGCCACCCACTCAACCAAATCATTTTTCTTGTTATCGTGAGCTACCAGACCAATACTCTGCTTTGTATCCAAGCCCTCACCCTTCCAAACGTAGTGGAGCATGCCAGTGGTCTTAAGCTTTCCTGGAAAACTCGCGCAAATAGTGAAGCCGGGTGAGCTTTGCACCTCCAGCCAAGCGTAGACGTGCGCGTGCAGGTGACGTTGACGGCGACTGCGACGTGGACATCGTCGACATCGTCACCATGGCCGACGCTACCAAGCCAAATACCCTGATCCGCGGTATAAACCCCAACTGCGATATCGACGGCGACGGCGACATCGACATCTTCGACATCGTCATCGACACCGTCAACTACGCGATTCGAATCACTCCTGAGAAACACAGCAACCCACGCATGCTCAAGGCATCCGTCAGACTCATCGAACGGCTGACCGCCCTGCCAAACACCTCCAGAAAAGTGTTCGGCGGAACCAACCTCAGAGCCACTGCCCGAAACTTCGAACGCAGCAAGAAACTGATCTCCACCAAAACCAAGAACCCTCGCCTCCTCCGCATCACGTACCACACGTTCCGGCACTGGAAAGCCACGATGGAATACCACCGCACCAAGGACATTCTCCACGTCATGCGACTGCTCGGCCACAAAAACCTCAAGAACACGATGACATACACGCAGCTGGTGGACCTCAACGATGAAGACTATATCTCCAAAGTCGCCTGGACCCTCGACGAGACGTGCAAGCTTGTCGAAGCCGGATTCCAATACGTCTGCGACCACGAAAACGCCAAAGTGTTCCGAAAACCCAAGTAACCGTGCACACCGGGGGTTCATCCCTGGCCATGGTGGTGGCGCCGGGGGTGGGATTCGAACCCACGTGGCCCGATGGACCACAAGCTTTCGGGCATGTTCTCCAGGCGTGAGCTCCTTCGACGTGGATTTGCTCCCTACCTGGCTCCCTGCGCGACGGGCTACCGTCAGGCTCTAGGAGACCCCGGCACTGAGTTGTGAGATAATGGTTGCATCTCTTTAAGGCTTTTTGGAGAGAAGCACCCGGTAGCCACCTTTCTTCGCCAAAGTCTTGACGTTACCGAAGGCTTCTTCCATTATTCTCTGGATGCGTTTGCCTCCGGTGTTCGTCCGTGCAACCAGTTGAAGCGAGCCGTTGCGCTTCAGATGCTCTGGGGCTGCTGTCACGATTTGGGAGACTATGGACATCCCCGCGCTCACTGGCGGGTTGCAGACGATGATGTCAAACTCCAAGGCTTCAACGGGCTCGTAGAGGAAACCCCTAAGAACCTTGATTGTGCCGACGTTGTTGCGCTTAGCATTCTGCTTTGCCAACCACACTGCGCGTTTGTTCACGTCTACCAGAAACACGCGCAGATTGGGTTGCGACGCGGCGGCCACGATGCCTACGGGTCCGTAGCCGCAGCCCAAGTCCAACATGCAGCCCTCCTTGGGCAGAATCACCGATTCCACGAGGAGTCGAGTTCCCGCGTCGACTCGTTTCTTGGAGAAGACGCTTGACGACGTCACGAACTCGAAGAAGCTGCTGCGAAGGTGAACACGTATCAACCCGAGACTATGTTTGGATTTGGGCTGTCCAACGAAGTAATGCTCAGCTTTTCGTTTATGCTTCACCCGGCAATGCCTCTACTAAGCTCTGGGAATAGTGGGCGGTTAGAGCTTAAGTTGCTTTTCGTGACGTTCCCAGACGAGCCCAACTATCAGGAAGAGTATTCCTAAGACGAAGAAGTATACGAGTGGGAGAGAAAAGCTTGACACGGCGCTCTCGAAGGTTTGGCGGGTCAGCTGAGCATGGTAGAAAACGGTTACCAACAAAGCTGCAAACGTGGCGAAGCAGCCGATGCCGAAACCCACTGCGAGACCTTTGGTGAAGGCGTTCTTTCGGTAGTATTTCTGCTCTTTTTCCACGAAGGCACCAGCCTTGAAGAGAATTAGGGTTGGAGGGCTAATAAGACGTTTGAAACCGGCGTACTGATTGAGACTAAATACGGCTGCTCTTGCTCCACATCTTCGGGTACACGTCTCGGTCCATGAGAACCCTGATCGTCCTCGCAACGAACCCGTGGCTCATACTGAGAGCCTGCTCGGAAGAGGCTAACGCCTGGGCAAAAGCCACCGCCTCGCCTTTCTGGGTGAAGACGACCACGCCGTCGCCTTTGACTATCCCAGTCTCCAAAGACAGAACTCCGGGCGCTGTAACGTTAGCGCCGTGGCAGACTGCGGCCACCGCCGAGTCTCGCACAGTGATTCTTGGGAGAAGCTCCAACGCCTTCTCCATGGGAGAGACGATTCTCCGTATGCCGCTCTCGTCACCAGCTTCCCGCCATCTGTCTGTATACTGCATCACGTCATAAAGAGTCACCAGCCCCTCGCTTTCGGTGAAAGGCCCCGCGCGGGTTCGGCGGAGCTCTTGCATGTGAGCCCCGCCTTTTAGAACCTCACCGACGTCGAAACAGAGTTTACGAATATATGTGCCGCTCTCGCATCCCACGGTGAACAGCACGTCTTTCTCGCGCATCTCCGAAAAATCCAGATAGTAGATAGTCCGAGTGCGCAGTCTCCGCTTCACTGAAGCGCGCAGAGGAGGCTTCTGGAAGATATTCCCCTGGAATTCCGCGAGAGCGTCTTTAACCTGTCCCATCGAGGTTTTCTGGTGCAGCCGCATCACGCAAACGTATTCTTTGCCGCTCAACAAGAGTGCTTGAATGACCTTCGTAGCTTCCTCTAGGGCAACGGGCAAGACACCGGTCACGTGGGGATTTCTCTGACCCGCTAAGGACGAGCCTCTAGAGTCCCACCGTGACCAGCGTTCTGGAGACTGAGAAGCCGTTTCACCCAAGCCGTGACTTCGTGGCTGGATGGCCCCGCTATCTTGTCCAAGTTGATTATGCCGAGGCGTATGTGGTCCTTTATCGAGCGTTCTTCGGGCCTGCATCCATACCGAGGGTCAGTGTCTTCCTCAGCCTTGATGAGCGTCTCTCGCCTAGTCTCCCAAGGAGCATTGACTCGCTGCATTCGATATTCCTTCGAACGCAGAATAGGAGGGTTGAAGGTTAAAAAAGTTGAGCCTAGTCTACACGTTCTAAGGCTGGACTGCCGCTTTCATTGCTTCAGTCTTGCCGGCGGCGTCTAATGCGTTAGCCACTTTCTCGTCGGTTGCTCCTCTCTCGATGTCGATTTTGTCCTGAGTCGGCTCTATGTGAGCCATGTTGACTCGCTTGCGCTTTATCCCAGTGACGGCTTTTGGCCCGGTTACGAGGACGAAGTTCTTGTCAATAAGGTCTACGACTACGCACTGGTGTCCAGATTCCCGTCCAGCGGTCTTTACGCATATCCTTCCGACTTCGATTGCGGTCATAGGTATTGCTCCAGCATTAGCTCTGAGAAAGATGCAACAACTCATATTTAATAGTTAACCATCGAGTCTGAGGAGCATACGGTCTATGATGGTGGACGTTGCTTGGAAGACTTCTTCGGAAGTCAACTGGTTTACGTCGAGGATAACGTCGAAGGGTGAAAAGTCTTCGCCGAGGCTGAAGCCGTAGAGCCTCTTGTAGATGGCTTTCGTCTCAGCGTCCTTCTTCTTGAGGGCTGCGATGGCTTCTTTCATTTTTATTCCGTCTCTTTTCGCTATCCTTTTAGCACGCTCTTCGGACGAAGCGTCGAGCCACACTTTGAAACCAGTTTTCAGGAGCCAGGGCATAGTCCAACTGTCGAGAACGATGTTGCCTTTCTTTGTCCATTCGAGTAGTTTGCCGTCGACTCTCTTGTCGTAGGAAGGGTCTTGGGCGCGTTTCCTGAAGAATCTCATGCCCTCCTCGCTTTCCCACCATCCTCTGTTAATCGGTTTATAGCCTTCTTGGATGGCGAGGGCTTTCAACGCGTCGCCCCCAGAATAGTAGCGTAGCCCATATTTCTCGGCGATTTTTCTGGCTAGGGTGCTTTTGCCGCATCCGGCCATGCCGCATACGCAGAGGGTAAGCCTCTTTCTGAGAGCCTTGTGAGTCTTCATCAGTTACTCGCTCTGCGGAAGCGTTCTTGCGGTTC
Organism: uncultured Candidatus Bathyarchaeia archaeon; assembly: GCA_964395545.1. Classification (GTDB taxonomy): domain Archaea; phylum Thermoproteota; class Bathyarchaeia; order Bathyarchaeales; family SOJC01; genus CAYGVX01. Next base: position 9,277 of record CAYNAW010000015.1, on the reverse strand, counting down.
GTTTCAGTAGGTTTCGCAGACAGAGATGGCAGAGGTGCCCCCCGTATGTTCGGCTGACTCTCTTCTGGCTTTTGGAAAGCCTCCTGATTCTTGTGTCAGAGCGGGGCAGAAGCGAGAAGCTGCGACCGCAGCTTGCGCATCGCTGGGTACCTATCTTCTTTTTCCCATACGAGACCCTGCTACGTCCGCTCGGTGTAGAGAGTCGTCTTCTTCTCCTGCTTCTAGTTCTGAGTCTTGGACGTGGCATCTCATTCCATTCCTAACCCGACACCGAAGATTCTGGAAAACAGCGTGCTGAAGAACAGGGAGCACAGCAAGTACCAGAGGAATATGGGGAGCAGCCCGAAGCCGGGGAGGATGGCTACAGGTTCCCTGTAGATGCTGATGAGCACTTGCCAGACGAGCAAGAGAGGGATAAAGAAGAGGAACGAGACTTTCATCGACTGCCAAGACATCTTCTGTTGCATTTTCATTATTCTCGGCCGCTGCTTCTCCGCCTGAGCGATTCTCTTCTTGTCTTTGCTCTTGTGTGCCTCACGGTACTCATCCGTCCAAGTCTTAATCTCCGCTCTCCACTCGCGCAGCTGCTGCGGGTTCGTTAACAGTCGGTTTACAGCTGTTGTGGTAAGGGTAAGCAACATGGCTAGCAGGAGGACAAAAATAGTCGCCACAGGCGGGTGGGGCGATAGTAGCCAATCCACAATCAAAGCCGTGAATAGCATCGGTGTGTCACCTTAACCTTTCTGTTAGCCCATCTCTCTGTTGTCGAGGTTTTTAACGTTTTCACTCCCAACGTGGCTGGAATAAAGGAAAAAGGGAGTTAGCCGCCGAATATGCGGCGGAAGGCGGGATACATCTCTGCGACTTGTTCCTGCATCAGTTGCTGGTAAATCTGGTAGATTATGCCCACCGAAAGTAACACTCCCATGCCTGATCCGAAGACGCCGAAGAAGTCGGCGACCGCGGCGATGGTTCCGACGACGATGCCTCCTAGAATGGTGACTGCTGGGATGTAGCGTTTGAGCATAGACTCGATGGGCCGCGCTGATCGTCGGTACCCTGGGATGTGCATTCCAGAGTCCATCAACTGCTTTGCTACGGTGGATGGACCTAGGCCTCCTACTTCAAGCCACGTCATTGAGAAAATTACGCAGAAGGTAATCATGAGGAGGGCGAACACCACTGCCTGAAACGGGTTCAGGGCGACGTCTAGGATGCTACGGGGGGCTATCATGTAGTATACTAGACCGCCTGTGGGTTGCGGTTGTTGGGCGCCGGCTTCTCCGACCCAGCTGTAGGTGCCTAAGAGGTTCAGGAAGAAGTTGGAGTTGCCCTGGTTCAGGTTGCTCCAGACTATTTGTGAGAAGAAGTAGACGTTGGCGAACAGGGCAGAGGTGAAGATTACTGGCAGGTTAGAAACGTAGAGTAGCTTAATCGGGTACCTGCCTCGGTAGCCTCGGTAGTCAGCGTGGGACACAGGCAGTTCAACTCTGATGCCTTCAATGTATATTACTATGAGGAATACGATTATTGTTGTGAAGAAGCCGAGCAGCGCTGGCAGGTCTTGAGCTCTGATGAAAGCATTGCCGACCGCAGGCACGTAATGGGCTGGAATATTGGTTGTTGAGTTGTATGGAATCAAATTCAGCTCGGCAGAGAATATTGGCTGCCCAGAGGCGATTGTTTGGAAAAGGGCTGGAAAAACTCCGTAAGTTTTTCCGTCTGCCAAGGCGGGGCTTAGACCGAAGCTGTCCCACACGACTCTCTGTGCCACTCCAGCCATGATGAAGAGGCTGATTCCGCTTCCGATGCCCCAGCCTTTCTGAATCATCTCGTCCAGAAGCATGATGATTATGCCCGCGAACAGGAGCTGGATGAAGATGACGATGCTCGTGGGGACGGGTAGAGCACCGTAGACACCTCCGATGATGTAGGCGAAGGCTTGCACTCCAGTCAAGAGGATGGAGAAGAATTTGCTGGCCGTCGTGAATAGCCCTCGGTCTTCAGGGTTCGCCATGTCTACTCCGATTATTCCGGAACCAGCGAGAAGCTGGAGGATTAAGCCTGCCGTAACGATTGGACCGATGCCCAATTCCAGTAGGGTGCCCCTGTTCGAGGCGAAAATGACTCGCAGGTAGCTCAATTCGTAGCCACTTTCCCCCGCCTGCAAGCCGTATAACGGAATCTCAGCCATGACGAGGTAAATTATGACTGCTAGCGCTGTCCACATCAGTTTCTGGTTGAAGCCGATTCTCCTTCCGGGCGGTTTCGCTTCTGGCAAGAACCTCGCGAGGGGCTTGAAGACGCCGAGGAATCGGCCAGCCAATCTTTTTTTCCTTCCTTTAAGACTCTATCGTCTGGTCTGACGTTTCTGTGAGTAGTTTGCCGCCTGCGTCTTCGACTTTTTTGGCGGCTGATTCTGAGTATGACGCTATTTTTATTGAAAAGGGCTTGGTCAGGTTACCCATGCCTAAGAGTTTGCCGTAGCCCATTCCTGCCAAGTCCAAATGAACGAGTCCCTCTTTTTCCTCCAAGCTCTTTTCGGATGAAAGCTTCCGTGCTAGTCCTTCTAGTTGTCCGATGTTTATTGCCTTGACTACTTTGCGGGTCGGCGGGTAGAACCCTTTCTTGCTGAAGTAGTCGGGGTCATACCTGAGTACATATGACCATAAGTGTTTGTGGCGCCCCGACTTCGTTTCGCCTCTTTGGCCAGACTTGCGGTGCTGACTCACTCTACCCCAGCCGACTGTTCGTGTACCCCGCTTCTTGCGGGTTCTCCGTAGCTTGTGAGGCATCCTTAACCACGCATTTTCATGGTAGATAGCTAACCTTCAATAAAATCCTTTTCCCGCGTCAGATCATGTTGCTTATCAGCTTATTGATTTCCTCACCGCGGTAGCCAGTGACTCCTCCACCCTTGAAGCTCTTCTTCACTTTTCCCTTGTATCCTTTCTTCGGGGGGTGAGCGCGAAAGACCGGCTTGACGCCTGGCAGACGTTGGAACTCGGCTTTCAGACTGTGTATAGCCTCAGCCAGTTCTTCCAAGCCTTTGTAGCCGATTTGTTGGGCATATTCATCGCGTATGTTCTTGTTGCCAACTAGTCTTCCCCGTTTCTTGAGCAGTGAGAGTATCGTTTCCTTCGTTGCTTCGCCCCACGTAACGAAGCTTCGAACGCTTTTCAGCATGCCTAGAAAGCTTGGGCGGTCATCTATGAGAACGATGTGGCAGTTTCTAGTCAGGTGGAGGATTTCAAGCGTCTTTTTCACGTCGGGTGACGCTTCACCAAGGCCTCTAACACGGACTACTGCTAAACATTTGCTCTTCTCAGCCATCTACCTCACCCAGTCCTCAGGCGTGACGAGGCTGTAGGTTTTCTTGAGGGCACTGAAGACTGCGTAGGAGATGGAGGGGATTGTCCTCGTCGAGCCGAAACTTCTTGTCCAACAGTCGTGTATGCCTGCCAGTCCAAGGATCACTTTGGCTGTCTCGCCGGCAACAAGTCCCAAGCCTCTTGGACCGGGGATGAGTATGATTTCGACGGCTCCGCATTTACCTGTGGTTTGGAACAATATCGAGTGCGTCTTTTCGCATCCGCATTCCCAGCTGCCGCAGCCTCTGCGGACAAAGCTGATGTTGAGCCGCGCGTTCGCGGCTGCCTTTTCGATGGCGTTACGTACCTGCTTTGCTTTGCCGCTACCCAGCCCTATGTAGCCATCGCGGTTGCCGACGGCGACTATCGCTTTGAATTGGGACTTCTCGCCCGCGTCGGTTTGTTTCTGCACCAGGGTCACGTAGATGACTTCTTCTTGCACGTCGGGGAGCAGAAGGTCTACGATTTCGGGTTCTCGTATCTTCATTCCTTCGATGAAGATTTCTTCCATGGAAGTGACTCGGCCCTCTTGTATCATCTTGCCGAGGGATGTTTTGGGGATCCACGCTTCAGTCGGTTCTCTTCGGGGTCTACGTGAGCGGTCCCTTCTTCTTCTGCTCATGGGTTCTCAACCTTCCTCTTTGTCTTCTTCTGAGGTTTGCTCTTTTTGAGGACGGCGCTGATTTTGTCTCTTGCAGCCTCAAACTGCTCCGGGACCTTTTCTGGGGAAACTGAGTTCTGCAAATACCTCGAGAAGGTTTCCTCGTAGGATTGGACGTTGGACGAGGCGAGGTGCTTGGCGTAGGCAGCTATGTGTTGTCCTCTCAGCCTCTTTTCGTCAGGCAGCTTCTCGACGTTGTGAGGGACTTCCACGCCTGCATCTATAATGCCTTTCAGTGACGCGAAGATTCTAGCGCCCTTAGTCGGCTGATGGAGCCCGATGTCGGCGACGGCTTTTTTCACGTCCTTGGCAACGGCTCTTACACCGCACAGTAGACCGGTTAGGTATGCTGCGGGCAGGTTTCCACATGCGGTTTGCCAGCCATAGTTCCGGAGCTCCTGTGAGTTTGCTGATGCTATGACTTTGTCCCCTGTAGGAGTAGCCTCCACGATTTGGACGTTGAAGTGTTTCAGTGAACCCCTCGTGACGACACGTGGTATCCTCGAAATCACTAGCGCCTTTCTCGCTTTGTAGTCAGTCTTGCCCTCCCTACGACGCCTGAACGCCACGCGGTAGGATGGTCCTTTCGCCATCAGCGAGTCCTCCAGAGTCCTTGGGATTTTATGCGGCGTTCGAGTTCAGCGCTGGATTTGAAGACGCCGCTCTTCGCCGTCCTGTAGAACTTTCGGTAGGTGCCTTCGGTTATGATGCGCTTCTCCTTCAACTCGCGGAGTCTCTTTCGCTGCGCTCTGATTTTTCTGATCCAAATCTGTTTCTCTGATATTCTGGGCTTGCTTCGTTTGCCGGGCCCTCTTCTTCGTCCCTTCTTTTTCTTCTCGTGGAGAAGGCGGGCTCGCGAGCGGCTGATACTTTGTTGAGGCAGAGGTTTGATGGTTTTTTCGTGGATGAGCTTCTTAATCTCCTCTCTCGTAATGGCTGTTTCAACCTCGTCAATTCTTTCGGGGTCGATCCAGACTCTGTTTCTCCCCACTTTGAGAATCTCGGCGGCGAGGCGTCGTTGACTCCTAAGACTCGTCTTCCTTCACTTCCTTTCTGCGTTTCCTTCGTCCTGTCCGCTTGGGCTTCGTCTTCTCCTCGAGTTTCTCCGGTTCAAAAGTTGACTCTTCAGCGACTTCCTCTTCCGCTGTTTCTTCTTCCGAGACCCTTTCTTCTTCAACCTTTCGAACCAGCGGGTTTAAGACGTGAATTCTTCTCTCCTTAGCTAGAGAAGTGATCTGGATACGTTTCCTTGTCCCAACGCTGTGGGCTATACGTATTGCCTGCTTCTCGGGGTCGACATTCACGGTCTCGTCGGAGTTGTGCACTATCACTTCTTCATAGCCAGACGGGTGGAGACCTCGGGCGATTCTTGGCCCGCCGTAGCCTGTGTTAACTGATTTCGGCCAGCCCTTCTTTTGGAGTCGCATTCTGTTGTCTAACCCACGGGGCTTTCTCCAGCTTTCTTTAACGCGTTTGTAGCGCCAGCTTTCATGTGTTCGAAACTTTGGCTTTCTCGACTTCACAGCCTCCCGCAGTTTGACGGCGTCTTCGCCTGAGGGCTTCTTCGACGCGGTGTCTTCTGTCATCGTGCTATCCCTTCTAGACGCTCGTACACGTAGATACCGTCGAGGAAGACCCGGGGATCCTTCACCTTTACCTTCGTTGCCTGTTCGATGTTGGCTGCGGTCTGGCTCACATCTTCCAAGTCGATTCCTGTTACTAAGACTTCTTCCTGAGTTGCTGAGACTTCAGCGTTTCCGGTTATCTTGGCAATGCGTGGGCTTCGCTCGCCCGTGAAGTTTTCGATCAGAACCTTACGGCCCTCTGCCTTGACCGATATGGGAAAGTGGGAAAACACGATTTTGAGCTTATAGGTAAAACCTTTTGTCACGCCCTTCATCATGTTTTGGACGTGGGAGCCGATGGTGGCGACGGTCGCAGCTTCCTTCTTGCGAGGCCAGTCTGCCCGCACCTTCACGGCGTTCTCTTCCATTTGAATGTGGACAGAAGCATGCGAGAAGTCTTTTGTCAATGTTCCCTTCTCGCCGGACACGGTCACTGTCCTGCCTTCTACCTTGACGTTAATCCCCTCGGGGATTGGAATGCTTTTCTCGACAGTCAGTGTCCGCATCTTCTCTCCCTCTCTTGCTAGTAGACGAAGGCTAGTAGACGTCCTCCTATCTTCTCCTCTTTCGCCACTTTGTGGGATGTCACGCCCCTTGGTGTGGAGACTACGAGGAGACCGATGTCCCTAGAGGGGAGAAAGCTTCTTTCCCATCGCTCGAACTCGTGTGCACCAACGGGGAAACGCGGTCTGACCGCGCCGCACTCGTTTATCCTGCCCAGAAGTTGAACCTTGAACTTGCCTGCTCGTCCGTCGTCTATGAATTCGAATTCCCCGATGTAACCGTTCAGCTGCAGGACTCTGAACACCCTGCCGAGCAGCTTAGAGGCGGGGCTAACCACACACTCGCGCTTAAGGCGCATCTCGTTGTTCATCAGTGTAGTCATACCGTTCGCGATGGTGTCAGCCACGGTTCCTCTTCCTCACTCATATTTTTTGAAGCCTAATTCCTTGGCTATCTCCCTAAAACAATGCCGGCATATATATAAATTGTAACGTCGAATCACTGGTCCGTAAGATCCGCATCTTTTGCATGGCCGGCTGCCTTTCCCGAATTTTCTTTCTTTCTTGGCTTTTTCTTTCCCCATTATGATCCACCCTTTTACGCGATCTCGACTCCCAGAGTGTCTTTCACGAATATCGCTGCCTCTTCAGGTGTTAGCAGGTGGGTCTTGCCGACTGGTGATTTTGTTCGTCGTCGTTCCTTGACTCGGTAACCGGCACGGCTTAATGAGACTGCGACGTCCATCCCGAAGATCCCAAGGTCGGGGACGTACTTGGTGCCGGGGATTTGGATGTGTTCCTTTATGCCGAAGGAGAAGTTGCCGTTTTTGTCGAAGCAGGTCTTCGATATCTTGTTGTCCACGGCTTGTAACACTCGGTTGAGGAATTCCACTGCCTTCGCTTTCCTAAGTGTCACGATGCAGGCGATTGGCTCACTCTTCCGTATTCCAAAGTCTCTCACAGTCTTCTTAGCCAGCCGCTTCACGGGCTTCTCTCCTGTCAGCTGGTGGAGGATTTTCTCGGCTTTTTCTAGAGGCTCTCCAGATTTCCCCACGGCTATGTTGACAGTGACTTTGCTTATCCGAGGTTTCAGCATAGGAGTTTCCTCCCACCTTTTCCGGATGGCATCTTCCTCGGACAACTACCTCACCTCTGGCAATGATACCACTGGGCTTTCTTTGCCCACCACGAAGATGAAGTCGAGGATTGTCTGGAAACGTTTTCCGGCCGCATCTTCAACCGTGGCCAGCAGGGAGCGACGTTTCTTGCCAGCCACTGCTTCGATGTCAACGATTTTTCCGTGTACGCCTCGGTTCTGTCCGCCTATAATCAGTGCAGTTGCATTCTTCTGTAGCTTGAACTGCTCAGCTATTTCACCGCTTGGAATCACCAGCTTGAGCACGTTGAGCGTTTCGTAAACGTCTTCGCTGGGGTTCTTGGGGTCTGAGACTCGAATCAGCTTGTTCGTGCCGTCGTGAAGGTTAACTTGAACGTGCCCTTCGTCCAAAGTTGTCTTGTTTTCTACACGGCTAAGCTTGAACGTGGTCTCGTCCTTCTCAATCGGGTGGAGAATGAAACCTTTCTCATGGGGCAAGATACGGTAAGCCGCATCAGCGTCAGGGAGGGCGATGATGTCCATCAACCCGAGGGGAAACGCATCCTCTCGCCTTACCTTCCCGTCCACGAACACTTTCCCTTGCGAGATAATGTTCTTGGCCTCCTTCAGAGTCTTTGCGAAGCCCAAGATGTCCCTTAAAACCAACGTCAACGGGAGACTTTGCTCCAACGCGTGGGGACCAGGTTTCGGCTTAACCGTCCAAGCGTATTCCTTGCGGTGGACGGGCCAGAATCGCGGGGCTGGTTTGCGTTTTAGATGTCTCCTTCCGCCTTTCTTACCCATGCTTATTCAGCTCCCTTTTCCTCAGCCTCAGCTTTCTTCGTTCTTTTTCTTCTGGGTTTCGTCTCTGTCTTCTCTGACTTCCTAGTCTTTTTGGGCTTCTTGGCTTCTTCCTTCACTGAAGGCTCAGGCTCGTCTTTCCTCTTCCGCCGTCGAGGCTTCTTCGCCGTCGCTTTAGCCTTCGGCTTTTCCTTGATTTTCTCGACCTCGCTCACTTCCTCTATCCTTTCCTCGACAACAACCTCTTCTGGAGGCGGGACCTCTTTCTCCACGCGTACGCCTTTGCGTTCTAGCGTTTTTCTGCGCCATTTGTCGTCCATGTCGAGGTTGGTTATCATTGTCTTCGAGGGGTGTATAGGTATTTGTGTGCTCGTTCCGTCTACCTTTGTCCGTGTGACACCGTCAACGTATATCCTGTAGCCTTGACGATCAACTTGTGTGATTTTGCCCTCGAAACCCTTGCGATCGCCCCGCATTATGCGAACTGTGTCGCCTCTTCTCACGGGAACCGCGTTCGTTCCGTGTTTCTTCTTCAGCTCAGGAGACAGGGGTGCTGAAAAATATCTACAGCGTGCATGAGCGGGTGCCTGGAACATTCTTCGACGCTGTGTCCGTGGCTTCGTGATCTGCATGCCATTTCACCTACACTATCGTACTTGCGGCGCTCGCTATTCTAGGCCATCTTTCTGCAGCCTCTCGCGCGACTGGTCCTCTGATTTCAGAGCCTTTCATCTCTCCTTCCGCCGTCATTATAACCGCCGCGTTGTCTTCAAATTGGACCCAGATGCCCTCTGGTCGACGAAAGGGCATTCTCTGTCGTACGATCACCGCTTGAAACAGTTTCTTCCGCATGTCAGGAGTCCCCCTTCGTACCGATGCTGTCACGAGGTCGCCGACGCCGGCTGATGGAACACGTCGAAGGCGTCCGTGGTAGCGCATTACCTGCACGAGTCTGAGTTCTCGAGCTCCGGTGTTGTCTGCGCAGTTCAGCATGGTGCCAGCCTGTACGCCCCGCGAGATCTTGGGTCTCTGTCCACTCATTGCTTTCGCGAAGAGTCCCCGTGCCTTTGCCTTAGCAGCCAAATCACTTCTCCTCCAGCTTCTCGACTATTACGAAGGAGACTGTCTTACTGAGGGGACGACACTCAGCGATTCGTACTTTGTCGCCTTCTTTAGCGTTAAGGCAGGGAGGGTTATGGGCGGGTATGTGGCTGTGTCTT
>CAYNAW010000014.1:0-30412 GCA_964395545.1 uncultured Candidatus Bathyarchaeia archaeon | reverse complement strand
AAAATGGACAGAGACTTTCGATTCTAAAGTCACAAACAGTGCTCTCTAATCCATTGCGTGTTCGCGAACGTTGGTCTTGAGTGAGGAAGACTATTTCTTGGCTTCTTTCTTCAGGTTCTCAAGTTCTTGTCTTAGGTTGATGACCTCAAAGAACAGGTACAAGTTGCCGTGCTTAACGAACTGCTCCACTTTTTCGCTCGTCGGTTGCTCGCCCACCTTGACGCCCACGGTCTTGACAACTTCTTTCAGAAAGAGTTCTTTCTGGCTCATGTGAATCAGCAGACTAGAGAACTCCCGAATTTAGGATAAGAGTTATGAAACGTCAAATCTTATTCAGAATCCAGACGCCACATAGTACAACGCATATTACGCAATATTACAGCGTGACAGTACTTCGACATTCGAAGCGGCTGGACTTCAAGTGCCGTCTTCTGCAACCAACGTTATAACGACTTCTTGTTGAGGGTTCTTCAACTTCTCAGAGAGGCGTCGGGATATGTCTCGAGCCGCCTTGTCGGCTTGAACTGCTAGTGTCCTGTCACAGATGAAATTGCTTCTGCGAACAACCATGTCGGCTGGGTGGGTCAACACGAGTCTCGGGTTCCCATGAGCCATTAGGATCTCTCTTTCGCTATCCGCTCGGACGACGATTGTCAGTTTCGCAGTTCTCTTCTTGAGGATTCGTTTGAATTCGTCACCTAAGTCTTCGACTCCTTTGCTCGCAGCCACAGCAATCACGCAGTCCCCTCGTCGAGTCAAGTGTGTGTCCTTCGTGAACTCGAGCGTGCTCCTGTGCGTCGCAAGTATGTTCTCGTGACCACGTGCGAAGATGGTTTCAACAGCTTTCATGTCAGCCCCGTCTTCGAAAGGAGGAGTTCAAGTATTACGGCGTCGTGGCCTAAGCCGAAGAAGTTGCGGCACACGCCTGAAATTCGGAACCCGTGATCGTAGTAGAAGGGAATGGCGGAGGCACATTTGTAGTGAACTTGGGCCACGATGATTTTCGAGGCAGCAGATTTCGAGGCTTTCAGCTCGGCTTCGAGAAGCATGGTCCCAATTCCCCTGTGCTGATGCGCCTCGTCCACAGCGATGTCTTCCAGGACGGCATAGCTTCCATGAACGGCGCCCATAACGTAACCCACAACTTTCGCATCCTCAACTGCTACGAATGCCATCCCAGGGTTACCTCTTAATTCCTCTTCCAGATGTGTCCTGTACTTTGCCTTCTCGGCGTGAGGGTTCGCCAACATCGATAGCTCAGATACAACCGGCAGGTCTGCTTTCCGCATTCGTCTGACGACTATTTCCGTCATGGCCCTTCGCCCTTCACTCGAGTACTTCTATCGAGTCCACCTTTCCGTCGCCGTCCAAGTCGAAGCCTTGAATAACCGTGGCGAAGCTGCCATCATCCTGATAGTGCTTTAGCGCCTGTTTCCAGAACTTTGCCAGAGCCAACACGCATGCCTTCGTGCCCACTGCTTTGTTGCCCGCAAAAACGATGATCCGTTTTTTGCTGCTCCACGGATTCACGATCTTCGCGATGAGACCGACCGTGTCAGCAGTATAAACGTTCCCGGTTTTCGCGGACACAAGACCGCCCAAGAGGAAGCCGTGCTCCGAGGCCGTCATCTCAAACCTTATCGGAAGGTGATCGTTGACTTCTTGAGTGAGAAGGTTCGTGCCCGGTCCGCCTACCAAGATGAGGTTGTTCCCCTCCTCTTTCTCAGCTTTCACATCGACGTCCAGCTTTATGGCGAACTCGCCGGGGAGCTCAGCATACTGTCCGAGGAAAAAGGTGAGATACGATGCATAGTGCCCGTCTCGGGCGCTCGTCTTGAAAGGCCCATGCGGGTCAGGGCTACCTACCACGATTTTTCCCTCGAAAGACCCTTCCCTCAACACGGGACTCAGGAATCGTCGCAGTCTAGCATTGATGAACGAATACGAGGTCCTCTTCTGCCTCTGTCCGCCGAAGGGCAGTTCGACGCCGAAGGCGGGGAATTCAGCTCGGTAGTATTTCGCGATTGCCCCCTTTCTTTCCTCGTCCCTCGTCTTTCTTATCGCGTTTGCCTGTGCAAGCTTCCTTATGTGGTAGTAGACCTTCTGCTCGTGGATGTGCAGTTTCTTGGCAATTTCCATGGGATACATCTCTTTTTCGCTGAGCAGGAGGAGTATCTGCCAAGTGAGCTTGTTTAACACAGGCTTCAGTTTCTCAGGGTGATGGTAGATGATGATCTCTTTGGTTTCCCGCAGTTTCCCATCTTCGTTGACTAGGAGTTTTCTTTCCAAGGTCTTCGTCTGAGCATACCCCTCTTCCTTTATAAATATTTTTATAATGGTATGCCGCCAGCACACCTGACCGTATGGGCACCTCCTAAAGAAATGCTTGTAAAATCGAAAGGTTTTTCCTAAAAACCCTTATAGACCGCCCTCGGTCTATTAAAGCATGATTAAAGGTAATTCGTCAGAGCCAGATGAGGAAGAACCGATATGTGCGGAATATTCGGAGGCATGCTTAAGAGCGGCGACATCGCGTCGACCATCCACGCAGCCTTGAAGCGACTCGAATATCGAGGCTATGACTCGGTGGGCGAGGCAACGCTAGACGGCGGCAGGATCACTGTGAAGAAAGATGTAGGAAAAATCGACGAGGTCCACTCTATGCGAAACCTCGACGATTTACGTGGAAGGGTAGGCATCGGTCACACCCGCTGGGCTACACACGGAGCACCTTCTCAAGTCAACGCTCACCCACACTTCGACTGTTCAGATCCGCCCAGAATAGCCGTAGTTCATAACGGCATAATCGAGAATTTTGCTGAGCTCAAGAAAGAGTTGGAAGACAGGGGCCACACGTTCAAGTCAAAGACTGACACAGAGGTGATAGCCCACCTGATTGAAGAGAACCTTAAGACAAGAGATCTCAATTCAGACACTGCCGGTGGCTCTTCGAATTTCGAGAACGCAGTAACCGACGCCGTTAGGCGTCTTCAAGGCTCATACGCCATAGCAGCCATAACTTCAGACGAACCCGACAAGATAATCTGCGCACGGAACGAGAGCCCTCTAGTTCTGGGCCTGTCCGACAAGGCAGTCTACTTCGCTTCAGACATCCCCGCCTTCCTCCCTTTGACAAACAAGGTGGTCTACGTTGAAAACGGTGAACTGGTGATTCTGAGCAGTGAAGCCTTCGAGATCAAGAAAATAGATGATGGCAGTGCAGTGACACGCAAGCCTAAGGTAGTCGACTGGACGCCTGAGATGGCGGAGAAACAGGGTTTCTCGCATTTCATGCTGAAGGAGATTCACGAGCAGCCCCGATGCCTCCGTGACACGCTGAGGATGCAGGACAAGTATCTGGAACTGCTGACCACGTTCTTGGACAGGTCGCAAGAAGTCATCATGGTGGCCTGCGGCACCTCGTACCATGCTTGTCTGGCGGCTTCTTACATGTTCTCGAAGCTGTCCTTCCTGGCCACCCATCCAGTCATCGCCTCGGAATTTCCAGAACAACATGGCAAGTCGGTAAGCATCGACAGCACGATTCTTGCTGTCAGTCAATCTGGCGAGACTGCGGACACGTTAGCCGCGGTGGAAACTGCCCGACAGAGAGCAGCCACCATCCTCGGCTTAACCAACGCTGTGGGCTCCACACTGACACGTGTGTCCCGAGTCTACGTTGTCCAACAGTCTGGTCCGGAGATAGGCGTAGCAGCAACGAAAACCTTCACGTCCCAACTCTCAGTCCTTTCACAGCTGGCGATACGACTTGCAAAGAAACGTGGGAAAGTTTCGCAAGACGAGATTGACCTGCTGGACGACAAGATTGCCAAAATCCCAGATATCGTGAACAAGATAGTCGAGACACAGGAGAACAAACTGAGAGCGCTGGCGAAGAAATACAAAGACAAACCGTGCTTCTTCTTCCTAGGCAGGGGAATAAGCTACGCCACAGCACTGGAAGGACGCTTGAAGCTGATGGAAATCGCCTACGTACCGTCCATCGCGTTTCCCGCGGGCGAGAGCAAGCATGGACCGATAAGCCTGATAGAGCCAGGGTTCCCAGTGGTTTTCATCTGTCCCCCAGACGGAACGCGGAAGACACTGATAGGGAACATCATGGAGATGAAGGCTCGAGGAGCGTCGGTCATCGTCGTGTGCGAAGAGGGTGACAAGGAGATAATCAGCTTGGCGGATGATTATGTTGAAATCACGGCGGGAATTCCCGAGGTGCTGTCGCCCATACCATACGTGGTGCCTCTCCAACTCTTCGCTTACTACGTGGCTCTTGAACGTGGATGCGACCCCGACATGCCCCGCAACCTAGCCAAATCAGTCACCGTCAAATAGCCTCGAAACCCTATTTGCCCTCTCCTCTACTCGTAAGTTCTTAAGCAACCCTGCACACTCATTCTTCGGTGTGAAGCCGGAGATGAAGCGAGAAACAGCCTCGTGGGAACAACTTGTGCACAACCTCGTCAGAGAAGGGGTTCTCCGCTCCCCGAACATCATCCGAGCCATGAAGCAAGTGCCCCGGGCGCTATTCTTGCCGGAACGCTCCGTCGAATATGCGTCAGTAGATGCGCCCTTACCTATCGGCAAGGGACAGACCGTCAGTGCGCCCCACATGGTGGCGATCATGAATGAGGCTTTGGAGCTGGAGTTGGGCCACCGCGTCTTGGAGGTGGGGGCGGGCTGCGGATGGCACTCTGCCACTATCGCGGAGATCGTGGCCCCTAAGGAGGCTTCTCGGTCGGAGCGTGGGCATGTCTACACAGTTGAGATCGTGGCAGAGCTAGCGCAGAATGCCAGAGAGAACATTATTCACCACGGATTCGGTGACCGAGTGACGGTGATTCACGCAGACGGCTCTTTGGGCCACCCGGACCAGAGCCCGTATGACCGTGTTCTCGTGACTGCAGCCGCTCCAGACGTTCCTCCGCCTCTGTTGGAGCAGCTTAGGATCGGCGGCGCCCTGGTCATTCCAGTGGGGAACGTCGCGCTGTTCCAATCGCTGATTCGCGTTCGCAAAGGCGCCGATGGCTGTCTAAGCAGGGAAAATTTGGGCGGCGTGGCATTCGTGCCTCTCACTGGACGGTTCGGTCAAGAAAGCTGACGAGTGCCTTATCCAAAGAATGCGTCCAGAGTGGTCTTGGCTTTCTCTTCTGTGATGCCCTTGCTCATCTTCTCGAGGGCCTTTCTGACGCGGTCTTCTGTGAAGTCACGTTCGCGACAGAGGAAGCCCACGACACCTTCCACGTCGGGTTTCTGCCATGTCAGGGTGTAGGCATCCGTCACGTTTGGGTGCAGGAAAATGTCTCTTACTCGTTGAGGGTCGGCCGGAAATTCGATGTTTTTTAACTCAGTTTGCAGCGTTTTTTCCAAGCTGCCGTGTTCTTTAACGAGTTTCAAGGCGGTTTTGGGTCCGATGCCCTTGACGCCTTCGGGGTTGTAGTCGGTACCTACGAGGATGCCTATGTCCACCAGCTGTTCGTGGGTGATGCCCAGCTCGGTTAGAACCTTGTCTAGCTCGACGGTTTCGGGGACTACGTCGACGTAGACGGGTTTATTCGGGAGCTTTCGTCTCCCACTTATCGTCAAGTTTCGAATGAGCAGGGGCGCGCCGAAGAGGAGACTGTCATAGTCTTGGCTGGCGCAGAAATTCGTTACTCCCATCCTGTTGATGTAGGCGGCTTGGGCTTCTCCCTCACTCGGCGCCTGAACCCAAGGGATACCCATGAGGGTCAGCAGGCGTTTGCCGTCGTCTTCCATGTAATCCTTCAACCGAGACGTGGCTTGAGCGTAGGTCCGAGCTTCTTCCACTTTGCCCTCTGCCAAGGCCTTCTCATATTTCACCGTGGCTTCCTCTTTGGTCTTCGCCCTACGCTTGATCTCGATTTCTTTCAGGGCTGGAGGGATACCGTCGAAGACGTAAGCCACTCGAATGCCCATCTCGACGAGGTTTGAGGTGCGGTAAAGCAAGCCGCTGAGGTGGCTAGTGACCCTGCCGCTAGTGTCTTTAAGCGGGGTGCCGTCGGGCTGGCGGATGATGGCGAGGAACTGATAGAGCGCGTTGTAGGCGTCGATGGCTACAGATTTGCCCGCGAGATTCTGCAAGCGTACTTGAGTCTTCGGCACCAGGTCCTTAAGGTTGACGCCCAAAACGCAGCACCCACCATAGAAGCGTTGGAAACGCGAAATAAGCCTTATCCTTCACGAGAGAAGCTGCAAAACGTATCTAATGGTCATTCTTCGAACGCTAGGCACCAGATGGGATTATACGAAAAGGTTTTTAGTATAGCATGCTGAATGTTGTCAAGCAAAGAGTATCGTCTGCGTGAGGTGAAATGTAGTTGTCTATATTTGCGGCCCCAGGAGCATACGACCGAGCTATCACAGTGTTCTCTCCAGACGGCCGCTTGTTTCAAGTAGAATACGCCCTCGAAACTGTGAACCGAGGAGCAACCATACTGGGTATAGCCTGCCCTGAAGGCATAGTTTTAGGCGCAGAAGAGAAGCTTGAATCTGAACTGCAAGACCCGAATTTCACATGGAAACTCTTTCCCGTAGACACACACATAGGCGCAGCTGTGGTTGGTCTAGGCTCTGACGCCCGTATATTGATCGACCAAGCACGAGTGTACTGCCAGAGCAACAGGCTGATGTACGACGAGCCAGTGGACGTCGAGATAATCTCGAAACGCATAGGCGATATCAAGCAGCTCTACACGCAGCATGCTGGAGTACGTCCCTTTGGAGTTTCCATAGTATTCGGAGGCGTTGATAAGATAGGCCCCCGCCTCTTCTCCACAGACCCCAGCGGAACCTACAGAGCATACAGGGCAATCGCCGTCGGCGTAGGAAAAGAGACGGTCGAGGGCATTCTGAAGACCGACTACCGAGAAGACTTAGACCTGGAAGAAGCAACCAAACTGTGCATAAAATGCTTGAAAAAAGCACTTCAAGCCAGAGATGAACAGCTCAGAGTGAAAATAGCCACGATACCTGCACCGACAAAGACTTATCGACTTATGGCAGACGAAGAAGTCGAGAAGTACATGAAGGCTATAGAGTGAAGAGTGAAACACTAAATGAGCGAGCGATACACCGTTGCGCGCATAACCCGCGACGGTGAACACTTCGAAGTCCTAGTCAAACCGCAACCTGCCCTTAACTACACCACTGGCAAGCCTACACCTCTCTCGGAAGTCCTCGTGACTGACACAATATTCACGGACGCGAACAAGGGAACCAAGGCAGGCGAAGAAAAACTCAAAGCCGTATTCACCACCACTGACGCGCTGAAAATTGCTGAGACCATCCTGAAAAAGGGAATACTCCAGCTTACAACGGATCAGCGAAGGCAGCTGACGGCTGAGAAGCGGAAACAAATAATCGCGTTCATAGCCCGTCAAGCTGTCGACCCGAAGACAAACCTGCCACACCCCCCTATACGCATAGAACAGGCAATGGAACACATCCACTATCCGATAGACCCCTTCAAGAACGTCGAAGAACAGGCGAAAGACATAATCAAACTGCTCCGACCGATTCTTCCCATCAAAACTGAACAGATACAAGTCCAAGTGCGAATCCCACCCGAATACGCCGCCAAAGCCTACGGAACTGCGAAAGGGTATGGCACCATAAAGCGTGAAGAGTGGCGCGCAGACGGCTCATGGTTCTCCATAATCGAGATGCCAGCAGGTCTCTACGGACCCTTTCTGGAAAAACTCGGAGAACTAACTAGGGGAACCGCAGAAGCGAAAAAACTGTAAGAATCCTATGAAAGAGAAAGGTTGGTGATAAAAGAAAATGCCCATGTTTTACGAGAGACGACAGCTTGTCACTCCCGGCGACTTGCTAGCAGAAGGCAACTACGCAGCCGGCGAGAACACGTTCAAAGAAGACAACAAGCTCTACGCCACTCGAGTAGGACTAGTAGAGTACGACGAACACCGAGTAAGCGTCGTCGCCCTCAAAGCCTTCTACTTACCAAACATCGGAGACACCATCATAGGCAAAGTCACAGACATCACTATGGGAGGGTGGCTATTAGACATCAACGCGCCCTACCCTGCCATGCTGCGAGCCTCGGACGTTATGGAACGGTCATTCCACCCACAAAAAGACGAACTATCATCTATCTTCGACGTCGGAGACCTCATAATAGCCAAAATCATCTCCTACGACAGAACACGCGACCCACTCCTCTCAATCCGAGAACCCGGTCTCGGAAAAATCACACAGGGTCAGATCGTCAAAGTCACCCCCACAAAAATCCCGCGTATGATAGGCAGAAAAGGCTCCATGATAAGCATGATAAAACAAGAGACAAACTGCCAGATCATCCTGGGCCAGAACGGGCTGGCACTCATACGAGGCAAAAGCCCAGAAGACGAAAGACTCGCCGTGATGGCAATCCACAAAATAGAGGACGAATCCCACACGAGCGGCCTAACAGATCGCGTAACAGAGATGTTGAAAAAAGAAAAAGAGAAACAAGAGAAAGGTGAAAAAGAAAATGCCTAAAGCAGAAGAGAAACTAATCGATAAAGAAGGCATAAGAGTAGATGGAAGAAAATTCAACGAGTTAAGAACCACGAAGATTGAAGTAGGCGTTTTAAGCAACGCGGACGGCTCAGCCTACATCGAACAAGGAAAGAACAAGATACTTGCCGCGATGTATGGACCTCATGAGGTGCACCCAAAACACCTGACTCTGCCCGACCGTTGCCTACTGAGGTGCCGGTATCACATGGCACCCTTTTCGGTAGAAGAGAGAAAGTCGCCTGCACCCTCGAGAAGGGAGCTAGAATTGTCAAAAGTGATACGAGAATGCCTAGAACCAGCCATATTCCTCGAATACTACCCCCGAACATCCGTAGACCTCTTCATAGAAGTCCTCCAAGCAGACGGCGGCACGAGATGTTCAGGCATAACAGCAGCCTCACTGGCCCTTGCGGACGGCGGCATCCCCATGCGCGACCTCATAGTTGCCTGCGCCGCGGGAAAGGTTGAAGGACAGCTGGTCGTGGACTTGAGTGATCAGGAAGACAAGAAAGGTGAAGCGGACGTCCCCGTCGCGTACATGCCGAACCTCAACGCTATAACTCTCCTCCAGATGGATGGACAGTTGACGCTCGAGGAATTCGAGAAAGCGGTAGGCCTCTCCATAGAGGGCTGTAAGCTGCTCTACACCATACAGAAGGAAGCGTTGAAGGCGAAGTATGTTGCCGTGAAGGAGGAGGTGGCAGAGTAATGTCCATGATAGTCCGTGTGAAACAGAAACAGATAGCACAGTTGATGAGCAAAGGCATGAGGCTGGACGGAAGAGGATTAACAGACTACCGGGAAATCAAGCTGGAGGTCGGCGTAATCGAGAAAGCTGAAGGCTCAGCCCGAGTCCTGCTCGGAAAGACCGAAGTTCTAGTCGGAGTGAAGATTGCGACGGGCGAGCCCTTTCCAGACACTCCTAACGAAGGGGTTTTGACGGTTAATGCCGAACTCGTGCCCCTCGCGTCACCTTCGTTCGAGCCTGGCCCGCCAGACGAGAATTCCATCGAACTCGCGAGAGTCGTAGACAGAGGACTACGGGAGTCGAAATGCATCAACCTCGAGAAACTGTGCCTTGCGCCTGGGAAGAAGGTGGTCGTGGTGTTCATCGACGTGTACGTGCTCAACCATGACGGCAACCTTATTGACGCCTCTGCCATCGCGTCGTTAGCTGCTTTGGTGAACACAAAGATGCCCAAGTTTGAAGTGGAGGACGGTGAGGTTAAGACCAAAGCAGGCTACATTCCGTTGCCTATGCAGAACTACCCAATAGCCGTCACCTTCGCGAAGATAAACGACAAGCTCGCTGTCGACCCTTGGCTAGAAGAAGAGCAGGTGATGGATGCAAGGCTGACCATGACCGTCGAGAAAGAAGGGAAGATCTGTGCGATTCAGAAAGGTGGAACGGGCACTTTCAGCATTGAACAGATCATGGAAGTCGCGAAGACCGCGGTAGAGAAGACTGCAGAGATGCGAAAGATTGTGGTGAAGACTTGATGGGAAAGACCAAAAAGATGGGACCGGCAGGCGGGTTTAAGGCACGGTACGGTGCCACTGTGAGGAAGAGGTACATCGAAGTGATGACTGAGATGAAGAAGCCTCACCGTTGCCCTCAATGTCACGCCCCGACCGTCAAGCGTCAAAGCGTGGGACTATGGAAGTGCAGAAAATGTGGCTTCACCTTCACAGGAGGCGCCTACGTTCCGTCGACTAAGCTAGGTGAAACAGCGAAGAGAGCCTCGAAGGGCCCCTCCGCTGAAGCCTGAAAGCGTTAAGCGCCCGCTCTCTTTCCTTTCACAAGCTCCACTCGTCTTTTGCCTCTAGCCAAAGCATACACGCGAACCACGCCTGCAATTTCAAGGCGCATCAGTTCTTTGTTCACGTCCCTAAACCCAAGGTCGTCTTGTATTTCTTTGACCATGTCGTAAAGCTCAAAATCAGTCGAGGGTCCCTTCCGTTTCAGCAGTTCGACGATGATTGTGGAGAGGGGATGCGGATTCCAAATTTTGGCTGCCATCTTCCAACCTCGTTTAAGCTACGGGTGTTGTAGGCTTCTGCAGTTGTCTAACCTGTTTGACGAACCCTTTGTACCACGTTTCCATGTCGGGTGTGATGGTGGGGCCTATCTGGCTTGTGGCTTCCTTGAAATCCGCAAGCGTCACGATCTTCGAGTTTATGTCCTTCCTAAGAGCGTACAGAGCAGCCTCGCGGCAGAAGGCTTGGATGTCTGCGCCGCTGTAGCCCTTAGTCATTTTGACCATAGCGTCCAGTTCAATGTCTTTGCCCAAGGGCATATCCTTCGTGTATATCTTCAGGATTTCCAGCCTCGCCTGTTCATCTGGCTCGGGCACATAGATGAGCCTGTCGAAGCGGCCTGGACGCAATACGGCGCGGTCTATGATGTCTGGTCGGTTGGTAGCGGCGATGACAACCACGTCTTCCAAGCTCAATATGCCGTCCATCTCGGTTAGGAGTTGGCTGATGACTCGTTCCGTCACGCCGCTGTCGGCGAATCCCATGCCTCTACGGGGAACGAGGGAGTCGAACTCGTCGAAGAAAATAACTGCAGGAGCTGCCATCCGCGCTTTGCGGAAGACCTCTCGTATAGCCTTCTCGGACTCTCCCACCCACTTGCTGAAGACTTCGGGACCCTTTATCGTGATGAAGTTGGCTTCGCTCTCCGTTGCCACAGCCCGCGCGAGCAGTGTCTTGCCGCATCCCGGCGGACCGAACAGCATGATGCCTTTGGGCGGTTTAATGCCTAATCGACTGAAGACTTCAGGGGTTTTCAGAGGCCACTCGACTGCCTCCCTAAGCTCCCGTTTCACCTGTTCCAGCCCTCCGATATCCGTCCAGTGCACCGTGGGCGTTTCGATGTACACTTCCCGCATAGCAGTAGGGGTGATTTCCTTGTAGGCGTTGACGAAGTCTTCCAGCCTCACCTCCATCTTCTCCAGCACTGAAGGTGGAATGTGCTCCTCTTCTAAGTTGATCTCGGGCAAGTAACGCCTGAGGGCTTTCATCGCCGTTTCTCTACTCAAGGCTGCAAGGTCGGCGCCTGTATAGCCATGAGTCATGTCAGACAGTTTTTTCAAGTCAACATCTTCAGCCAAAGGCATGCCGCGCGTGTGAATCTGCGTGATTTCATGTCGTGCCTGCTTGTCGGGAACGCCGATTTCTATCTCTCGGTCGAAGCGCCCGGGTCTCCGAAGGGCGGGGTCAAGGGCGCCCGGTCGGTTAGTTGCGCCTATCACGATGACGTTTCCTCTTCCACCCAAACCGTCCATGAGAGCCAAGAGCTGAGCCACAACTCGCCTCTCAACCTCTCCCGTGACCTCTTCTCTCTTCGGGGCTATAGCGTCCAACTCGTCTATGAATATGATGCTCGGTGCATTTTGCTGTGCCTGTTGAAAAATCTCCCTAAGCCTAGCCTCTGACTCACCGTAGAACTTGCTCATTATCTCTGGACCATTAATTGAGAAGAAGTTAGCTTCAGACTCGTTCGCTACAGCCCTGGCAAGCAGGGTCTTACCGCATCCCGGCGGGCCGTGGAGCAGAACGCCTTTCGGCGGTTCGATGCCTAACCGCTGGAAGATTTCAGGATGCCTTAGAGGTAATTCAACCATCTCTCTTACGCGTTGAAGTTCCTCGTGAAGACCGCCTATGTCCTCGTACGTCGTCCGCGGAACACCTTTTGCTTCGGGCGCCGGTTCATTGAGGATTTGAAAATTCGTGTCCTTAGTTATCCGCACTATTCCATGGGGACGACTTTTCGTCACCGTGAAAGGTATGGCATGTCCGAGCATCATGACCAGAGTGGTGTCCCCTTCGACGAACGTGCGTTCCATCAGCCGGTTCTTCACAAAATTCGTGAAATCGTCATCAACGTTCAACCTCATGTCAACAGGCGCCAAGATAATGCTCGTCGCATTCTTGACAGCCGCCGACTTGATCACCACATACTCGTTGATGGCCACTCCCGCGTTCTTCCGCGTGAAGCCGTCAATGCGAATCAGCCCCTTCTCTTGGTCTTCGCTGTAGGCTGGCCACGCGATCGCACTGGTGGTTCGTTTCCCAGTGATTTCGATAACGTCTCCGGCGCTGATGCCAAGCTGTTGCATGGTTTTCTGGTCGAGACGAGCAATGCCACGGCCAACGTCCCGTTGTTTCGCATCTCCTACACGTAGCTGCACTTCACTCATGCTAAACCCATCTTGCTGAAATTGTGAGTATTTAAGTCGAAACTGACCACGTCACTTATAAACATTCAAGCTAATAGGTGTTAGCGCGTTCTCCTGACCATAAGCGTCTGAATCTGGCTAACCGTTTGAATGCCCTCCAGACTCTTCTCCACTTCCTCCACTACCCCCGACTCGTCTTCGGGGATTTGAATGTGGGCTATAAGCGCGTTCAACCCGAAAGCAACGGGCTCCGTCTGGTAGCCCCCATAAATCTTAGCCTGAGAGGGAAGCACCTCCTCAATCTGCTTCTTCAGCTCCTCGAAATCCACCTCTAAACCCGTGGGAAAGATCTTATAACTAACCACAACGCTCGCCAAGCTCAAGGCCCCACAAATCCACATTTCGGACACTTGTATAAACGCCCAAACTGGCGGCACTTCTGACACCGCCAGAGCACGATCTCACCACAATTGGGACAGTTGAACTTCGTAGCCTTCGAACCCACAGGAATAGTACGATTACAACTAGTACATACGGGAGTCTGCATCACACTCGCAGCCTTAGCCTCAGAGTTCACGGCAATATCACCCCGTCAAGCTCAGATGTTGTATGAAAAACCTCCTCTTATATCTTCTCTCCTCCCGAAAAAGAAACGTCTAGGCTTAACTCCTAGTGTTTGGCCGAGCACCTAATTGAAACCAAGATGATAGAAAGAGAGAGCACAACGTGACAAGAGCACGATGACCGAATGCACTGGAAAAGAGAGATGCCTGGAGCCAAGGTTACCTTGACACGTTAATCGAAACGTGTGTTCTCTCCTGCATGCGTTCCGACGTATATTCCACTAAAACCTCGAACTCCTCATCGTTCAAGACATGTTTTGCACGCGCCAAAATCTCTAAGCAAACCTCTTTAAACACTAAATCAGTCGACCCTGACTTGACGTCGTCGATCAATTCCTTACAAGCCTCAAACAATGTGCTGTTCAAACGTGACACCTCTCCAGAACTCGTATCTTTGAACCATTAATCTTTGCGACTCGGAGATTAATACTGAAGATTCATCTTCCACACAAGATTCAGAGGGTAAATTGACGCATAAGAGTCGCCCACAAGCAGTTCGGCAGGAAACACAGTTTTTTTTGGGTTGGCAACTACATCACTCATGGGAGGGCTTCAAGTGGCGAAGTTGTCCATCGCCAAGAAAATCAGCGTTGCTGATGGTGTGGAACGAGGCAGATGAACCTCAAGGCACCTTTCCCTTCGTTTCTGAAGTGGTGCATGACATTAGGAGGGATGAAGACTGCGTGGCCAGTGCCGACTTTCTTCCGGTGTTCACCGCAGACGACGAGGCATTCACCTTCCAGTATGAAAACCTCGTGCTCCCATTCGTGAGAATGATGTGGGGAATGCCCGCCTGGAGCCATCTCGAAGTGTCTCATGGCGAAATGCTCAGCGCCATCTTCTCGTGCGATCAGCCAGCGGATTGTGGTGCCCTCGGCACCGCCTTCAGTCACTTCTTCAACTTTGACCTCAGAGTAATGGACAGCTTTGAATCCCATTGTGATACGCTCGCTATCAGATGGAAAGTGGAGGGGTATTTAAGATTAGCTGGACATCGTGTTTGCCATGTGTCGGTTTTGGATATATGCTTTGTCTGGGAATAGCGGCTTAATTAGGGTTAAGCGTTGTTATCTTCTAGAACTGTTGTCTAGAGGAGTTGTTCTCTGGTGGTCAGAAAGGGTGTCGCTGTCTGGGTTTTGGGCTCCTTTACGTTCTTAGCTGGGCTGCATGTTCTGGATGGTTTTCTGTGGCTGACTGGGAGCCAGACAAAGTCGCTCCTGCTTTCAGTCTATCCGTTCATAAGGTTTCTGGGGCCGGTTGACCCAATTCTCTATTTGCTGTGTTCTCTAACGACCGTGTTCCTGTTTTGGGGTGGAACGACTGTAGTTGCTTTGAGGAATCCTATTGAGACTTTCTTGGGTAAGGTGTTGGAGGATGGGAAAAAGGAAAATCAGGCGGATGTTGAATTGTTGGAAGCTAAGGGTGGGATTTTGGAGATGATGAGCGAGACTTTGGAGACCAATGGCAAGTTGCTAGCCGGGTTGCGGGATACTGTGTTGAACGTGCGAGGTGAGGTTCTGAATATCAGTCCACTCTGCGATTCAGTGGAGAGCTTGAAGGACGATGTCGAAAGCTTGGGAAAGACGGTTAAGCGGTTGGAACGTGAGGTCAAAAAGCACAAGTTGTGTCCATCTTGTGGACGGGAGATCCTGACTGAATTCAGACTCTGTCCTTACTGCGGTGAAAATCTGCTGAAGCCAACAGTTGACAGTGGATCAGTCATGTTAGCAGCAATGCCTCTCTCGGGTATCGACAAAAAAGTTAACCGCAAACGCCTGCATTAGTCTTTTCGTCGCTTGACGATTTTCACATAGTATTGCGTTTTCCATCTGCTCTGAATTCGACTCGAATCCCTCATGTTTAGGCAGCAGATGTGCCTGTCTCCAAAATTCCTTAAGTATAACGTATGCTATCGGCATCTCTGCCACTAGTATGACTATAATAAGATAGTATCCATAATACCCAATAGTCGAGAAACAAACCAGAAGAACAAGCACGTTCAGAAAAAACAGGGCGACTTTCAAGGGAATGCCCAAGGCTTCCAAGATGGCCTCAAGAATCTTCTCCAGCCGGTCAAACACCGCATCCCACAACGGAGAATTCCTTCAACAGTCAATAGTTGAACAACCTATCTGAGTTTTAGCGCAAGCAGAGCACTCACACCTTCTGTCTTTACCCATGAGGGGCCTCAACTACGATGGTGCCCATCCGGTTTGCAGGATTTGCGCTTCTTTGCCTTTTTGCATTTCGCGATATGGCATTTTAGACGTTCATTCGTGGGCACAAGTTGTGGTTTCAGCGCTGCTTTCTTGAGGAGGCTCAGAAAGCTCTGTTGGGTAAGATGTTTCTTCAAGCCGGTGACAACCATCGTGGCGTCGGGTTTGGTGACGCGTCGCATTTCTTCGAGCGTTTGGCTTGGGTTTGGCATGTTTTGTAACAGGGTGATGGCAAAGACCGAGTCAAAATAGTCGTGCCGGAACGGCGTGTGGTCGGCATCGGCCACGACCACATGGAGGTTAGCAGAACGCTTCGTGCTCGTCTCTATTCGTCTAAGCATATGTCGGGATATGTCCGCGCACACGATCTCTTTCGCCCTGTGTATTCTTGGAAGAAGAAGCCCCGTCCCACAGCCCAAGTCAAGGATTGAACCGTGTCGCGTGCGTTTCAGGCTTTCAATGGCAGCCTCAATCTTGAGGGCCTGTTCTTCAGCATAACGGGTGTCATAAAGGTTAGCAGTGATGTTGTAATAGCGCAAGTGTCGGCGTTTCTGTTTCCACTCAGTCATAGCATCCCAAAATCCTATGCCGCTAGATCGATTTAATACTCTTTGTTGCTTGGCAGACTAATGCAGTGCGCCTGATAGTTGCGAAGGTCTCTTGGAAAGTGTGCGATGGTGTAAGCGCGCGCGTCGAGTTGTTATGTTTCTTAGGCCATGAGCGCTTGCCTCGACTCGAGGCTCAAGGCAACCCAACCCATAATGGCAAATTGGCAGAAGTTTTATTTTGACCACCTTCACAAGGAATTCATCGAGAGAAAACACGTTGTCCAGCCACAGGTGCGCTCTCCTTCTAGAAAACCCGCGGTTAGATGACGAAACAGGAAGGTCCATCAAGGAAGCGCTTTCCCAACGACATCTTTTGCTCTTGGTTGGAAACTGCTGGGTTGACTATAGAGGAAGGGCGAGCAGCAGGCTCGAACCCGGTGAACGAATTGTCATCATCAAAGAAGACGGCTCAGTCCTGGTCCACCGATCAAGCGGCTACGAAGCTGTGAACTGGCAACCCCCAGGATGCATCTTCCAGACACATGTTAAAGATGGCGTCTTACACATTACAGCGATTCGTCGCCGGCCCGCCGAATCGATAAGCATCTCCTTCGATCGCATCATTCTGCTCTCATCTCTGAAGCTCAGGGACGTGGGTGAGTTCTCACTCTACGCCAGCGAAGAAGATATGCAGAAAGCAGTCATACTCCAACCTCAACTCATAGAAGAGGGCTTCAGGCCTCTCAGCTTCGAAAAGAAAGTTGAGCCCGGCTTCGTTGACGTCTACGGGACAGACCGAGAGGGCAAATTCGTTGTCGTAGAGATTAAACGGAAGACAGCGGGACGCAACGCCGCCCTCCAACTGTCCCGGTACGTGAAGGCAGTAGAAGGCATCGTCAACCGGGACGTGAGGGGAATACTTGCAGCGCCGGACATCGCCAAAGGAACGCAGAAACTGTTAGCCACGCTTGGCCTGACCTTCAAACCCCTGGACCCTAAGAAATGCGCCGAGATTCTCCACGAGTCCAAGACTAGGAAGCTGGCGGACTTCTTCGAACTCCAGCAAGCGTAGCAAAGCCTTTATGCCCTCAAAGAGGAAGGTGTCTTCGGCGAGTCCGTTGACAAGATTATCGATTAGTGAAAGCGAACACAAGAAACGAATTGAAACTGTGAGAAGGACACTGGTCAAGAGGAACCTCGACGCGTTATACCTCACGAGCGGCGTCAGTTTTTTCTACCTCACAGGCTATTCCTCCATCACCACAGAGCGACCAGCAGCACTGATTATCCCCGTAGAAGGCGAAACAACTTTCATGGGACCCCTGCTGGAAATCGACCACATCCCTCTAAAAACCCGCCTAATAAAGGAATTAAAAACGTACTACGACTACCCCGGCAAGAAGCACCCGATAGACCTCTTCGCGCAGTTCCTAAAGGACATGAATCTCGCTGACAAACGCATAGGAACCGACAACATGGCTGGCGCCGCCGGAGCCTGGGGATACGAGGGACCGCCAATCACCAAGAAGCTGCCTAGAGCCGAATTCGTCCACGCCAAAGACATCGTGGAGGGCATGCGTCTCGTCAAGTCAGAAGAGGAAATCGCCCTGATTCGCGAAAGCACCAAGTGGGCAAACCTGGCGCATACTCTGCTGCAAGAGTACACGGCGCCCGACACGTGGGACTTTGACATCGCAGCTGCTGCAAGCCTCGAAGCCTCAGCAGTTATGAAGAAAGCTCTTGGACCAGACTATGCGCCGCAAGGCTGGGGACGTTCACCCGCCAGCGCCGTTTACCGTGGACAAGTAGGTGAGATGTCAGCCATCCCTCACGCGATAGCCACGAAGCGGCTCATGCGGGAAGGTGACGTACTCGTGACCGGAGCAGGAGCTGACGTGGGAGGGTACAGCTGCGAGCTGGAAAGAACCATGTTCCTCGGCGAACCTACAGTCAAGCAGCGAAAATACTTTGAGACTATGACTAAAGCCCAGAATGAAGCCTTCAAGGCCTTCAAGCCGGGCGCGAAGTGTAGCAGCGTCGACGAGGCAGCCACCAGAGTCTTCACGAAAGCTGGATTAAGTAAGCTCCTGCGGCACCACACTGGGCACGGGCTGGGGTTGGAGGGACACGAGCCGCCATGGCTGGACGTTGGGAACAACGGAATCTTAAAGCCCGGCATGGTCTTGAGCTGCGAGCCCGGCATCTATGAACCAGGCTTCGGCGGTTTCCGACACTCCGACACGGTCGTAATCACCATAGACGGAGCAGAAGTGATAACCTACTACCCTAGGGACATCGAGTCCTTAACCATCCCAATCTAATCACTAATGTTCACGAGGACGAGGGTTTGAGAGAGAAGGAGCTAAAAGAGAAAATCTCTGGACTGAACAGAGTCAGAAGGATCGCCTTAACGGGCCTAGTCATCGGCATCGTTCTCATCGTCGCCGGTTTGCTGCTACTACCTGAGCTCTACATCATTGGCCTCACACTCTTCATCGTCTGCACGGGCATAACTTCCTTCATCTTCGGCACGGGTTGGCAGTACAAGCGAGCGTTGAAGGCAAAGGCTGAAGAAAGAAAGACGAAGCCCATCCAGAGAACGTGCCCTAGATGCGGAGCAGAAGTGGAGAAAGACGAGAAATATTGCCCAAAATGTGGAAAAAGCTTGCAGACTAAGAAACGCTAGACCTGCAGCACGTAGGCGCGTCATATAGGCTTAAATCCTTTCTCCGCCCTTTTCATGATGCGAGTGAACATCTATGGTGCACTGTTCAAATTGCGGCGAAAAGCTTCTTGACAACGCGTATTTCTGTCACAAATGCGGCGTTAGGACGAAGCAAGGCTTCGACGCGGGAATCACAACGCCGATGGAAGACCTGAAGGACACCGTCGCCAGAGTTGGAGAGGAAATGGAGAAGGCGTTTTCGATCGCAGGACGAGAGATGGAAAAAGCCTTCAAGACCGCGAGAGACAAGATCAGAGAGTCGACGAGCAGAGAACCCGTGGTCTGCTCCAAATGCGACGAGAAGAACGTTGCGGGCTCCAAATTCTGCTCCAAGTGCGGCAAAAAACTGACCGACTGAGCCTCCTAAGCGTAGTGGGTAATCTTTCGCTGTGTCCTCGCCTCCGTGATTAGCCTACTCTTCGCCATCCACTGCTCAATCGGGATGTGGAACTGGCTAGCAACCCTCTGCAGCGCCTCATCCAAAGTCTTGAACTTCAGCGGTGGTTGGCGCAATGCGTTTCGCACGTTCTCCCGCACCTGCCACACGCCCACGGGCATGATGTAGCCAGGTCTCGCTTCCCGCAGCACGACGACGGTTGCTTGACGTCGCTCTTTACTCAGAAGCTCACACGTGGCAAGCCGAGCAGCATAGTAGCACCCTCCGATTTCCGCGTAAGTAGTTCGCCCATCGTAGCCCTCCCAATCGCCGTAGAGGACTATTTTGTTGCCGCTGGGGTTCCACACCGTGCCTGGATACCAAGCCTCGATGGCCTCGTAGCTCCAAGCGTCAGGCATCATTAACACTTCGAACTGGTTTGACAGGTAAGAAGACTCGTAGAGGCGGTACTCGTTGACCAGGGGAAACGTCCTTACTTTCTCCATCAAATCTAAGGAGACGATGCTGTCGACTGCCGTGATGCTCCACCGGGTGGGCACGAGACGTCTCTGCTGTTCGACTCCGAAGGCCCCGACGCTGAAGGCTCTCTGAATCTTCGTCACCATCACGCCCTTGTCGTATAACTCCAGCACGGCAGGCTTGGCTTTCAGGTCGGTGTCGTAGTAGGCGTTCTCCACGTGGTGGTCCCACCGCGTGGAGGTGACGCGCAGGTCTCTGATGGGCGCTGAGGGCCCGAAAGGTTGGACGTCGTCGTTCAAAACCAGAAAGCCTCGTGGACGCTTCTTCAACGCTAACTCCACGTCCGTAGCTGCCGATGCAAGGGCTAGTTCGCGGGTCAGGTCCATGATTCTGCCCGCTTCTTCGAAGCGGCGGACATGGACTCGGTGTTTGCCTCGTATGAGCATGGAGCGAAAGCTGATGATTTCGTCGATAGGCTTGCCGAACCACAGCTCGGGCAGGTCGTAGAGGCTCGTGTCCTCGTGGACCGGGGGAACAAGCGGGCCTGCATACACGTACGGGTAGCCGATTCGCCCTACGAAGACGCTGGGCGGCGACGCCCCGTCGATGTCTAAGCCCTTGACGAGTGGAATTGCACGGATGAACGAGTTGAGGCGTAGCATCACTGAGCAACGGGGTTTTCCGCACAGCATGCGGGAGCCTTTGCAGGCTACGCATAACCCCGAGTTTTTCAGTGTTGGGGTCCACATATCTCTGTTGTCGCTTAGCTCGTTCGCGAGTTGGGGATTGTCGAGGAGTTCCAATATCCACATGTTGTTCTGGCTGCCTACCGCATGGTGCTTGGTTTCCAGTCTCTGTGTCACGTCCAGGGCACTCGTAGAAAGGTAGGGGTGAAGGGATGCTTAAAAAGAAAGTTGAAACGGTCATGCTTATTCTGGCCGGACAGTGTTAGGGATAGCTTCTCCGCATGCTTCGGGGGAACGGGATGGCGTCGATGATGTTGTCGAGGCCAAGTATCCACATGAGGAATCTCTCTACGCCGAGTCCGAAGCCTACGTGGGGGACGGTGCCGTACCGCCGCATGTCGATGTACCAGTCATAGTCTTCCACGCGGAGTCCTGTCTCTTTTATCCTCTTGATCAGCTCGTCCTTGTCGTCTTCTCGGGCGCCCCCGGTCGTCAGTTCTCCCACTTTTGGGACCAGCAGGTCCACGGACATAGCCATGTCGGGTCTGTCGCGGTAGGTTTTGCAGTAGAAAGCCTTTATCGCCTTGGGGTAGTCGTAGACGAAGAAAGGTGCTCCGAAGTCGTCAGCGAGGGCTTTCTCTTCGTCGTAGCCCATGTCCACGCCCCATTCGATGTTGAATCCTTTCGTCTGGAGGCGTTCGATGGCTTCCTTGTATGTTATTCGCGGAAAGGGCGGCTCAACTTTGAGCAGTACTTCGGGGTTTATGCCTAGTTCTTCGAGTTCGCGTTTGCATTCTTCAGTCACTTTCTTGCACACGTAGCTTATGAGCTCCTCTTCAACGCGCATGACGTCGTTGAGGTCGGCGAAAGCCCACTCGGGTTCTACGTGCCAGTACTCGCAAAGATGCCGTATTGTCCGGCTTTTTTCGGCTCGGAAGGAGGGAGCGCAAGTGTAGACTTTCTCCAAAGAGTAGATGAGGATTTCAGAGTAGAGTTGAGCGCTCTGCGTCAAGTACAGGTCTTGGTCGAAGTACTTTGCCTCGAAGAGTGTGGAGCCGCCTTCGCATGCGCTGGTTATGAACATTGGAGGCGAGATTTCAACGAAGCCTTTCTTTCTGAAGAATTCGTGCATGAGCCGCAGGACTTCGCTCCTGATCCGCATAACGAGGTTCATCTTCCTGCTCCGGAGCCACAGGTGGCGCATGTCACGCAGGAACTCTTCACTCAAGTCCTTGGCTATCGGAAACGTCTCAGCCAGTCCGACGATCTCCAGCTTCTGCACAGAAACCTCATAGCCGCCGAGAGCTCGCGTGTCCTTTCTAACCGTTCCGCCGAGAACTACTGATGATTCTATAGTCACTCTCAGGGCTTTCTGCCAAGCCGCTGTTCCTTCTTTGACCGTAGACTGTATTATCCCCGTCGCGTCACGTATGAGTAAGAAGATTGTCTTCTTGCTCTCCCGTTTCCTGTAGACCCATCCGCGAATGTCCACTTGCTTGTCTGTCTTCTTGCCTTCGAGAATTGCTTTGATAGGCGAGATAGGCATGAGTAATCCCCTCATTCTTTCGCTGTTCTAACCTAAATATTTACAGCTAAGGTCCCAGCGACGAACGCGAAGAGACCACTGAGGAACCAGAACAGGACTCGGTTCTTGATTCGTCTGGCGTTATCCCTCGATGGGTTGAGGACGAGCAGAATCGAGGAGAGGATGAACCCCATATCTGCGAAGAAGACAAAGGGGAGATACCAAGAGGAGACGATGCCCAAGAGCCACGGCAGAGGAGTCAAAGCAACAGCGGCCAGGTACAGAACCGATGCGGCAACTGCGGCCTTCTCATTGCCATAGACCACCGCAACTGTCTTCACACCGTTCCTCCGGTCGCCCTCAACGTCGACGATGCCTTTCGTGACTTCGCGTCCAGTGTTCGCGAGGAAGACTATGGCAACGAAGATGCCCGTCGCAGGCATGATTCCTTTCTCAACTACGAAACCGCCGTAGACGAAAGGCACCGCGATGCAAACGCTGACCAAGAGGTTTCCAAGAAGACCGGTACGCTTACCCTTGGTGGTGTACAGAACGAAAACAACCCAAGTAGCCAAGGCTATAGCGAGAGACTGCCAGTTCGTGAATAGCGCAGCCAGAAAGCCTGAAAACGTCAAGACAGAGGCAAGGGTTAATGCCTCTTTCGGACTCACGGCGCCGCTTGGGATGGGCCGCTTGGGCTCGTTGATGGCGTCGATCTCTCGATCGTAGTAGTCGTTGATGGCCATGGTTGCGCCTGTCAGGAAAAAGCCTGTCGCGAAGCCGAGCGAGAGGGGAAGTTGTTGGAGAAGCTGCTCCGTTCCAGCTAATGCAGCTCCAACAATCACTGCAAACCCCATCATCACGCAGTTTATGGGGCGGATCAGCCTGATTAGAGCGCCTACTTTGCTCATGAGCTTAACCTGCCTATCTACGGGTCCTAATCAAAGGTGCGATGGAAGTGATTATGTTGGTTACGATAATTATGTTTGTTACGATGGTGGGATAGAGGTAGGCATAGGGGACCGTGGGACTCAGTTCGCGGTAAATCAGAATGCTCAGGGTTGCGTTCGCGAGTCCTATTCCACACATGAGAGTCATGAAACGGCGATACTGAAACATGTCGCTTCTCCACGTCGCGATTGTTGACGCAGCGTGACGAAAGACCAAGTTTGCTGCCACGATTACTAAGGCTATGAGAATGCCTAACCATATAGGAAACTCGCCGCGACCAACACCGTAGATGAGCCCGAGAAAAACGAAGAAGAAGGCTCGAATCATGAAGGCAAGTTCTCCTTGAGTGCGTTTCACAAAGGCCTTCACTTCGTTCAGGTAACCCAAATTCAGTTTCACCTTCAGAACCCGGAAAATCTCTTTGTCATTGCCCAGCATGAGGCCGAAAAGAAGAGCCGACAACGGACCGCTTCCCCCGAAAGTTTCAGAAATGGCATATACGCCGATCAGAACACCTAACGTTAGAATATAGACGTATTCCTCCTTCCTTTCAAGAAAGAGCACTCGGATCCACAGTATGCCCACGACGGCACCGAGAATCGCGCCCACAGCGAATTTTCCTGCTATTGTCACAAGCGTTAGCTGAATGTCGACGAACCCGTTTACGTAAGTTTGCAGAATAGCCAGCACCAGCACGATGTTCAATATGTCAGTGATCGTTGACTCCAATGACAGAGTGACTCCCACTTCTTTGTTGATCCCTAATTTTGAGACTAGTGGTATGATGACGACAGAGCTTGTTCCCGCGGTCATCGGACCCAGCATAAGGGCTTCAAGCCACCGAAAACCTAGGAAGAAACGGGCGAATAAGGTGACGAACGCCGTTGCGGCCACAACATACAAGACCGCTAGTACAGCTGCTCTGAGGCTTTGCGAGATGGCTTTGTAAATGTCCATGTTGAGACCGCCTTCGAAGAGTATCATCATCAAAGTGAGCGTGGTCAGAAAAGGGGTAACAGGATCCACCTCTTCGGGGGAAACCCACATCAAGATGGGTCCGAGAACTATCCCGATTAGAATCAAGAACATGCTGCTGGGAAATCCAGTCTTTTTGAATAGCAGGTTTGCTAAGAAGCCGACGGCTATTATGCCAGCTACGATTGAGAAAATCATTAACGCGTCGGCCATGATCCACACATTCAACGTTGCAGTTTAGCAGATTGTACGAGGTTAGTGTTTTTAACGATTTAGCCCAGAACCAGCTCTAGTCTACTCCACGTGCACTCTGTAGAGGTCGATGTCCTCCCGCATGGCCTGCGTCATTTCCAGAAAGTCTCTGGCGGCACGCTTCACGTCCTTGGACTGGGTCACGTAACGCCCCACGATGATTATGTCAGCCCCCTTCTCCAAGGCTTCCTCGGCAGTTTCGGGGATGATCCCCCCAGCGACGGCGACCAGGAACCGCCTGTCAGCGAACGCCTGTTTCAGCTTCTGAATCATGTCCAGGCTGAGAGTCTTACCCGTCTCTGTATCGATACCGCGATGCAGAATCACCACGTCGGGCATGTCCTTCAGCCCGTGCAACTTCTTGAGAGGGTCTTCCACGTTCATCATGTCAACTATTGCGTAGATACCCAGCTTCTTAGCTTCGTAGATGAAGCCGTCCAAGGTCTCCTTCGCCGCGAGTCCCGCCACGACCACGGCGTCCGCGGTCTCCTCGAACGCCATGTCCACTTCCACCTTACCGACGTCTAAGGTTTTCAGGTCAGCGATGATGAAGACGTCCTTAGCCACGTCTCGGAGGTCTCGAATCACTTTGACACCGTACTTCTTCAGCAGCGGCGTCCCCACTTCGAGGATTATCCTGTCGCTGTCAGGCAGCTCCGCGATAATGCTCCTAGTCTTCTCGACGCTGGGCACGTCTAAGGCGATTTGCAGGTACGGCGGACGCCACAACCGGGGCACTTTGAAGCCCATGATCGGATGCTTCGCCCTGTCCTTGTCGTAGATGACTTTGTCGAGCGACGGGTACTTGTCCAGCGCCCGCTTCAAGGCGAGCCGAGTGGCGCCGTAGTTGAAGTGGTAGATCCTCCGAAAGTCCTTAGCGTTGGGATGGATGAAGACGCTGCAGACCACGACCCAGTCTTCCACTTTGTCGCTTGGAATAATTCCAGCCTCGACGGAATCCGCCACCGCCTTCGCCACAGCAGCTTGCGCTGGACCGAAAATCTTGCCGGCCTCCTCAAGATTATGCACAGTCACCTTGGGTATCAGCAGGGTGTGCGGCTTCGGTGGAAGGTTGGGCCTTATCACCGCGAGAACAGGCGTGTGCCCCGCAGACAAGTTTGACATGCCCGAGGCGAAAGCGTCACCCACAGGCCCGTCCTTGTCGCCGATCAGCAAATCAACGTGTGCAACTTCTTCGCCCTCACCCACGAGGGCTTCTCCGATCAGGTAAACGGGCTTTTCAGTCCGTTCCCGTTTCATAGACGCCACCGTCTCGTTATAGATTTGGTCGAATTCAACATCGAACTCCTTCATCCATTGGTACAGAGTGTCTCTGTGAATGCTCAGATGCTGCGCCGTGCCGGCGACCGTCGGTTTCTTCTTCTTTCTCTGAATCTGCTCGACAACTGCTCCTCGCAACTGTCGGAGAAATGATTCTCTGCTGTCGGGTTTCTTGCCGACAATGCTTGACACAGCAACACTCTCACAGGACTCTCCGCGTTTCTGATATTTAAAACTGTCGGATTCCTTGTCAATATCGAAGATAATCCGACAGTTCACTTCGGCAAAACTGCTTCATTTGTTGTTGACCCGACACTCTCATACGCCATGAGAATGCGGGCTCTAGTCGTTTGCCTTCTAGAACCGACAGAACTACTCTCTTCAATCAATTGGAGTGGGGCGAGCCAATGTGTCGGTGGCTAGATGCTCGTTTTTTGCGGTGCCTTGACAATTTTGCCCATTTCTGCTTGAAGCATGGTGCGGTGCAGTCGTCTAAGGGATTTGATCAGGTATGCAGTGTCGGGAATTGCAGAGTAAAGCAGCGGTGTCTTATCGTACTCGATCAGTTTGACTGCGAGCTCGTTTGGAGGAATCCCGTGGAATACCACGATCCGGGGTTGGAGCGGGCTGAGCCGTAGAGCCAAGGCTGGAAAAAGAACGTGCTCGATGTTGGTGAACACGAGCGCTTTCTCAGCTGCCGCTCCGAAGATTTGAAAGAACTCCAGTCCTGAGAGGGTCTCCATCGCCTTTTGC
Source organism: uncultured Candidatus Bathyarchaeia archaeon (assembly GCA_964395545.1). Classification (GTDB taxonomy): domain Archaea; phylum Thermoproteota; class Bathyarchaeia; order Bathyarchaeales; family SOJC01; genus CAYGVX01. The sequence continues at coordinate 4,284 of CAYNAW010000014.1, read as the reverse complement.
GTGTCGATTATCGTGTAGCCGAGGATCTTGCCACCGGTCTCTTCGGGAAGGGCGATAGCGCGGCCGTCTATCGTCTTTCGGAACCTCTCGAGGCTGACGGGGAGCGGGAAGTCTCGGATGTCGAGGATGGCTGCGCTCGGCGAGCGGGTCAGGTTGGCGAACTGTCTCGTGAAGACCGCTCCGCGTTCCTCGTCGATGGTCAGGAGGGCTCGGACGAAGCGTCTCACGAAGCGAGTTCCCGGGCTTTTTCGTCTGCCGCTCTCGTAATCACTGATGACCGCGGAGGAGGAGAGACGCATCTCGTCGGATAAGCTTGTTTGGGAGATGCCGAAGAGCTGGCGCCACTTTTTCATTGTTCCCCCCGGGTGGTTCGACAGAATGATCTCTCCGGCGATTCGTCGGGCAAGGATGTGTCGGGCGCTCGGTGGAGTGGGCAAGATGGAGTCGGCTCCCGCTAGGAGCGGTCAGAGTACGCTCGTATATAAACGCATCCCTCGCGTGCTCCAGCTGAGAAACAGCGGCAACAGTCTCACTCCAGCAAACGCCAGATGTTCTGCCGTTCCAGTCTAAGAGAGGTCAAAGGCTTCGTGCAGTTCGTGCGCTGATGGCTGCTGAGGCTGACTGCCTGGCATTAGGATGCGTATTCTTCGCCATAACTGAAGGCGATCGTCACGATATCGACTGCGCGCGCACATCAAGTCTAAATCGACCGAATTATCATATGACTATTCACAGCGATACCTAGCCCAGACCAAGGATCATGGCAAGCCTATCGAAACGAGCAAGACCAACGCAAGAGAAGCTGTTCTCAGCTGGCATTCGACCATTCGATGGCACTTGGGACCACGAGATAATCGGAGTTGTTCTTCAGAATGTAACTCTTCGAATGGTGGATAGGCGGGCAGCCTTGCTCTCTGTATTCTTTCAGAAAACTCTCCACAAGCGGCAGAGCCTTCGGCTCGTGGGCAACAGGCTGTATTAGTCCTTGTCGAAAAACGTTAGCCAGTTTCTCCACGAGCTTCTCAAAGTCCTCCAATCGTCCCGGCTTCTGGTCCCTAGCTTTCATGAATGCCTCAAAGACCATCGGATAATCGTTCCCGTACTTTCTCTTGAAGGGCCCGAAGTTCAGTCTGACCCATGTCTTCGAGTACAGCTCTTCCACAAGAGGTCCACCTGAAGGTTCGGTGTTCTCCAGACTTCTTCGAATCCACTCTAACAGCTCTCGGTCTGTCATCATTCCGAGCAGATGAAACGAACCCATGGCGGATTGATAAAGGAACTTGAGCAAGTCAGAGAGTCCTACGCCCTCATGGAGCGCCATGTGTCTTTGGATAGCTCCAGTGAAGTCGTCCTCGGCAGGACCTACAAACATGAACTCCAACGAGGAGAGAGACCGCTTATCTTTCAGTGACATTGCTACCTATCTTCAGATATCCAGCTACGATAAAAAGCCTTCAGAAAGCAGCGCATCCAGAGAACTGCCTATTCCGTTCTCTTCCACCTGCAGTATCTGACCACTTCTACAAGCAGGAGAAGGAGGTAGAAGACTGGAAAATGCAAGCTGAAGATGTCTGCTGTGCTGAGTGGTTCGAGCAGTCCTCCTGGAGGGTTGAAACGGTATTCTATCGGAGGGAGAATAGACATGCCTTCAGGCTTACGCCACTGGACCAGAAGCCTGTACTGCACCAGCGGAGCCTTGTGACAAAGGGATACTATGTCACAGTAGAGAGTGACACCAGCCACAATTCCACCAGCCACGACTAGTGCGATGTCCAGCAAATGCGACCTGAAAAATCCCTTAAGGCTCCTGCCTTTCATTGCTTCCATTCCTTCTCCTTGTTTGTCTAAACACTTAAGCCATTACTGGTCTAGAAACGAAGTGGGAGGGGAGTCTAGATTTCGAGAGAGCCGGCAGATAGTTGTGTGCGCGCGCATGCGCGCAGCTGACTCTAAGGAGCACATTCTTCTCCATAATTGCCTGCCACTACAACCAAGTCGAATATGTTCACCCAGCCATAGGGTTCAGCGATGTCGCAGAGAGCATTCCAGTTGGGGTCTGCATGTGTAGAGCCATAGGCACTTGCTGTTAGGATGAGGTCGTAGATGTCGACGGTGTAGTCAAAGTTGACGTCTGCATGGTTCCACCAGTCGAAGGGTCTCATCAAAGGGTAATAGTCTACTCCTTCCCATGGGATACTAGTATCTCCGACACCATCACCGTCCAAGTCCGTGCCACGGTAGTTGCTCCAGAAGTTGCCTTCATGACCATCATCCCAGACATTACCATAGCCGTAGTCTGCTGCCTGGTCAGCGTTGCTTATGAAATTGTTATGGTGAACTGTGTTGAAGCTACTTGGAGGAGGAGGTGGGAGCTCTGGGATGCTGGGTGCTCTTGTTAGGAGGACACCATGGGAATTGTTGACGAGAGCGTTTCCGACTAGCAGGTTGTACGAGGAGCTTTCGAGGAACATGCCCTTCCAGCAGTTCGCTATTGAATTGCCGTTGACCATGTTTCCATCACCGGAGAGATAGACTCCCCAGAATGTTGAACCTGCTCCAGCTCCGATGACCGTGTTGTTCTCCAGAGTTGCATTCATCCCTTTGACGTGAATACCCAGCCATCCTGAAGGCATGATGGTGAAGCTCTGAAGGGAGACGAAATCGCTGAGGACTTCAACTTCGTCCTGTATAATCGTTGAGCCTCTGGACTCGCCAACCAAGAGAACAGACTTGTTCACCGCTACGTTGCCATAGTATGTTCCATTTCTGACGAACACTGTGTCTCCTTCATTGGCTGCGTTAATGGCTTCCTGGATGGTTGCATAGTCATCTGGGACCGTGACGGTTCTGACTGAGAAATCGGCATCGTCAAATCGCACTTGAGCCTCTGAAGCGTTCCCCCGATGCAGGTATTGAAGCGAAAGCACTACGAAAGCAGTAGAGGGGTTAAACCTTGTGCGTGTGCAGTCCAGTTCACCATAGTGCCACAAAGAATCGTTGAAGGAATGCAGGTCCACACCAAAACCCGTTCCCAAAGACAGCCCATGCACGTCGTATTCTTGAATACCTATCCCAGCATTTTGACCAGGCTCAGGCGAACCAGAGAACATGTACCACACAGAAGAGACGTAGTTTCTCGCAGGGTCTACAGGTATGAGTTGGCTGGTATGCCACTCGTACACAGTCCAAGGAGCAGAGATGTTGCCTATGCCCGCAGAGAATGCCCCAGTATGGAACACCACGTCGTCCCACAGAAATATCGCTCCCCCACTATACTCATGGTGGGCCCATCCCTCTGGACTGGTCAGCCCATTTTCGAAGGACGGGTTGGGTGCAAGATTACCAAGCCCTCGACTCGGTTCCTTTCGGATTTCAACGAGACGGACATCTGCGCTGGTCGGCAGCTCATCGGCCTCGAACCCACTCTCCACAGGTTGAATGCAAGAGATTACTGGGAGCATGCCTGTCAAGAGCAGAAAAAGCAAGACTACAGTAACTGCTATTCTCACTTGTTCCCCCAAGAAGAGTGTGCTTGGCAATCAATTATCTTTTTCGGAGCAGCCCCGCGCGCGCTGTTCCGGTGGTCTCTTTCGTGTAACCCGTGGACCCTAGGGAGCTTATTCCTGTGACGGGGGTTCTTCCGCAACTCATAAAACCTGAAAGAATTACCCTAGAATGTGAGAGAAGCTAATGCAGGTGCTGGTTAGGGAGTATGCTTCTTCTGACTTTCCTCAGGTCAAGAAGCTAATATTAGATGCTGAGAATTTTGGTGAGCCATTCTTAGACAGTGAGATTCTGACTATCAAGAAGAACACTACACCAGGGTTAGGCAAAATCTTCGTTGCAGCCATAGGAGGCCAGGTCGTTGGCTACATATCATTGGGTAGACGGGTCTTTGCTTTAATGATCGATTCCATCATTGTTGGCAGAAACCATCAGAGACAAGGTGTAGGCAGAAAGCTTGTTGAAAAGGCGAAGGACTATGCCAAATCACAAGGTTTTCACGTTCTCCGAACTGATACTGGAACTTTCATGGATTATGCGATCAAGTTCTACATTGCGTGTGGCTTTGAACCATGCGGCTATGTAGAGCACGACGTTAGCCTAGGCTCAAAGCAACTCCATCTCTATATGGACCTGTCCAAAAGAAGTTGAAGTTTCTTCCACAAGTCATAAGAACTGACGTATATGACGGAATAACGGGAACAGGCATGCTGGGAGGCAAGACGGTCAACCTGAGGATTCTGGAGAAAGAGGATTTGCCACTGGTTTTGGAATGGATTA